>NZ_JBJHAD010000045.1:0-519 GCF_054050875.1 Blastococcus sp. SYSU DS0541 | reverse complement strand
GTGCTGGTGGGTGGGGGTCCCGGTGACCCCGGGCTGATCACCGTGCGCGGCCGCCAGGCCCTGGCCACCGCCGACGTCGTCCTCGCCGACCACCTCGGCCCCCAACCCCTGCTCGCCTCCCTGCCCCCCGAGGTCGAGATCATCGACGCCGCCAAACTCCCCCGCGGCCGCTCCATGGCCCAGGAGACCATCAACGACCTCCTCATCACCCACGCCCGCGCCGGCCGCCGCGTCGTCCGCCTCAAGGGCGGGGACCCCTTCGTCTTCGGCCGCGGCTTCGAAGAGCTCCAGGCCTGCACGGCCGCCGGCATCCCCGTCGAGGTCGTCCCCGGCATCACCAGCGCCGTCGCCGTCCCCGCCCTGGCCGGCATCCCCGTCACCCACCGCGGCCTCACCCACGAGTTCGTCGTCGTCTCCGGCCACCTGCCCCCCGACCACCCCGCATCCCTCGTCGACTGGCCCGCCCTCGGCCGCCTCCGCGGCACCCTCGTCGTCCTCATGGGCGTCGACACCGCCCCC
>NZ_JBJHAD010000044.1:0-549 GCF_054050875.1 Blastococcus sp. SYSU DS0541 | reverse complement strand
GCGGCGGTGGGGGCGGAGCGGGCGTTCGTGGTGCACCAGCCCCTGGGTGTGGTGCTGGCGGTCATGCCGTGGAACTTTCCGTTGTGGCAGGCGATGCGGTTCGCCGCGCCGGCGTTGATGGCGGGGAACGTGGGGTTGCTCAAGCACGCCAGCAACGTGCCGCAGACCGCGCTGTACCTGGAGGAGTGCTTCCGGCGGGCGGGGTTCCCGGCGGATGTGTTCCAGACGCTGCTGATCGGCTCGGGGACGGTGGAGCGGGTGCTGCGTGATGATCGGGTGGTGGCCGCGACGCTGACCGGCAGCGGGCCGGCGGGGCAGTCGGTGGCGGCGATCGCCGGGGATGCGCTCAAGCCCACGGTGTTGGAGCTGGGTGGGTCCGATCCGTTCATCGTGATGCCCTCGGCGCACCTGGACACCGCCGCGGAGGTGGCGACCACGGCGCGCAACCAGAACAACGGGCAGTCCTGCATCGCGGCGAAGCGGTTCTTCGTGCACCGGGCGGTGGCCGAGGAGTTCACCCGCCTGTTCGCCGAGAAGATCGGTGCGCTG
>NZ_JBJHAD010000043.1:0-642 GCF_054050875.1 Blastococcus sp. SYSU DS0541 | reverse complement strand
GGTGCTTGATGCCCTGGGCGGCCAGTCGTTCCCGCCAGGCGCGGCCGTGCCGGTAGGCGAAGGCGTTGTCGGTGAGCACCTCGCTGACCGTGGCGCCGTGGGCGGCGTAGAAGGCCAGGGCCCGGTCGAGGAAGCCGGCGCAGGTGTCGGCCTTCTCGTCGGGGTGGATCTCGGAGTAGGCCAGCCGGGAATGGTCGTCGACGGCGGAGTGGACGTACTCCCAGCCGGTTTTGCGGCGGCGATCGGGGAAGTCGGCTCGGTTGCCCATGCGCCAGCCACCGCCGTCGGGGATGCGGCCGAGTTTCTTGACGTCGATGTGCACCAGCTCGCCGGGCCGGGCCCGTTCGTAGCGGCGGATCGGAGTGGGTGTGGGCCGGTCGAACATGGTCAGCCTGTGCAGGCCGTGGCGGCGCAGCACCGCATAGACGGTGCTGGCGGCGATGCCGAGGATCGCCGCTATCCGCCGCGGGCCGAGTCTGCGGTCACGGCGCAGTCGACAGATCTGCTCTTCCACCGCCACCGGGGTTCGGCGTGGGCAGCAGTGCGGTCGGCTCGGGCGATCCACCAGTCCGGCCAGGCCAAACTCCCGCCAGCGGTCCCACCACTTGTAGCCGGTGGCGCGGGAGACACCGAGCTCGGCGG
>NZ_JBJHAD010000042.1:0-1094 GCF_054050875.1 Blastococcus sp. SYSU DS0541 | reverse complement strand
TCCATGCCCTGGACCTCGGTGACGTGGGTGACCCGCCGGGTGCCATCCCGCAGCCGGGTCAGCTGCACCACCACGTCGACGGCCGAGGCGATCTGCTCCCGGATCGCCCGCAGCGGCAGGTCCATCCCGGCCATCAGCACCAGCGTCTCCAGCCGGGCGATCGCATCCCGCGGGGAGTTCGCGTGCACCGTGGACAGCGACCCGTCGTGCCCGGTGTTCATCGCCTGCAGCATGTCCAGCGACTCACCACCACGGCACTCCCCCACCACGATCCGGTCCGGCCGCATCCGCAGGCTGTTGCGGACCAGGTCGCGGATGGTGATCGCACCCTTGCCCTCGATGTTGGGCGGGCGGGACTCCAGGCGCACCACGTGCTCCTGCTGCAGCTGCAGCTCCACCGCGTCCTCGATGGTCACGATCCGCTCGCCCTCGGGGATGAAGGAGGACAGCACGTTCAGCAGCGTCGTCTTCCCCGTACCGGTACCACCGGAGACGATCACGTTCAGCCGCGCATCCACGCACGCCTGCAGCAGCTCGGCCATCTCCGGGGACAACGTGCCGAACCCGATCAGGTCATCGACCTTGAACGGGTCCTTGGCGAACTTGCGGATGGTCAACGTCGACCCGGAGAACGCCAACGGCGGGATGATCGCGTTCACCCGCGACCCATCCGCCAGCCGCGCGTCCACCAACGGCGAGGACTCGTCGATCCGCCGGCCCACCTTCGACACGATCCGGTCGATCACCCGCCGCAGGTGCTCCTCGCCGGCGAACCGCGCAGGCGCCCGCTCGAGTCGGCCGGCGCGCTCGACGTAGATCATCTCCGGCCCGTTGCACATGATCTCGGTGACCGACGCGTCATCCAGCAACCGCTGCAACGGCCCGAACCCCAGCACGTCATCGGCCAGCTCCGCGGTCAACCGCGCCCGCTCCTCGGCCGACAACGGGATCTTCTCCGCCTCGACCACCTCGTCCAGCTCCCGCAGCACCAGCGCGCGCAACTGCTCCTCGGCCAGCGACGGATCGCTCATCCGAGCACCCATCCGCTCGAACAACGCCTTCGCCACCCGGTCCTTCAACCGCCCCAACGCATC
>NZ_JBJHAD010000041.1:0-1620 GCF_054050875.1 Blastococcus sp. SYSU DS0541 | reverse complement strand
GCGGGAGACCTCCTCCGCGGCACCGGACACCACACCCGACTGCGCCGCGGTCTCCTCCGCACCCGCCGAGATCTGCGCCGAGCTCGCGCTCAGCTCCTCCGAGCTCGCCGCCACCGCATCCGCCGAGGAGGCGACCGTCCCGAGCACGCTGCGCAGGTTCGCCATGGCCTCGTCGAGGGCGCGGCCCATCTGGCCGAGCTCGTCCCTCGAGGTCAGGCCGCTGGAGCGGGTCAGGTCCCCGGCGGCGAGGCCGACGGCGACGTCCTGCACCTTGCGGGTGGAGCGGGCGATGCCGGTGGCGACGGCGAAGCCGATCGCGAGGGCGGCGAGGACGCCGACCAGGATCACCGCGAGGGTGAGGGTCCGCTGCGACTCGTAGCTGCCACGGATGCCGGCACTGGCCTCCGCCGCCTCCTGCAGCTCCATCTCGCGCAGCTCCTGCAGGTCCCCGGCCAGCTCGTCACCGATGGGCGCTCCCTGCTGCGCGTTCGCGGTCACCCAGCTCCGCACGTCGCCCGCGATGGCCATCGGTGCGAGCACGTCGGTCTGGATGGCCAGGTAGGCGTCGATGTCCGCCGTCATCTCGTCGATCATGGCCAGCTTGGCCGGCTGCGTGGTGCCGGACGCGTAGGTGTCGAGGGCCTCGTGGAACTCCGCCACGTAGCCCTCCACCGCAGCGAGCCGGGCACGGGTCTCCTCCGGCGTCGCCACGATCAGGGCGTCCCGGGCGGTGACGCGCATGTCGCTGAGCAACTGGTCCATGGCGGCCGCCTGCACGGCGCCCTGCAGGTTGTTGGCGTAGAGCCGGTCGGCGTCGTCCGCTGCGGCGCTCATCCCGGAGATGCCCAGGACGCCGATGCCGGCGGCGACGGCCGCGGTCACCGAGACGGCGCCGAGGACCTTGGTCTTGACCGACAGGTCGGACATCCGCGCCATCGGCGACCGGCCGGCCGCCTGGTCGGTGCGACGGCTGCCCGTGGCTCGGGTCGTGCGGGCGGCAGCGGTCATGGCGTTGCTCCAGGGAAGAAGGGGAAGGGTGCGTGCGCCACCGAATCGCGGGAGAGAGCCCGGCGCGCATGCGGCGCTGTGGTGACGACGGAAAGATAGGGCGCAGCGATCCGGGAACGGACAGAAATGCCCGCGTGTCGGACGGCGTGCCGGAGAAAGGTCGGTGACCGCATGTTCGGTGTCGACTTCCCGCCATTTCGGGATGGGCGACCGGTGACGACCGGGAATGGTCGCGCAGGAATGCGGGGAACACCGAGGTGATCCGAACGCGCTCCGGCCGGGCAGCGACCGCGTCGGTCGCTGCCCGGCCCGAGTCCGGCACATCTCCGTCCAGAGGCTCGCCCCGAGCCTGCGAGGGGTGAGGGGGACGGGCGGCCCCCGTCCAGAGGCTCGCCCCGAGCCTGCGAGGGGTGAGGGGGACGGGCGGCCCCCGTCCAGAGGCTCGCCCCGAGCCTGCGAGGGGTGAGGGGGACGGGGGTCCTTCTAGTACTTGAAGTTGCCGACCGTGGTGCGCAGGTCGGCGGCCATCCGGGACAGCTCGTCGACCGCGGACCGGGTCTGGGTCAGCGCCTGGGTGGTGGAGTCCGCCGCGCTGGAGACCCCGGAGATGTT
>NZ_JBJHAD010000040.1:0-3243 GCF_054050875.1 Blastococcus sp. SYSU DS0541 | reverse complement strand
ACTACTCCGCCGGGGTCGACCCGGTCACCGGCCGCTTCCTGGGCAAGCCGGTGCCCACCGGTGTCCGCCCCCGCTTCACCGACCGCTTCACCGACATGGGCATCACCCTCTCCCCCCGCGTCTTCGGAGTCCCCGCGGACCGTCTCTCCGGAGGCTGGCGATGAGCGGTACTGCGGTCCTGGCGCTGGGAGTCCTCGCCGCCACGGCGGCGCTGGTCCTCGGCGTCCTGGCGGTCGTTCCGCCGCAGCAGCGGATTGCCCTCGACCGGCTCGACCCGACCATCGGCCCACCGCCGAGCGCGCTCACGGGTCTCACCCAGCGGGCGCAGGGTGGGATCGAGACCGTGCTCGCGAAGCGTGACGGCGGTTCGGGGCTGGCCCGGGACCTGCAGGCCGCCGGCCTGCGGTTGCGGCCGGCGGACTTCGTGCTGCTGACGCTCTCCGGCCTCGTCGTCGCCGGGGCGCTGGGCCTGCTGCTCGGTGGGCTGGTCCTCGCCGTGCTCCTGGCCGCACTCGCGCCATTGATCGCGAAGGTGCTGCTCAGCGTGCTGGCAGGCCGGCGCCGGGCGGCGTTCGCCGACCAGCTGGACGACTCGCTGCAGCTCATGGCCAGCAGCCTGCGGGCCGGCCACAGCATCCTGCGGGCCGTCGACTCCGTCGCCCAGGAGGGTGCGGCCCCGACGTCGGAGGAGTTCGCCCGGATCATCAACGAGACCCGCGTCGGCCGCGATCTCGGAGTCGCGATCGACGAGGTCGCCGAGCGGATGGGCAGCGAGGACTTCACCTGGGTGGCCCAGGCCATCGCCATCCAGCGCGAGGTCGGCGGCAACCTCGCCGAGGTCCTCGACCGGGTCGGCCACACCATCCGGGAACGCAACGCCATCCGCCGCCAGGTCAAGGCACTCTCCGCCGAGGGCAAGCTCTCCGCGTACGTCCTCATGGCCCTCCCCATCGGGGTGGGGCTCTTCCTGTTCGTGATCAGGCCCGAGTACATGAGCGTCTTCACCGAGAGCCTCATCGGCTACGCGATGCTCGCCGCCGTCGCCGTGCTGCTCACGGCGGGTGGCTTCTGGCTGCGCAAGACCGTCCGCATCACCTTCTGAGGGGGGCACGACATGGTTCTCGTCTCCGGTGCCGCCTTCCTGGTGGTGTCCGCATTCTTGCTGCTGGGCTGGGCGCTGGTCGCCCGGCCCGACGCCGCGGCGGCGACCACCCGCGCGAACCTGGTGCGCGGGCTGGATGTGACGACCGGCAGGCCGGGCGCCGGTGCCCGGCCCGGGTCGTCCTCCCTCGTCGCCGCGCTCACCCCGCGCGGCACGGCCGCGCGCCTGCAGCGGCTGATCGCGGGCGCCGGCTACCCGAAGGAGTGGCCGCTGCCCCGGCTGGTGGCCGCCAAGCTGGTGCTGGCCGCCGTGGCCGGTGGTGTCGGGTTCCTCCTGCTGGCCGACGGGCTCAGCTTCCTCCGCGTGCTGCTGCTCGTGGCCATGGCCGGGATCTCCTACTTCGTGCCGGAGTTGCTGCTCTACAGCCGGGGCCAGGAGCGCCAGCAGGAGATCCAGCTCCAGCTCGCGGACACCCTCGACCAGATGACCATCGCGGTGGAGGCGGGCCTCGGCTTCGAGTCGGCGATGGACCGGGCCGGCAAGAACGGCAAGGGAGCGCTGGCCGAGGAGCTGACCCGCACGCTGCAGGACATCGCCGTCGGCCAGCCGCGCCGCGACGCCTACCTGGCCCTGGCCGAGCGCACCAACGTGCAGGACCTGCGCCGGTTCGTCAGCGCGATCATCCAGGCCGACCAGTACGGCGTCTCCATCGCCGACGTGCTGCGCACCCAGGCCGGGGAGATGCGGCTCAAGCGCCGCCAGCGCGCCGAGGAGAAGGCGATGCAGATCCCGGTGAAGGTCATCTTCCCGCTGATCCTGTTCATCCTGCCGACGCTCTTCATCATCGTGCTCGGCCCGGCCGTCATCGACATCATCGGCGCGTTCGGCGACTGAACCACGTCGCCGATCACCCGTCGTCGCGTTTGGCGCTGATCCCGAGGAGAACCATGTCCATGCAGTCCGTCCGGCGGCGCCTGCCGGCCGTCGCCGGCTCGCTCGCCGTGGCCTGGACCCTCATCGGGTGCACCGCCACCCCACCGGCCGACCCCAGCGGCGGGCTCGCCGTCGTGGTCGGTGCCCACAGCAACATGCCGCCGGCGGCGGCGGTGGACGGCGTTGCGGAGCAGGTCCTCACCAACGCCGTCCGCACCCGCGCCGAGATGTCCGTGGTGGTCGCCGACGGCGCCCCGTTCGTCGTGGAGGACGCCCGGTCGACGGGTGCCGACCGCGAGTCGCTCGACCAGCACCTGACCTCGGCGGCAGCCAGGACGCCGGAGACCGACCTGCTGGCCGCGCTCGGTCTCGCCGCCGCCGAGATCTCCGCGGCGGACGGCCGGCGCACGGTCCTGGTCGTCGACTCCGGGCTGTCCACCACCGGGGCCCTGGACTTCCGGCAGCGCGGCCTGCTCGACGCCGACCCGGCCGACGTGGTGGCGAGCCTCCAGGCGGCCGGCGCTCTCCCGGACCTCAGCGGCGTGCACGTCGTCTTCCAGGGCCTCGGTGACACCGCCGCCCCGCAGCCGCCGCTGGGTGAGGCGGTCCGCCGCCAGCTCGCGGACCTCTGGACCGCCGTCGCCCTGGCGGCCGGGGCGCTGGACGTCACCGTCGAGCGAACCCCGCTCGAGGGCGAGCCCGTCGCGGGCCTGCCGCCGGTGAGCTTGATCGGCCCCGGCGGGGGAGTGACCTGCACGCAGAACACCGTCGTCCTCGACGGCGGGGCGGTCGCCTTCCAGGCCGACACTGCGGCGTTCCAGGACACCGCCGCCGCGGCGGCGAAGCTGCAGCCGGTCGCTGACCGAATGCGCGCTGCCGGCGTCACCGCGACGCTGACCGGGACGACCGCCGATGTCGGGGACGACGACGGGCAGCGGCGGCTGAGCCAGCAGCGCGCGCAGGCCGTCGCCGATCTGCTCGGTGACCTCGGGGTGCCGGCCGAGCGCATGACCGTCCTCGGTCTCGGCAGCGACTTCCCCGGCTACGTCCAGGACCGGGACGGGAACGGCACGCTGCTCCCGGCGGCGGCCGCGCAGAACCGGAGAGTGACCATCGAGCTCGTCGGGGGGGGGGGGGGGGGGGGGGGGGGGGCGCGCCGGGCCCCCCCCCGCCCGGGCGGCGGGGCGGGGGGCGGGGGGGGGGGGGCG
>NZ_JBJHAD010000039.1:0-5372 GCF_054050875.1 Blastococcus sp. SYSU DS0541 | reverse complement strand
GAGTGTCAGCTCGCGGTTCTCAGCCGGTATCAAATCATCTACGGAGAGTTTGATCCTGGCTCAGGACGAACGCTGGCGGCGTGCTTAACACATGCAAGTCGAACGGTGAACCGCTTCGGTGGGGATCAGTGGCGAACGGGTGAGTAACACGTGGGCAACCTGCCCCTGGCTCTGGGATAACTCCAAGAAATTGGGGCTAATACCGGATATGACCGCTGACCGCATGGTCTGGTGGTGGAAAGATTTATCGGCTGGGGATGGGCCCGCGGCCTATCAGCTTGTTGGTGGGGTAGTGGCCTACCAAGGCGACGACGGGTAGCCGGCCTGAGAGGGTGACCGGCCACACTGGGACTGAGACACGGCCCAGACTCCTACGGGAGGCAGCAGTGGGGAATATTGCGCAATGGGCGAAAGCCTGACGCAGCGACGCCGCGTGGGGGATGACGGCCTTCGGGTTGTAAACCTCTTTCAGCAGGGACGAAGCGCAAGTGACGGTACCTGCAGAAGAAGCACCGGCCAACTACGTGCCAGCAGCCGCGGTAATACGTAGGGTGCAAGCGTTGTCCGGAATTATTGGGCGTAAAGAGCTCGTAGGCGGTTCGTCGCGTCGGCTGTGAAAACCTGAGGCTCAACCTCAGGCCTGCAGTCGATACGGGCGGACTTGAGTTCGGCAGGGGAGACTGGAATTCCTGGTGTAGCGGTGAAATGCGCAGATATCAGGAGGAACACCGGTGGCGAAGGCGGGTCTCTGGGCCGAAACTGACGCTGAGGAGCGAAAGCGTGGGGAGCGAACAGGATTAGATACCCTGGTAGTCCACGCCGTAAACGTTGGGCGCTAGGTGTGGGGGCCATTCCACGGTCTCCGTGCCGCAGCTAACGCATTAAGCGCCCCGCCTGGGGAGTACGGCCGCAAGGCTAAAACTCAAAGGAATTGACGGGGGCCCGCACAAGCGGCGGAGCATGTTGCTTAATTCGATGCAACGCGAAGAACCTTACCTAGGCTTGACATGCACGGAAATCCTCCAGAGATGGGGGGTCCGTAAGGGCCGTGCACAGGTGGTGCATGGTTGTCGTCAGCTCGTGTCGTGAGATGTTGGGTTAAGTCCCGCAACGAGCGCAACCCTCGTTCTATGTTGCCAGCACGTGATGGTGGGGACTCATAGGAGACTGCCGGGGTCAACTCGGAGGAAGGTGGGGATGACGTCAAATCATCATGCCCCTTATGTCTAGGGCTGCAAACATGCTACAATGGCCGGTACAAAGGGCTGCGATACCGCGAGGTGGAGCGAATCCCAAAAAGCCGGTCTCAGTTCGGATTGGGGTCTGCAACTCGACCCCATGAAGTTGGAGTCGCTAGTAATCGCAGATCAGCAACGCTGCGGTGAATACGTTCCCGGGCCTTGTACACACCGCCCGTCACGTCACGAAAGTCGGTAACGCCCGAAGCCGGTGGCCCAACCCTTGTGGAGGGAGCCGTCGAAGGCGGGATCGGCGATTGGGACGAAGTCGTAACAAGGTAGCCGTACCGGAAGGTGCGGCTGGATCACCTCCTTTCTAAGGAGCATGTCACCGCCTCCCGCGTGGGGGTGGTGCAGAGCCGCGCTCAGGGCAGGACGGTCCGCCATCTCCGGTGGGTCGCAGGTTCCTGGGGTGGTGCTCGAGGGTGGAACGCTGACCAGTTCGGCCGGCAGCCTGGTGCTGCCCCTAGTACTGCACACACCTGGTGTGTGCGTGGAGGGGGGTGGTGGGGGGTGACCGGTCGTAGGCACGCTGTTGGGTCCTGAGGGAGCGGGTGACCGTTTCTTCGTCAGGGCCGGTCTGCATCTCATACCGCTGTCTCCTCCGTCTTCGGATGGGTGGGGCGGGGCTGGTGGGGTCGGGTGACCGGTGGCTGGTCGTACGTTGAGAACTGCACAGTGGACGCGAGCATCTTCTGACTCTGGTAGCAGAGTTCAAGTGTTGTAGGCCCGCTGCACGCTTCCTTCCGGGGGTGTGGGGCGGGATTTTTGTGTGGCCAAGTTGTTAAGGGCACACGGTGGATGCCTGGGCACCAGGAGCCGATGAAGGACGTAGGAGGCTGCGATAAGCCTCGGGGAGCTGTCAACCGAGCGTTGATCCGAGGATTTCCGAATGGGGGAACCCCGCACCAGTCATGTGGTGTGACCCGCGCCTGAACACATAGGGCGTGTGGAGGGAACGTGGGGAAGTGAAACATCTCAGTACCCACAGGAAGAGAAAACAACAGTGATTCCGTGAGTAGTGGCGAGCGAAAGCGGAAGAGGCTAAACCGATCGCATGTGATAGCCGGCAGGCGTTGTGTGGTCGGGGTCGTGGGACAGTTCTGCATCTCCTGCCGGGGATGCGGGGAGTCATAAAGGACTTGTGTTAGTGGAAGGCCTCTGGAAAGGGTCGCCGTAGAGGGTGAGAGCCCCGTACACGAAAACGCAGTCCCTCCCGAACTTGTTTCCCAAGTAGCACCGAGCCCGTGAAATTCGGTGTGAATCCGGCGGGACCACCCGCTAAGCCTGAATACTCCCTGGTGACCGATAGCGGACAAGTACCGTGAGGGAAAGGTGAAAAGTACCCCGGGAGGGGAGTGAAATAGTACCTGAAACCGTGTGCCTACAAGCCGTGAGAGCCTTAGGCCCTTCGGGGCCGGGGTGATTGCGTGCCTTTTGAAGAATGAGCCTGCGAGTTAGCGGTACGTGGCGAGGTTAACCCGTGTGGGGTAGCCGTAGCGAAAGCGAGTCCGAACAGGGCGTTCCAGTCGCGTGCTCTAGACCCGAAGCCGAGTGATCTACCCATGGCCAGGTTGAAGCGCGGGTAAGACCGCGTGGAGGACCGAACCCACCAGGGTTGAAAACCTGGGGGATGAGCTGTGGGTAGGGGTGAAAGGCCAATCAAACTCGGTGATAGCTGGTTCTCCCCGAAATGCATTTAGGTGCAGCGTCACGTGTTTCTTGCCGGAGGTAGAGCACTGGATGGCCGATGGGCCCCACAAGGTTACTGACGTCAACCAAACTCCGAATGCCGGTAAGTGAGAGCGTGGCAGTGAGACTGCGGGCGATAAGGTTCGTAGTCGAGAGGGAAACAGCCCAGATCATCGGCTAAGGCCCCTAAGCGTGTGCTAAGTGGAAAAGGATGTGGGATCGCAGAGACAACCAGGAGGTTGGCTTAGAAGCAGCCACCCTTGAAAGAGTGCGTAATAGCTCACTGGTCAAGTGGTTCCGCGCCGACAATGTAGCGGGGCTCAAGCACACCGCCGAAGCCGTGGCATTCACACAACAACCCGTCGGTTCTCCTCGGAGGGCCGGCCAGGTGTGTGGATGGGTAGGGGAGCGTCGTGTGGCGGTGGAAGCGGCGGAGTGATCCAGCCGTGGACGCCACACGAGTGAGAATGCAGGCATGAGTAGCGAGAGGGGAGTGAGAACCTCCCCCGCCGGAAGACCAAGGGTTCCTGGGCCAGGCTAATCCGCCCAGGGTGAGTCGGGACCTAAGGCGAGGCCGACAGGCGTAGTCGATGGACAACGGGTTGATATTCCCGTACCCGCGAAGGAACGCCCATGCTGAACCCAGCGATGCTAACCCACCGACGCCGGTGATCCTCACTTGTGAGGTGATCCGGGGAAGCTGGGGACCCGGACTGGTAGTAGGCAAGCGATGGGGTGACGCAGGAAGGTAGTCCTACCGGTGAGTGGTAGTACCGGTGCAAGGGTGTGGCCCGTCCGATAGGTAAATCCGTCGGACACACAGGGTGAGGCCCGACGCATAGCCGATTGAGGCGAATTGGATGATCCTATGCTGCCGAGAAAAGCCTCTAGCGAGTTCCGAGCGGCCCGTACCCCAAACCAACTCAGGTGGTCAGGTAGAGAATACCGAGGCGATCGAGCGAACTGTGGTTAAGGAACTCGGCAAAATGCCCCCGTAACTTCGGGAGAAGGGGGGCCCCAGCCCGTGAACCACCTAGCGTGGGGCAGCGGGAGGGGGTCGCAGAGACCAGTGAGAAGCGACTGTTTACTAAAAACACAGGTCCGTGCGAAGTCGTAAGACGATGTATACGGACTGACGCCTGCCCGGTGCTGGAACGTTAAGGGGACGGGTTAGCCGCAAGGCGAAGCTCAGAACTCAAGCGCCAGTAAACGGCGGTGGTAACTATAACCATCCTAAGGTAGCGAAATTCCTTGTCGGGTAAGTTCCGACCTGCACGAATGGCGTAACGACTTCTCAGCTGTCTCAACCACAGGCTCGGCGAAATTGCACTACGAGTAAAGATGCTCGTTACGCGCGGCAGGACGGAAAGACCCCGGGACCTTTACTATAGCTTGATATTGGTGTTCGGTTCGGCTTGTGTAGGATAGGTGGGAGACTGCGAAGCGGGCACGCCAGTGTTCGTGGAGTCGCCGTTGAAATACCACTCTGGTCGAATTGGATGTCTAACCTCGGTCCGTGATCCGGATCAGGGACAGTGTCAGGTGGGTAGTTTAACTGGGGCGGTTGCCTCCCAAAATGTAACGGAGGCGCCCAAAGGTTCCCTCAGCCTGGTTGGCAATCAGGTGTCGAGTGCAAGTGCACAAGGGAGCTTGACTGCGAGACCGACGGGTCGAGCAGGAGCGAAAGCTGGGACTAGTGACCCGGCACCGGCATGTGGAAGCGGTGTCGCTCAACGGATAAAAGGTACCCCGGGGATAACAGGCTGATCTTCCCCAAGAGTCCATATCGACGGGATGGTTTGGCACCTCGATGTCGGCTCGTCGCATCCTGGGGCTGGAGTAGGTCCCAAGGGTTGGGCTGTTCGCCCATTAAAGCGGTACGCGAGCTGGGTTTAGAACGTCGTGAGACAGTTCGGTCCCTATCCGCCGTGCGCGTAAGAGACTTGAGAAGAGCTGTCCCTAGTACGAGAGGACCGGGACGGACGAACCTCTGGTGTGCCAGTTGTACCGCCAGGTGCACTGCTGGTTAGCTACGTTCGGCAGGGATAACCGCTGAAAGCATCTAAGCGGGAAGCTCGCTTCAAGATGAGGTCTCTCACCGGGTCAACCGGGTAAGGCCCCCGCCCAGACCAGCGGGTTGATAGGCCGGAAGTGGAAGCACCGCAAGGTGTGGAGCTGACCGGTACTAACAGGCCGAGGGCTTGACCACACACACCTCCCCACCGGGACCCTGTGTGCCAGGTCGTCAACGAAGACAATGTCTCGCGTCCACTGTGCGGTTCTGAACGCACGAACCAGCCGAATGGTTCACACGTTCACAGAGTTACGGCGGCCATGGCGAGAGGGAAACGCCCGGCAACATTCCGAACCCGGAAGCTAAGCCTCTCAGCGCCGATGGTACTGCCCTGGAGACGGGGTGGGAGAGTAGGACGCCGCCGGACA
>NZ_JBJHAD010000038.1:0-7656 GCF_054050875.1 Blastococcus sp. SYSU DS0541 | reverse complement strand
GGATGGACCTGCCGCTGCGGGCGATCCGGGAGCAGATCGCCTCGGCCGTCGACGTGGTGGTGCAGCTGACCCGGCTGCGGGATGGCACCCGGCGGGTCACCCACGTCACCGAGGTCCAGGGCATGGAAGGGGAGACGGTGACCCTGCAGGACGCGTTCCTGTTCGACTACTCCGCCGGGGTCGACCCGGTCACCGGCCGCTTCCTGGGCAAGCCGGTGCCCACCGGTGTCCGCCCCCGCTTCACCGACCGCTTCACCGACATGGGCATCACCCTCTCCCCCCGCGTCTTCGGCGTGGCCGAGCCGGCCACCGCGGCCCGACGGAGCTGGGGCTGATGTCGCCGGTGCTGCTGCTCGCCGGGCTGGTCGCGGTGGCCGGCGGCGTCTTCCTCGTCGCCGTCGCCGTGCTGCCGGCCGGGCCGCCGCGGGTGCCGTTGAGCCGGGTCGACCCGACAGCGGCGCCGACGACCTCGGCGCTGTCCGGGATGGGGTCGGCCGCAGGCGTCGCCGTCGGCCGCGTGCTCGCGCGGCGAGGCTGGGCAGCGTCCGGCGCGATGACGCTCGAGCAGGCCGGCGTCGCGATGCAGCTGACCGACTTCGTCCTGGCGGTCGGACTCGTCGCCACCGTCGCCGCCGTGCTCGGGGCGCTGGTGGGCGGGCTCGTGCTCGGTCTGCTGCTCCCGATCGTGGTCGTTCTGGGTAGCCGGGTGCTGCTGCGGTTCAGGGCCGGGCGGCGGCGGGCCGCGTTCGCCGACCAGCTCGACGACTCGCTGCAGCTGATGGCCAGCAGCCTGCGCGCCGGGCACAGCATCCTCCGGGCGATGGACTCCGTCGCCACCGAGGCTGACGCCCCGACGTCGGAGGAGTTCGCCCGGATCATCAACGAGACCCGCGTCGGCCGGGACCTCACCGACGCTCTCGACGAGGTCGCCGAGCGGATGGGCAGCGAGGACTTCACCTGGGTGGCCCAGGCCATCGCCATCCAGCGCGAGGTCGGCGGCAACCTCGCCGAGGTGCTGGACGCCGTCGGCGACACCATCCGGGAGCGCAACGCCATCCGCCGCCAGGTCAAGGCGCTCTCCGCCGAAGGGAAGCTCTCCGCGACCGTGCTCATGGCCCTGCCCTTCGGCATCACCGTGTTTCTCTCGCTCACGAATCCGAGCTATCTCTCGGCGTTCACCGAGAGCCTGGCCGGCTACACGATGCTGGGGGTCGCGGCCGTCATGATGCTGGTCGGCGGCCTGTGGCTGAAGAAGACCGTGGCGATCCGGTTCTGATGACCATCGCTGCTTCGCAGGGGAACCGGACCACGGTCCTCGTCGTCACTCCGCAGGAGGACCCGTGCTGATCCCGGCCATGCCCGGTCCGGTCCTGGCCGCCGTCGCCGCAGTGGCTCTCGGTGTGCCGATCCTCGGCTGGGCCTGCCTGCCCCGCACCCACGGCGTGGCCGCACAAGCGCAGGCGAACCTGGCGCGCGGACTCGACGTCCCCGGCGGTGCGGGGCAGCGGAGTAGCCGAACGCGCCTCGGTCCCGCCGCGCGCCTCGTTGGCTACCTGACCCCGCGAGGGACGACGGACCGGCTCAACCGGCTGGCGGGCGCCGCCGGCCGACCGGCCGCCTGGCCGGTGGCCAAGCTGGTCGCGGCGAAGCTGGTTCTCGCGATGGTCGCCGGGGCGCTGAGCCTGCTGGTGCTCAGCGCGCAGCCGAGTGCGCTCGGCGGGTTGTTCGGCGGGACGGTGACCCTGGTCGCGTACTTCGTCCCCGAGTTGCTGCTGTACAGCCGGGGCCAGGAGCGCCGGCAGGCGATCGGCCTGGAGCTGGCCGACACCCTCGACCAGATGACCATCGCGGTGGAAGCCGGGCTCGGCTTCGAGTCGGCCATGGCGCGCGCCGCGAAGAACGGGAAGGGCGCGCTGGCCGAGGAGCTCACCCGGACGCTGCAGGACATCGCCGTCGGCCAGCCGCGCCGCGACGCATACCTGGCCACGGCGGAGCGCACCGGTGTCCAGGACCTCCGCCGGTTCATCCGAGCGGTGGTGCAGGCGGACGCCTACGGCGTGTCGATCGCCGACGTACTGCGCACCCAGGCCGCCGAGATGCGCCTCAAGCGCCGCCAGCGCGCGGAGGAGAAGGCCATGCAGATCCCGGTCAAGGTGATCTTCCCCCTCATCCTGTGCATCCTGCCGACCTTGTTCATCGTGCTGCTCGGGCCCGCCGCCATGGACATCGCCGAGGCCTTCAGCGGCTGACCGGCTCGGCCTCGTCCGAAGTACCCGGGCGGGAATCCGCGGGAGCCGTCACCATGACGTCCGGGCGATGCAGGAAGAGGCCGTACAGGCACAGGCATGTGAGCCCGAAGGCCGTCAGGGGGACGGTCTGGTCCTCCAGCAGCACGACGATCGAGATGTGCAGCGCGACGCCGAATGTCGCGGCGGCCCGCACCGTCGACCGGTGCCAGAGACCGAACGCCAGGAACAATTCCCCCGCCACAGTGCCCGCGGCCATGAGGGTGAACAGCCACCACGGAAGAGGCATCCAGACCCACAGCGACAGCGGAGCCCCGGACAGGAAGACGACGTTGACCTTGCTGATGGCGGCGAAGAAGTAGCACACCGACAGCTGGGACATCATCAGGAGCTGTGGCCACCACGGCACCGGCCCCGCGCGCGAGGACAGCGACCACGCCGCATCGGAACGAGCGAACACCAGGTAGGCGACGAGGAGGGTGCCCAGCAGCCGGTGGCTGCTGTACGTCTGCTGGTCCCACAGGAACACCCCGACGTTGAGCGCCACCGTCGCGACGGCGGCCGTCGTCGTCCGCCAACCCACGGTGAGGGCTACACCCGCCACGACGGCCGCAACCAGGTAGACGTGCGCTGCCAGTGGTGTCGGGCTCGGGATCACCCCGTGGACCGGTAGGGCGAGCTTCCCCCCGGCGATGCCCCGCAGTAGGACGTACATCTCGACGCTGTTGGCGATCGCGGCGATGCCCAGCCCGATCCGGGCCACCGCAACCGGCCGCGGATGGGCCTGGAGGGGGGTCAGCCGCACCGGACGGTCCTCTCCTGGTCCGGCTGCTCCACGGTCACCTGGACGGCTCGGGGGACGACATCGCACACGTACTCGGGCAGCACGGTCGTCCAGTCGAACTCCGGCCGCATGACACCGGCGAGCGACTCCTCCAGGTCGGGCGAGAACTCCCGGCCCCTCGCGTCGATCGCCGTCACCACGACGCCGCCCTGGGCCGAGTACATCTGGAACCCGAACCGCGTCGGTGGGGCGTCGAGGAGGGCCACCGCCGGCACGGTCACCTGCGCGCCGAGGACCGCGACCAGGGCCCACTCCCGCACGCCGGCCGGGCGACGGGATCTCAGGGGTCCAGGCAGGCGCATGCGAGCCATCATCGGGACGCCGAAAGCCTTCCTCGTGCAGCGACACCCGTGCGCGCGCGGCGGGATGTGACGGCCGCTCAGCACTCCGGCTACGTTCCGTGGTCACCCTGACGGTGCGCATCTGCCTCGAAGGGGGGAGAAGTGCGTCACCCACTCGGTGGTAACCCCTGTTCCGACCACTCTCCGTGACTGCAGTCTCCTTCCAGCCGCGAGGGCGGGCCACGAGGCCCTACCCGGTTCGGCGACACGGGGGGAGAACCCACCATGCTCAGCCTCTACACCAACCTCGTCTGCCTGGCCGCCGTCGCCCAGGACCGCCTGAAGAAGGACGAGAAGGGCGCCACCGCCGTCGAGTACGGCCTGATGGTCGGCCTGATCGCGGTCGTGATCATCGTCGCCGTGACCGCGCTCGGCGGTCGCCTGGACACGCTGTTCCGTTCGATCGTCACCAGCCTGGGCGGCACGCTCCCCGGCGCCACGCCCTGACCTCAGCGCCGCGCTCCGTGGTCGGCGGTGCGGCGGCCGTCTGGTCGCTGCGCCGCTGACCGCGGCACACAGGTCGCAGATACACCAACCGGGGGGAAGTCGTGGGGGAGATGCGTTCAGAGCGTGGTGCGGCAGCGGTGGAGTTCGCGCTGATTGTGCCGCTGCTGATCGTCCTGGTGCTCGGCATCGTGGAGTTCGGCCGCGCCTTCCAGGTGCAGGCCACGCTGGCCGCCGCCGCCCGTGAAGGCGCGCGGGTCCTGGCCCTCCAGGGCGACGAGGCGGCCGTGGAGGCGGCGGTGCAGTCCGCCAGCACCTCCCTGAACCCCGGCGTCACCTCCGGTGGCGTCACCGTCTCGCCGGCCACGTGTGACGGGGCACCTGCCGGCACCAACGCCATCGTCACCGTCACCTATCCGATGCCGTTCCTCACCGGGTTCCTCGGCGACACCATCACCCTGGACGCGGACGGGGTCATGCGATGCAACGGCTGAGCGTCTGCCGCCGGCTGCACGGTGAACGGGGCGCTTCCGCCGTCCTGGTCGCCCTGCTCATGGTCCCGCTCCTCGGTTTCGGCGCCCTGGCCGTCGACATCGCCGCCGTCTACTCCGAGCGGCAGCAGCTGCAGAACGGCGCCGACGCCGCCGCGCTGGCCATCGGCCACGACTGCGCGGCCGCCCTGCCGGCCTGCGCGGACCGCCAGACGACCGCCGACTTCCTGACCAGCGCCAACTACGACGAAGCCGGTTCCGTCCACGGAACCCCGACGGTGACCCTCGGGGCCGACGAGGTCACCGTGGTCAACCCGGGGACGCAGGGCCACTGGCTCGCCCCGGTCCTGGGGTTCGAATCGACCGACGTCTCCGCCAGCGCCACCGTCCGGTGGGACGCCCCCGGTGGAGGAACCGCCGTCCTGCCGCTGGCCTTCTCCTGGTGTGCCTTCGATGCGCAGACCGACGGGGGAACGCCGACCGGCACCGACCCGATCGTGATCGAGTGGACCAAGACCGACGACACGAATTGCACCGGGCCGTCGGGCCTCGAGGTCCCCGGGGGGTTCGGCTGGCTGGAGACCGACCCGGACGTGTGCGGGGCGACCTCCACGGTCGACGGGATCGTGGACTCCTCGCCGGGAGCGAGCGTCCCAGCGGAGTGCACGCCGGACTACTTCGCCGGCCTCGTCGGGACGACCGTGCTGCTGCCGATCTTCGACGAGTCCGGCGACACCGGCTCCAACGCCTGGTACCGGATCTACGGCTACGCCGCCTTCACGATCACCGGGTACAACTTCGCCGGCCAGTACTACAGCACCCCGAAGCCCTGCAAGGGCGAGGAGCGGTGCATCGCGGGCTACTTCACCGAGTTCGTCGACTCGACGGATGCCTTCACGCCTGATCCGACCGCACCCGATCTCGGCGCCGTGGCCGTCCGGCTCGTCGCCTGACTCTTCGAGCTCCATCCACTCAAGGGGGAAATGAGTGAACCGCCGCATTCTCGCCGCCGTGCTCGCGCTCGGTCTCGCGGTCGTGGGCACCGTCGTGCTGGTGTCCTACGTCCGCGGGGCCGACGCCCGGGCCCTCGAAGGGGTCCAGACGACCCCGGTCCTCGTTGTCACCGCGCCTGTGCAGGAAGGAACAGCCGCGGGAGAGCTGACCGGATCCGTCCGGCTGGAGCAGATCCCCGCCAAGGTGGCGGCCACCGGGAGCGTGAGCGACCTGGCCGACCTCGGGAACCGCGTGACGACCGTGGCGCTGCAGCCGGGTGAGCAGCTGCTGGCCAGCCGCTTCGCCGACGAATCCGCACTGCAGCCACCGGGCCTCGTGGAGGTGCCCCCGGGTTTCTCCGAGGTCAGCTTCCTGCTCGAGCCGCAGCGCGTGATCGGTGGCCGGCTGGCCGCCGGCGACGAGATCGGCGTCTACATCTCCATGGACCTCGAGGACGCCAACGACAAGAAGACCGGTACGACTCACTCCGTCCTGCACGGCGTCCTGGTCACCCAGGTGCAGGGGGCGCCGGCCCCTGCGGCGCCGGCCGAGGGCTCGACCGAGACGGCCGCGACCGGGACCGCCGCCCCGTCGAGCAGCCTCATGGTCACCGTCGCCCTGCCCGCCCGCGACGCCGAGAAGGTGGTGTTCGGCATGGAGCACGCCAGCGTCTGGCTCGCACTGGAGCCCGAGGGTGCGGACACCTCCGGCACCGGGATCGTCACGCAGAACAACATCTACGGTGACGCGCTCGCCGGCCTCACCGCCGCCAACGGGGGGTCGGAAGAGTGAGCGGCATCGTCCTCGCGGGGGGCACCCCGGACCTGATCGAGCGGCTGCGCGCCGCACGGCCCGACGTGGTCGTGCTGCCCCCGGGACGAGTGCCTCGGGAGCCGATCCGGCTGTTCGAGCAGTTGCCGGCCGGCGACCTGCCCGCCGTCGTCGTCCTCGGCCCCGCTGCCCCGGTCGAGGATGTCCTCGCGCTGGCCGGTGCCCTCGACGCCGCCTGGCCCGGGATCAGCGTCGTGCTCGTCGCCGCGCCCACCCCGGAGCTGTGGCCGGCCGTCATGCGCGCCGGCATCCGGGACGTCGTCGCACCGGACGCCGACGTTCCCGAGCTCCGCGAGGTCACCGAGCGGGCCGCGCTGGCGGCGCTGGGTCGCCGGCAGGTGCTCGGCCCGGTCGCCGGCCGGCCCTCGGCCCCCGGGCGGGTCATCTCCGTCCTGTCGCCGAAGGGCGGGGTCGGCAAGACCACCGTGTCCACGAACCTGGCCGTCGGCCTGGCCGCGGTGGCGCCGCAGTCGACCGTCGTGGTGGACCTGGACGTGCAGTTCGGTGACGTGGCCACGGCCCTCGGCCTGCAGCCGGAGTACACGCTGCCCGATGCCGTGCACGGCCGGGCCAGCGAGGACACGATGGTCTTGAAGACCTTCCTCACCCAGCACCCGAGCGGGCTGTTCGCGGTGTGCGGGTCGGAGTCGCCGGCGGCGGGGGACACGGTGACCGCTGACGACGTCAGCCGGCTGCTCGCGGCGTTGGCCCGCCAGTTCCGGTACGTCGTCGTGGACACCGCGCCCGGGCTGTCGGAGCAGACGCTCGCCGCCCTGGACAAGTCATCCGACGCCGTCCTGCTCAGCAGCATGGACGTGCCGGGCATCCGCGGGCTCCGCAAGGAGATCGACGTCCTCGGTGAGCTGGACCTGCTGCCCTCCGGCCGGCACGTGGTCATGAACTTCGCCGACCCGAAGCACGGCCTCGCCCTCTCCGACGTCGAGCTCGCTCTCGGTACGGGCGTCGACGTCGTGCTGCCGCGGTCGGCGGCTGTGCCGGCGTCCACGAACCAGGGCGTCCCGCTGCTGTCGATGGACCTCAAGCGCGACCCCGCCACCAAGGAGATGCGCCGGCTGCTCGAGCGGTTCGGGGTCGCGGCTGCTCCCAGGTCCAGCGGATTCTGGTCCCGTCAGAAGGCGGCCTCCTGATGCGCCTGGGCGAGCGGCTGGACGCGAGCCGCGGACGGGCGGCCTCCCGGCCGCAACCGGCCGGAGTCGCCGGCCCGGCGCCTTCCCTGCTTCTCGAGCCTCGCGCGGAGGTGATCGCCGACCGGCCGGTGGCGTCGTCCCCGACCAAGCCGTCGAGCCCCCGCCCGCCTGCGCCTGTGATGACGCCGGTGGATGCGTTGGGGCGGTTGAAGGACCGGGTGGCGAAGGCGTTGTTCGAGCGGATGGGTGCTCGGATGAGCGATCCGTCGCTGGCCGAGGAGCAGTTGCGCGCGCTGGTGCTGCGGGAGCTGGACGAGG
>NZ_JBJHAD010000037.1:0-8746 GCF_054050875.1 Blastococcus sp. SYSU DS0541 | reverse complement strand
CCCCCCCCCCCCCCCCCCCCCCCCCCCCCCCCCCCCCCCCCCCCCCCCCCCCCCCCCCCCCCCCCCCCCCCCCCCCCCCCCCCCCCCCCCCCCCCCCCCCCCCCCCCCCCCCCCCCCCCCCCCCCCGGGGCGGGTCACTCCAGGACGGCGAACTCGCCGTTCTCGACGACCTGGACGACGGCCGGGTGGTCGGCGTCGCGGTTCTCGTCGATGGAGAACTCGCCGAGGACGGTGGGCACGTCCTCGATCTGGCCCAGCGCCTCCTGGATGCTGTCGCGCTCCGCGGAGCAGTTGGCGCGCACCGCCTGGTCGACCAGCTTCAGCCCGGTGTAGGCCTGGGCGGCGAACTGGTCGGGCTGGGCGCCGTACTCGGCCTCGTAGGCCGCGAGGAACGCCTGGTTCTCCGGGTTGTCGGAGGAGGAGTTCCAGGCGGCGCCGACGACGACGCCCTCGGCCGCCTCACCGGCGTCGGCCATCAGGGTCGGGTTGTTGAACCCGTTGCCACCGATGATCGGCACGTCGATGCCCAGCTCGCGGGCCTGGGTCACCAGCGGCACCGCCGCCTCGATCAGCGCGGAGACGACGAGCGCGTCCGGGTCGCTCTCCTGGGCCTGGGTCAGCAGGGCACGGAAGTCGGTGTCGGACTTGGAGAAGGTGATCGTCTCGTTGACGGTCACGCCCTCCTCCTCGAGCGCGGCGGCGAACGCCTCGTAGCCGGACTCGGTGAAGGCGTCGTCGTTGCTGTACATGACCACGACGTCCTGGAGCCCGAACTGCTCGGTCGCCTGGGCGATCGTCTGCGGGATCACCGCCTGCTCGGTGAGCGAGTCGCGGAAGATGTAGTCGCCGATCTCGGTGACGCCCGCGGCGGTGTTGGAGATGCCCAGCACTGGGACCCCGGCCTCCTGGGCGATCGGGTCGGCCTGGACGGCGGCGTTGGACAGGGTGGGCCCGATGATCAGGCTCACGCCGTCGGAGACGAACTGCTCGAACAGGGTGATCGCCTGGCGGGGATCGGTCTGGTCGTCCTCGATCGTGAGGTCGTAGGTGACGCCGCCCTGCTCGGCCAGCTCCGCGGCGGCGAGCTCGAGGCCGCGCTGCTGCGACTCGCCGTAGCTGGCCGCGGCGCCCGTGAGGCTGAGCACCGCGCCGAGGGGCACCTCGCCCTCGATGGTGCAGGACTCCCCGCTGCCCTCGCCGGTGAGCGCCCCGGAGGCGGCGGAGTCCCCGCCGCCGGACTCACCGGAGCCGCAGGAGGCGAGGAGGAGGGCCGCGGCGCCGGCCGCGGCGACGGTGTGGAGCTTGGTGCGCATGTCTCTCCCTTGTCGAGCACGACGACCGCGCCGGCCGCGAGGAAGCAGCCGCGCGTCACTGGCGGACGGGCCGGTCCGAGGCACCCGGGCGTCGTGGGCCGACCGGAGCCGGTCGGCTGGTTACGGGGGTCACAGTAGGCACCTCCCCCCGCGCTTCCGGCAGGGGTGGGGCAAGCGTGCCCAGAACGTGACCGTCCGGAACTCCGCGGGGTGCGCGTCGGCGGCACGGCGCGCCCGCGCGACGACGCCGGGTGCAGGATGGGCCGTCCCCTCACCCGCTCCCGGAGGTCCGCCGTGCCCGTCCCCCGACCAGCCACGAGGACGTAGTGCCTCCCGCTCGCGCCGCCCGGTCGGGTGGCCCCGTCCCCGGTCCCGATCCCCTCCCGTCCCTCTCCCGCCGCGCCCTCCTCGCCGGCACGGGCGCCGCCCTCGCCGCCGTTCTCGCCGGCTGCGGCACCGGCTCCGCCACCACCCCCGGCTCCCCCGGGCCGCTGCGCGTCGGGGCCATCCCCGACCAGGACCCCGAGGTCCTGCAGCGGCTCTTCGGCACCGTGGCCGGCTCCCTCGCCGCGGGCCTCGGCCTCGAGGTCGAGTACCGGCCGGTGACCGACTACGCCGCCGCCGTCTCGCTCTTCCGCACCGGAGACCTCGACCTCGTCTGGTTCGGCGGCCTCACCGGCGTGCAGGCGCGCCTGCAGACCCCCGGCGCCGTGCCGATCGCCCAGCGCGACATCGACGAGGAGTTCCGCTCGGTCTTCGTCGTCAACACCGCCACCGGGCTCGAGCCGGCCGACGACCTCCGCCCGCTGGCCGGTCTCCGTCTCACCTACGGCAGCGAGACCTCGACCTCCGGACGGCTGATGCCGGCGTACTTCCTGCGCGAGGCGGGCGTCGACCCGGAGGGGTTCCCCGGCGGCCCCGGCTTCTCCGGGTCGCACGACGCCACGATCGCGCTCGTCGCCTCGGGCACCTACCAGGCCGGCGTCCTCAACGAGCAGGTGTGGCGGTCCCGGTCGGAGAGCGGCGAGGTGGACCCGGCGGTGGTGTCCTACGCCCGCACCCCGGCGTACCACGACTACCACTGGCTGCTCGGCCCGCGGGCCGTCGAGCGCTTCGGCGCCGACCTG
Organism: Blastococcus sp. SYSU DS0541; assembly: GCF_054050875.1. Lineage (NCBI taxonomy): Bacteria > Bacillati > Actinomycetota > Actinomycetes > Geodermatophilales > Geodermatophilaceae > Blastococcus > Blastococcus sp. SYSU DS0541. The sequence goes on along the minus strand of NZ_JBJHAD010000037.1, from coordinate 6,306 downwards.
GCCGGCCGGCTGACGGGGTACTTCACCGGGTTGTCGCCCGACGACCCGGACGACGCCGCGCTGCTCGAGCTCTTCGGCGCCGGCGCCTTCGTCCCGACCGAGGCGGCGAACTACCGGCAGATCGAGGAGATCGGCCGCGACCTCGGGCTGGTCAGCTGAGCGAGGTCCTCCGGCTCACCGGCATCGAGGTCCGCTTCGGCGGCACCGCCGCCCTTGCCGGGGTCGACCTCGCGGTGGCCGCGGGTGAGCGCGTCGCCGTCGTCGGTGCGTCGGGTGCCGGCAAGTCCACGCTGCTCGGGGTGGTCAACGGGTCGGTGCGGCCGGCGGCCGGCGCGGTGCGGGTGCTCGGTCAGGACCCGGCAGCCCTGCGCGGCCGGGAGCTCCGCCGGCTGCGGGCGCGCACCGGCACGGTGCACCAGCACCTCGAGCTGGCCGGGCAGCTGCGGGTGGTGCACAACGTGAACGCCGGCCGGCTGGGCTCCTGGTCGGCCACCCGGGCGGCGTGGTCGCTGATCCGCCCTCAGGGCACCGACGAGGTCGCCGCCGCGCTGGCCCGCGTGGGGCTCGCCGACCGCGCGTACGAGCGCACCGACCGGCTCTCCGGCGGGCAGCGGCAGCGGGTCGCGCTGGCCCGGCTGCTGGTGCAGCGGCCCGAGCTGGTGCTCGCCGACGAACCGGCATCGGCGCTGGACCCGGCGCTGGCCGACCAGGCGCTCGGCCTGCTCGGCGAGCTCGCGGCCGAGCGCGGCGGCGCGCTCCTCGCCTGCTTGCACGACCCCGCGCTGGCGCTGCGGCACTGCGACCGCGTCGTCGGGCTGGCGGCCGGCCGGGTGGTGCTCGACGCCCCCGCCCGCACCCTGACGGTGGCGGCGCTGGAGGGGTTCTACGGGGTCAGCCGGTGACCGCCGTCCTGCAGCGGCCGGCACCCCCGGCGGCGCGGCTGCGCCGGGACCGGCGGCGGTGGGCCTGGGGGCTGGGCGGGCTCGCGCTGCTCGGCTGGGCGCTGGCCGGTAGCGGGCTGCTCTCCGGGCCGGTGCTCAACCCGGCCGGCACCGGTCAGGTCGGCCGCTTCCTCGCCGCGGCCGTGGCGCCGGAGCTCTCGGCGGAGTTCCTGCGCGTCGTCGCGGGCTCGACGCTGGTCACCGTCGCCTACGCGGTGCTGGGCGCCGGGCTGGCCGTGCTGCTCGGTGCGCTGGGCGCGGTGCCGGCCGCCCGCACGACGTGGGGACGGCGGCGCACCGGCTGGCTGCTCACCCGCGGCGGGCTGGCACTGCCCCGCGGCCTGCACGAGGCGGTGTGGGGCCTGCTGCTGGTCAACGTCCTCGGGCTGGACCCGTGGGTGGGCGTGCTCGCCATCGCCGTGCCCTACGGCGCCACCACCGCCAAGGTCTTCGCCGACCTGCTCGACGAGGTCCCGCGCGAGGGCTACCGGGCGCTGCTCGCTGCCGGGGCCGGGCGCGGGACGGCCACCCTCTACGGCCTGCTGCCGCCGGCCGCGGGCGGGCTGCTCTCCTACGCGTTCTACCGGCTCGAGTGCGCGGTGCGCTCCGCCGTCGTCCTGGGGCTGATCGGCGCCGGCGGGCTGGGCTACCAGCTCGCCCTCTCCTTCACCTCGCTGCGCTGGGCGCAGGTCTGGACGACGGTCTACGCGCTCGCCCTGCTCTGCCTGCTCGCCGACGTCGCGGGCCGGGCCGTGCGCCGCCGCGTCGCCACGCCACGGCCCGGAGCGCGGCGGGACCCCGTGCTGACCGGCGCCGTGCTGGCGGTCCTGGCACTGACCGGCTGGGCCGTCTGGTTCCTGGCCCTCTCCCCCGCCGCGCTGGTCTCGGCCCGCACCCGCGAGCAGGTCGCCTACGTCGCCTCGGCCGCGTGGCCGCCCGCCACAGGCGGCGACCTGCTGGCCGCCGTGTGGTCGGCGTCGGTGGAGACGGTCCGGATGTCGGTGCTGGCGGTGGCGTTCGCGGCCGCGGGGGCGGTGGCGCTGGCGGGGCTCGCGGCCCGTCCGCGGGGCCCGGCCGGGGCGGGGCGCCACGCGGCCGGGGTGCTCACCCGCGCTGTCCTGCTGCTGCTGCGCGCGGTGCCGCCGCCGGTGTGGGCGCTGGTGCTGCTGTTCGTGCTCCTCCCCGGCGTGCTGCCCGGCGCCCTGGCGCTCGGCGTCTACACCCTCGGCGTGCTGGGCCGGCTGGTCGGCGAGGCGGTGGAGGAGGCCGACCGGCGGCCCGGGGACGCGCTCGCGGCCGCGGGGGCCTCCCCGGGCGGGCGGTGGCTGTACGGCAGCGTGCCGGCGCTCGCCGGGCCGGTGCTGGCCCTGGCGCTCTACCGGTGGGAGGTGGTCGTGCGGGACACCGTGCTGGTCGGCCTGCTCGGCGCCGGCGGGATCGGCGTCCTGCTGTCGGCGGCGACGTCGTCGTTCGACTGGCCGGCGGTCACCACGGTGCTGGCCGCGATCGTGGCGCTGACCTTCCTCGTGGACCTGGTCGGCGACCGCGCCCGCGCCGCCCTGCGCTGACGACGCCGTCCTCCCTCACCCCCGCGCGTCCTCCCTCACCGCCCACCACGAGGGAGGACACGCCACGATCAGGGCACCTGATCATGGCGCGGGGCAGTCACCGCCAGCGGGTGCGGGCCGACAGCGCCGCGATCGCCGCGGCTCCCGCCGTCGACGTGCGCAGCACCTCGGGGCCCAGCCGCACCGGCTCCGCCCCGGCCGCGTGGAACGCGATGACCTCGCCGTCCGACAGCCCGCCCTCCGGGCCGACGACCAGCACCACCGTGCCGGTCTCGGGCACCGCCAGCTCGGCGAGCGGACGGCGGGCCTGCTCGTGCAGGACGACGGCGAGGTCGGCCTCGGCGAGCATCCCGGCGATCTCGCGGGTCGTCATGGGCGCGGTCACCTCGGGCAGCCGCGGGCGGCGGGACTGCTTGCTCGCCGCCCGGGCCGCGGCGCGCCACTTGGCCACGCCCTTCTCGACCCGGTCGTCCCGCCAGCGGGTGACGCAGCGGGCGGCCTGCCAGGGCACGATCCGGTCGACGCCGAGCTCGGTGGCCAGGTCGACCGCCAGCGGGCCCCGGTCCCCCTTGGGCAGCGCCTGCACCAGCACGAACTCCGGGTCGGGCGCGGGTACCTCGAACCGGTTCCGCACGGCGACCCGCAGCCCCTGCGGCCCGGCGGCGACCACCTCCCCGTCGACGACGGTGCCGGCGCCGTCCCCGACCCGCACCCGCTCACCGGCCTGCAGCCGCAGCACCTCGACGGCGTGCCGCCCCTCCTGCCCGTCGACGAGCAGCTCCGGGACGTCGGCGAGCTCGTCGACCAGGAACAGCGGGGCGCCGTCGAGCTCGGGGGCCTCGGAGCTCACCGGTCAGCGCCCGTGGAACGCGTCGCGGACCCGGGAGAAGAGGCCGCCCTGCTCTTCGCGGTCGCCGCCGGGCTGGTCCTCCCCGCGCAGGGCGGCGAGCTCGCGCAGCAGTTTCTCCTGCTCGGCGTCGAGCCTGGTCGGCGTCTGCACCTCGACGTGCACCATCAGGTCACCGCGGCCGGTGGCGCGCAGCCGGGGCGCGCCGTGTGCGCGCAGCGTGAGCACGCTGCCCGACTGGGTGCCCGGCCGGATGTCGACCTCCTCCTCGCCGTCGAGGGTCTTCAGCTTCAGCGTGGTGCCCAGCGCCGCCGAGGTCATCGGGAGGGTGACCCGGCAGTGCAGGTCCTCGCCGTCGCGGGTGAACACCTCGTGCGGGCGCTCGTGCACCTCCACGTACAGGTCGCCGGCCGGCCCGCCGCCGGGGCCGACCTCCCCCTGGCCGGTGAGCCGGATCCGCATCCCGTCCTCCACGCCGGCCGGCACCTTCACCGAGAGGGTCCGGCGGGCCCGCACCCGGCCGTCGCCGCCGCACTTGGGGCAGGGCTGCGGGATGACCTGGCCGGTGCCCGTGCAGGTCGGGCACGTGCGGCTGGAGACGACCTGGCCGAGGAAGCCGCGCTGCACGCTCTGCACCTCGCCGCGGCCGGAGCAGGTGCCGCAGGTCGCCGGGTGGGTGCCCGGGGCGGTGCCGGCCCCGGTGCAGGCGTCGCAGAGGACCGCGGTGTCGACGGTGAGTTCCTTGGTCGTGCCGAAGACGCTCTCGTCGAGGTCGAGCTCGACCGGGATGAGCGCGTCCCGCCCGGCCCGGGTGCGGCTGCGCGGCCCGCGCGTGGCGGCGCCGCCGAAGAAGGCGTCCATGATGTCGCCCAGGCCGCCGAACCCGGGGCCGCCGAAGCCGCCGGCGCCCCCGGCCCCCGAGTCGAACGGGTCTCCGCCGAGGTCCACGATCCGGCGCTTCTCCGGGTCGGTCAGCGCCTCGTAGGCGCGGGTGACCTCCTGGAACCGCTCCTTGGCCTCCGGGTCGGGGTTGACGTCGGGGTGCAGGTCACGGGCCAGCCGCCGGTAGGCGCGCTTGATGTCCTGGTCGGTCGCGCCCTGGGCCAGGCCCAGCACGCCGTAGTAGTCGGTCGCCATCGAAGAGTCTCGTCCTCAGCTCTCGGCCAGCAGGTGGCCGACGTAGCGGGCCACGGCTCGCACCGCGGCCATGTTTCCTGGGTAGTCCATGCGCGTGGGCCCCACGACACCGAGCCCGCCGAGCGCCCGGTCCCCCGAGCCGTACCCGACGGTGACCAGCGACGCGCCGGTCAGCGCCTCGTGCGCGTTCTCCTCGCCGATGCGCACCAGCACCGTGCCGGCGTCGACCTCGCTCATCAGGCGGAGGACGACGACCTGCTCCTCGAGGGCCTCCAGCAGCGGTCGGAGCGTGCCGGAGAAGTCGGTGCCGCTGCCTCGGGCGAGGTTCGCCGTCCCGCCGATGACCAGCCGGTCCTCGCTCGGCTCGACGAGGGTCTCGACGAGGGTGGCGCTGACGGCGGCGACCAGCCCCCGCAGGTGCGACGGCGCGGTCTCCAGCAGCCCGGGCACCTTGTCGGCCGCCTCGACCAGCTTCACGCCGGCGAACGCGGAGTTCAGCAGCGCGCGGAGCTCGGGGACGGCGGCGGCGTCGACGTCGGGCGGGCAGTCGACGACCCGCTGCTCGACCCGCCCGGTGTCGGTGATCAGGACCACCAGAAGCCGCCCGACCGCGACCTGCACCACCTCGAGGTGGCGCACGGCGCTGCGGGAGAGCGTCGGGTACTGGACGACGGCGACCTGGCGGGTCAGCTGGGCGAGCAGGCGCACGGTGCGGCCCAGCACGTCGTGCAGGTCGACGGCGCCGTCGAGGAAGCGCTCGATCGCGCGGCGCTCGGCGGCGGAGAGCGGCTTCACGGCCGACAGCCGGTCGACGAAGAGCCGGTAGCCCTTGTCGGTGGGCACCCGGCCGGCGCTCGTGTGCGGCTGGGTGATGTAGCCCTGCTCCTCGAGCACCGCCATGTCGTTGCGGATGGTCGCCGGGGAGACCCCCAGGTCGTGCCGCTCGGCGAGGGCCTTGCTGCCCACCGGGTCGTTGGTCGACACGAAGTCCTGGACGATGGCCCGGAGCACCTCCAGGCGGCGTTCGTCGTGCGCCACGGTGACACCTCCCCGTACCGGTCGACGTGCCGTGCCGCACCGCCGGGTTGCGGGGCCGCGGTGGCCCCGGGACACGCCCGGCCTGGCACTCGCACGGACAGAGTGCCAGGCCAGCATACGCGAGGAAGCGCGTCGTCCTCCCCCGCTCGCGGGCTCGCGGCGAGCCCGTGGACGGGGCCCCGCGGGACGGGGGCGGGGCACGGTCGTGGCCGCTAGGGTGGGCACGGTCGGTGCCCCGGCCGGGGCGGAGAGCGGAGGTCGGTCCCCTGATCTTCAAAGGCGTGCGCAACGGGCGCCCCTATCCCGACCACGGGCTGTCCACCCGCGACTGGGCGATGATCCCGCCCCGGCAGGTCCGGCTGGACACGCTGACCACCACGAAGCGGGAGCTGGCCCTCGACGCCCTGCTCGCCGACGACTCCACCTTCTACGGCGACCTCTTCCCGCACGCGGTCCAGTGGCACGGCGAGCTCTACCTCGAGGACGGGCTGCACCGGGCGCTGCGCGCGGCGCTGCAGCAGCGCACCGTCATCCACGTGCGGGTGCTGGACCTCGACGCGCTCACGCCCGTGCGGGCACCGGAGGGCCCGAGCACGGCCTCCCTGCCGGCCCAACCCCCCGTGCCGGGCCCCCGCAGCACCTGACCCGGGCGCCGCCCCGCCCGGGTCGACCCGCTCGGGGAGGGCTGGGGGGGGGGGGGGGGGGGGGGGGCGCCCGGGGGGGGGGGGGGGGGGGGGGGGGGGGGGGGGGTGGACCCCCCTCACCCCCAACAACA
>NZ_JBJHAD010000036.1:0-9050 GCF_054050875.1 Blastococcus sp. SYSU DS0541 | reverse complement strand
AACATCTCCGGGGTCTCCAGCGCGGCGGACTCCACCACCCAGGCGCTGACCCAGACCCGGTCCGCGGTCGACGAGCTGTCCCGGATGGCCGCCGACCTGCGCACCACGGTCGGCAACTTCAAGTACTGAGCGGCCGTCCCCGGCGCCGGCCACCCGGTCGGCGCCGGGGAGCGGGCGGAACCTCACCTCCCTCACGACCAGGAAGAGCAGTCATGTCACAGCGCAGCACCGGCCGCAGCATCGGGGTCCGCGGCTCGATCCTCGCCGTCGGCGCGGCCGGGATGGCCGCGGCCGTCGCGGTCGGCGGCTTCGCCCTCGCGGGTCTCGGCTCGGCGGGGGAGGCCCGCCACCACGTGGCCGACCTGAACGACGCGCTGGGCCATGCCCAGCGCATGGAGTACTACAACGCCGACGTCAGCGGCTGGCAGACCGCGTACGCCTGGGATGCCCGGCTGAGCGGCCCGGTCGTGGCGGTCCAACCCACGAGCGCCAACCGGGCGGGCTTCCTGGACGCCGCCGAGGGGCTCCGTGACGAGCTCCAGGCGATGCCGATGGAGCTCCTCGATGCGGACGAGGCGGCGGCCTACGAGCAGATCCGCACCCAGTGGCAGGAGTTCTTCGCCATCGACGACCAGGTCGTCGCGCTGTACGAGCGGGGCACGCCCGCCGACACGGACGCCGCGGACGCCTTGATCTTCGGGCAGGGCTACGACATCTACTTCGGCATCATCGAGCTCACCGAAGAGCTCAAGGCGTCCCTGGACGACCGCGTGGCAGAGGCGACCGCCGAGGCCGAGGCGCAGGACTCCCGGACCCGGTGGACGATGATCGCGGTCATCGCGCTCGGTGCGCTGATCGTCGCGGGGTTGGCGCTGGCCGTGGCCCGCAGGATCGTCCGTCCCCTCAACGAGGTCGTCACCGTGGCCGGTGCCCTCGCCGCCGGTGACCTCACCCGGCAGACCGGGGTGCAGCGCGAGGACGAGGTGGGCCGGGTCGCAGCGGCCATCGACAGCGCCGTGGTGCAGCTGCGCACCGTGATGTCCGCGGTCGTGGGTGCGGCGGACGCGGTCGCCGCCAGCAGCGAGGAGCTGTCGGCCTCGTCGGCGCAGATCGCGTCGTCCGCGGAGGAGACCTCCGCCCAGGCCGGCGTGGTCTCCGGTGCGGCGGAGGAGGTCTCCCGCAGCGTGGAGACGGTGGCCGCGGGTGCCGAGCAGATGGGTGCCTCGATCCGGGAGATCGCCAGCAACGCCGCAGAGGCCTCCGAGGTCGCGGCCCGCGCCGTGACCGCTGCGGAGACCACGACGGCGACGGTGGCGAAGCTGGGGGAGTCCTCCGCCGAGATCGGCAACGTGGTGAAGGTGATCACGAGCATCGCCGAGCAGACCAACCTGCTGGCGCTGAACGCCACGATCGAGGCCGCTCGTGCCGGTGAGGCCGGCAAGGGCTTCGCGGTGGTGGCCAACGAGGTCAAGGAGCTGGCGCAGGAGACGGCGAAGGCGACCGAGGACATCGCCCGCCGGGTGCTGGCCATCCAGGGCGACACGACCGCGGCGGTCGCGGCGATCGAGGAGATCAGCTCGATCGTCGCGCAGATCTCCGACCGCCAGACCACCATCGCCAGCGCGGTGGAGGAGCAGACGGCGACGACGAACGAGATGTCGCGGTCGGTGCAGGAGGCCGCCGGGGGATCGGGGCAGATCGCCGCGAACATCACCAGCGTCTCCACGGCGGCGGACTCCACCACCCAGGCGCTGACCCAGACCCGCACCGCCGTCGACGAGCTGTCGCGGATGGCCGGCGACCTCCGGGCCGCGGTGGGCCGGTTCAGCTACTGAGCACCACCAGCCCGCCCCGGCGACGGTCGGATGCAGCGGCGGGCTGCCGATAACACGGCTGACGGGCGTCGGCGCGGGTTCACCTTGACTCCGCCGACGGCCCGCCGATGACCCAGCGGGGCCGCCTGTGCCCCGTCGCGATGAGAGAGAAGGCAGCAGTGGACGGTCTGGACGACATCGTCGAGGAATTCCTCGTGGAGAGCCACGAGAACCTCGACCAGCTCGACACCGACCTGGTCGCGCTCGAGCAGGAGCCCGACTCCCGCGAGCGGCTGTCCAGCATCTTCCGGACCATCCACACGATCAAGGGCACCAGCGGCTTCCTGGCGTTCAACCGCCTGGAGGAGGTGACCCACGTCGGGGAGAACATGCTGTCCCGCCTGCGGGACGGCGAGCTCGCCCTGACGCCGCAGCGCACCAGCGTGCTGCTGCAGATGGTCGACACGGTCCGGTCGCTGCTGACCTCCATCGAGGCCTCCGGCGGCGAGGGGTCGGTCGACGTCTCCGCCGTCGTCGCCGCGATCAGCGCCGCCATGGAGGACGGCCCGGTCGCCGCTGCCGAGGCCCCTGCGCCGGCCGTGGCCCAGGAGGCCGCTGCGGCGGTGCCCGCCCCCCGGGCCCCCGCGAAGGCCGCCGCCAAGGCCCCGGCCAAGGCCGCCGCGCGGAAGACCCCCGCGAAGGCGCCCGCCAGGGCAACCGCCAAGGCCCCGGCCACGCGGACGCCGCGCGCCAAGGTCGCCGCCGCTCCCGTCGCCGCTCCCGTCGCCGAGGAGCGCCTGGTGCCCGAGCCCGTCGTCGACCACCCCGAGGGGGAGGCCGCCCACCCGGAGGCGGCCGGTGGCCAGACCCGCCGCGCCGTCGCCGACAGCACGATCCGCGTGGACGTCGACCTGCTCGACGAGCTGATGCTGCTCGTCGGCGAGCTGGTGCTCACCCGCAACCAGATCGTGCAGAACGTCGCGCGGCAGACCGACACCGACCTGATCCGCGCCTCCCAGCGCCTCAACCTGATCGCCAGCGAGCTGCAGGAGGGGGTCATGAAGACGCGCATGCAGCCGATCGACCACATCTGGTCCAAGCTGCCGCGCGTCGTCCGCGACCTCGGCCTCCAGCTGAAGAAGTCGATCCGCCTGGAGATGGAGGGCCGGGACACCGAGCTCGACAAGACCCTGCTCGAGGCGGTCAAGGACCCGCTGACCCACCTGGTCCGCAACTCCGTCGACCACGGCATCGAGGCGCCCGAGGACCGGAAGAAGGCCGGCAAGCCCGCCGAGGGCGTGCTCACCCTCCGCGCCCGGCACGAGAGCGGCCAGGTCGTGGTCGAGGTGGCCGACGACGGCGCCGGCATCGACCCGGTCAAGCTCGGCGCCAAGGCGGTCCAGCGCGGCCTGCTCACCCAGGACGCGCTGTCCCGGATGAGCCCGGCGGACATCCTGCAGCTGATCTTCCTGCCCGGCTTCTCCACCGCCGCGGCGGTCACCAACGTCTCCGGCCGCGGCGTCGGCATGGACGTCGTCAAGACCAACATCGAGTCCATCGGCGGCACGATCGAGGTCGAGTCCGATGCCGGCGTGGGCACCGTCTGCCGGCTGCGCATCCCGCTGACGCTGGCGATCGTCCCGGCGCTGACCGTCGAGTGCGCCACCGACCGCTACGCCATCCCGCAGATCAGCCTGCAGGAGCTCGTCTCCCTGGACGCCGAGAAGGCCGTGAACGCGGTCGAGGAGGTCGGCGGGGCTCAGGTCTACCGGCTCCGCGGCGAGCTGCTCCCGCTCGTCCGGCTCACCGACGTCCTGGGCCTGACCTCCGAGCGGCACGACGGGCACGTGGTCATCGCCGTGCTCCGCTCCGAGGGCCGCCGCTTCGGGCTCGTCGTCGATCGGGTGATCAACACCGAGGAGATCGTCGTCAAGGCGGTCGGCGGCCAGCTCAAGTCCATCGGCCTCTACTCCGGGGCGACCGTCCTCGGCGACGGCACCGTCGCCCTCATCCTCGACGTGCAGGCGCTCGCCCGGCGGGCCCTGCGGACCGAGACGACCGACCGCCAGGAGGCCCGCGCCGGCTCGCTGCAGACCGTGGCCACCGAGACCGACCGGCAGCGCATGCTGCTGGCCGCCATCGGCGGCGGCCGCCGGGTCGCCATCCCGCTGGACACGGTCACCCGCCTCGAGCAGGTGCGCGCCGAGTCGGTCGAGAAGGTCGGCAACCGCGAGGTCGTCCAGTACCGCGGCGCGATCCTGCCGATGGTCCGGCTCGACCGGCACCTGGGTGCCTTCGGCGAGTCCGACCGCGAGGTGCTCGAGGTCATCGTCTACGCCGACCACGGCCGCAGCGTCGCCATCGTCGTCGAGGAGATCCTCGACATCGTCGACGGCGAGGCCGCGGTGCGCAGCGACATCGACGACATGGGCCTGCTCGGCTCCGCCGTCCTGGGCGACAAGGTGACCGAGCTGCTCGACGTGCGGGCCGCCATCCTCGCCGCGGATCCGCAGTTCTACTCGGCCGCCCCCAGCGCCACCCACCCCTCCTCGACGCCCTCCGGCGTCCCCGACGCACTGCTGGAGGTCTGACGTGACCGAATCGACGCTCACCCTGGCGCCCGCGACCAGCGGCCAGCTGGCCACCTTCCGGCTCGACGGTGATCTGTACGGCATCGAGGTCGAGCACGTGCAGGAGGTGCTGCGCAGCCAGCAGCTCACCCGCGTGCCGCTCGCCCCGACGGCCGTCGCCGGGCTGATCAACCTCCGCGGCCAGGTGGTCACCGCCATCGAGCTGCGGGAGCGGCTCGGCCGGCCGGCGCGCCCGGAGGGCACCGACCCCGTCGTCATCGTCGTCCGGCTGCACGGCGAGGCCGTCAGCATGCTCGTCGACTCCATCGCCGACGTGGTGGACGTCGACGCCGGCGACTTCGAGGCGCCGCCGGACACCCTGGAGGGCCAGGCCCGCGATCTCATCCGCGGCGCCTACAAGCTCGACGGGAAGCTGCTGCTGGCCCTGGACGTGCAGAAGGCCGTCAGCGCGTAGCACGGTGTCGTCCTCCGGTCCGGGGCCCACTCGGCACGACACCACACCGCGGCACCGGGCGGCGGGGAGGGACCACCTCCCCGCCGCTCCGGCGTTTCCGGGACCGGGACGCGCGACGACCGGGGCAGCACCTGCGGTAGCGACCGGTCACCAGGCGTGATCAATCGCTGACCGCGCACGGTGCGACACGCGCTGTAGGGGTACAGGCGCTCCTGCGATGGGGTGACGGGCGCATGGTGCTGCCCCGCCCGGGCAGCCAGCATGGGTTCGTCCCGTTCCCGGAGCCCTGGAGGCGTGCCGTGCCCTACTCCCTGGTGAGTGCCGCCACCTTGGGCTTCGACCTGGTCCGCCTGCCGGCCGGCCGGCAGGTCGCCGAGGTCCTCCTCGCGGGCCTCGGGGCCGACGAGCAGGCGCTCACCCGCCTCGCCGGGGTCCACCCGGGTCGTGGGCTGGACCGCGAGCAGCGCGGGGTGCGCGCCGTCCGGTCGCGCCGCGCCCGGGAGATGGCCGCCGCCGTGCCGCACGTGCGCACCGCCGCGGGCGCCGCCGAGGGCGCCGGGGACCGCACCGCCCTGCTGGTGCGCCAGCTGGAGCAGGGCACCATCGGCGATGCGCCCACGCTGGAGCGGCTGCTCCGGGACGACGTCCTGGGCCACGAGCACGCCCTCGCGGGCCGGCTCGGCGCCGACACCTGGGAGCAGGCCGCCGACGTGCTGGCCGACGCCGCCGTCGGCTTCTGGGCCGCCGGGGTCCTGCCCCCACTGGTGCGCCGCGACCTGACCGCCGCCTTCGACCGGGCCCTGGACGCCGGCCCGCTGGCCGGTCCCGCGGGCTGGGGGCTCGAGCACGCCGGGGAGCTGACCGGCTTCCTCACCGCCGTCCGGGAGCTCGACGAGGGCGGTCGGTCGCGCTGGCGGGCCGCCGTCGACGAGGGGCGCGCCGCCCACCGGCCGTGGGCCACCGCGATGCACGAGGCCTCGTGGGGTGCGCACGTGTCCGGGCGCACCCGGGCGCTGGCCTCGGCGCAGCTGCTCGCCGTCCAGGCCTTCCTCGACGGCGGCTTCGACCTGCACGACGGCGCCGCCGGCGTCTGGAACGCCGTGGCCGGGTGCGTCCAGGCGCTCGTGCTCGACGACCTGCTGGGCAGCGAGAGCGCCGCCGTGCTCCGCGCCCCGGGCCGACGGGTCTCCGCCCTCGCCTGACCGGCCCGCGGCTGTCCGCGCCGCGTCGCATCCCTCCCGCTCGGCGACCATTTCCGGGGCACTTGTCGACAATGGCCCGTGCGCCGCTCTCCCGCCATCGTCGACAATGATGGGCGACCAGGAAATAGCGCGGCACCTTTTCGCGTGTCGGCTTCACCCGCCCTCTCCGCCGCCGAGAATCTGAGTCGGCACCAGTCCGCCGAGTCCGCGATCCACCGCGCGGCCATGCGGATCTGGGGCGTTCCGGGGAGCACGGCGCTCCCGCACCGGAGACCTCCACGACCATTCCTCGGAATGTCGGTCGCGGTCACCGGTCGGTGGTGCCGTGCATTTCGGCGCCGCGCCGGGGCGCACCCGTCGTGATCATCCGAGAAATGCGGGCGACATCGGACGCCGCACCGCCGACGGGCTCAAGCCGGACGCGGAGATGCCGATACAGACAACGAGCCCGCCGGTCGGCGCGGGCAGGGGCCAGGAGGACGTGTGAACCCGATCCGGGTGATGGTGGTCGACGACTCGGTCGTCGTCCGCAAGATCGTCACCGACGTGCTCTCCGCGGACCCGGAAATCGAGGTCGTGGGCACCGCCGTCAACGGCAAGGTGGCCCTCGGCAAGCTGGCCGCGCTGGAGCCCGACCTGGTCACCATGGACATCGAGATGCCGGAGTTGAACGGCATCGAAGCGGTCCGGGGGATCCGCGGGGGCGGCGCCGGCCGGGCGTTCACCCGCCTGCCGATCATCATGTTCAGCACGCTGACCGAGCGCGGCGCGACCGCGACCCTCGACGCCCTCTCGGCGGGGGCCAACGACTACGTCACCAAGCCGGCCAACGTCGGCAGCGTGGCCCAGTCGATGGAGAGCGTCCGCGAGCAGCTGATCCCGAAGATCAAGGCGCTCACCGGCCGCCCGGTGACGACGCCGGCCCGGGCCGCGGCTCCCGCGGTCCCGCCGCCCCGCCCCGCCGTGCCCCGCACCGGTCCGGGCAAGAAGCCGGCGGTGCTGGTCATCGGCTCCTCCACCGGTGGTCCGGAGGCGCTCGCCCGCGTGCTTCCCGCCCTGCCGGCGAACCTCCCGGTGCCTGTCCTGCTGGCCCAGCACATGCCGCCCGTCTTCACCCGCCAGTTCGCCCAGCGGCTGGACCGGCTCTCGCCGCTGCGGGTCGTCGAGGCGGTGGACGGCACACCTCTCGCGCCGGGCACCGTGCACCTGGCCCCCGGCGACCACCACCTCGTCGTCCGGAACAACGGGCGGGCCGGGTACAGCACCGCGCTGAACCAGAACCCGCCGGAGAACTTCTGCCGCCCCGCGGTCGATCCGCTCTTCCGCTCCGCGGTCGCCGCCTACGACGGCGCCGTCCTCGGGGTCGTGCTCACCGGCATGGGCGCCGACGGGCGGAACGGCTGCGGCGAGATCCGCAACGCCGGCGGCACCGTCGTCGTGCAGGACCAGGCGACGTCGGTCGTCTGGGGCATGCCCGGCGCCGTCGCCCAGGCCGGCTACGCCGACGAGGTGCTGCCGCTCGAGCGCATCGCCGAGGCGATCCAGCGGCACCTCGCGGGTGCCGCCGTCCTGAACACCAGCACCCCAATGGCCGTGGGAGGTCGTCGATGAGCCTGACCGCGACCAGTTTCGACTGGGTCCGTGACCTGGTCCGCAAGGAGAGCGCGATCGTCCTCCAGCCGGGGAAGGAGTACCTGGTGGAGGCCCGGCTCCTGCCGATCGCCCGACAGATGGGCATGACCGACGTCGGCAAGCTCGTGGAGAGCGTCCGGGTGCGCCCGGACGCCGACCACACCCGCCGGATCGTGGAGGCGCTCACCACCAACGAGACCTCGTGGTTCCGCGACGGCGACCCGTTCACCGCCTTGACGTCGACCGTGCTCCCGTCACTGCTCCAGGCGCGTGGCGCCAACGAGCGGCTGCAGATCTGGTCGGCGGCCTGCTCCAGCGGGCAGGAGCCGTACACGATCGCGATGCTCCTGGACGACGCCCTGCCCAACGCGGCCTCTCGCGTGTCGATCACCGCGACCGACCTCTCCCGCGAGATGGTGCAGCGCACCCGGGCCGGCCGGTTCAGCCAGCTGGAGGTCAACCGCGGCCTCCCGGCGCCGATGCTGGTCCGGCACTTCACCCGCTCGGGCAACGAGTGGGAGGTGTCGCCGAACCTGCGCCGCATGGTCAACGCCTGCGAGTGCAACCTGGCGGCGCCGCTGCCGCGGATGGGGCCGTTCGACGTCGTCTACCTGCGCAACGTCCTCATCTACTTCGACCTGCCGACCAAGCAGTCGATCCTCCGCCGCGTGCGGGACCTGATGCGACCCGACGGCTGGCTGTTCCTCGGCGCCGCCGAGACCACCCTCGGCGTCGACGACTCCTGGGAGCGGGTCGTGATCGGCCGCAGCTCCGCCTACCGCCCACTGAAGGGGGCCTGACATGCGTGCCTTGGTGATCGACGACTCGCGCGCCATGCGCCGGATCGTCAGCGGCATCCTGACCGGTTTCGGCTACGAGGTCCGGGACGCCGAGCACGGCCGCGCCGGCCTCGACGTGCTGGACGAGGGCTGGATCCCCGACCTGGCCACCATCGACTGGAACATGCCGGTGATGGACGGGCTGCAGTTCGTCTCCGCCGTCCGCACCAACCCGGCGTGGCGGTCGATGACCATGATGATGGTCACGTCGGAGAGCGAGCACACCCAGATCGTCCGCGCCCTGGCCGCCGGCGCGCACGAGTACGTGATCAAGCCGTTCACCGCCGACGCCATCCGCGACAAGCTCGCGCTGCTCGGCCTGCTCCCGCAGGAGATCGCCCTGTGACGACCACCGACACCGGCCAGCGGCGTCGCGCCACCGACGCGCGCCTGGTCATCACCGACCTGATCGACGAGACGACCGTCGAGTCGAGGGGCGCCGCCGCCGGGGGCGCCCCCCCCGGGCCCGACGCCGGCCACGTCCCCCGCCCCGCCCAACACCCCGGGCACAACCACTC
>NZ_JBJHAD010000035.1:0-11996 GCF_054050875.1 Blastococcus sp. SYSU DS0541 | reverse complement strand
TGGTGAGGTGCTGGAACGGCCTGGCTGCAGGGGCCCGGGGCGAGCGTCAGCGAGTTCCGGGGGTTGGTGAGGTGCTGGAACGGCCTGGCTGCAGGGGCCCGGGGCGAGCGTCAGCGAGTTCCGGGGGGCAGCCAGGTCCTTTCACTAAGCTCGGCAGTCGTGAGTGCCCCGCCGCAGCTGGACCTGTCCGCCGACGTCCTCGCGCTGACCCGTGCCCTCGTCGACGCCCCTTCGGTGTCCGGCAGCGAGACGGCGCTGGCCGACGCGGTGGAGGCGGCGCTGCGGGCGCTCGGCGGGCTGGAGGTCGAGCGCGTGGGGGACGCCGTGCTCGCCCGCACCAACCTCGACCGCCCCACCCGGGTCGTCCTCGCCGGGCACCTGGACACCGTGCCGATCGCCGACAACGTGCCCAGCCGGCTCGACGACGCCACCGGCCTGCTCTACGGCTGCGGCACCAGCGACATGAAGGCCGGCGACGCGGTCATGCTGCGGCTGGCCGCGGTGTTCGGCGTCCCCGGTGCGGAGCCGGCGCACGACCTCACGTTCGTCTTCTACGACAACGAGGAGGTCGAGGCCGTGAAGAACGGGCTCGGCCGGGTGGCCCGGGAGCGGCGCGGCTGGCTCTACGGCGATCTCGCCATCCTGCTCGAGCCCACCGACGGCGAGATCGAGGCCGGCTGCCAGGGGACCCTGCGCGCGGTGCTGTCCACGTCCGGCCGCCGCGCGCACAGCGCCCGGAGCTGGTTGGGGCAGAACGCCGTCCACGGGCTGGCCGGCGCGCTCGCCGTGCTCGCCGGCTACCAGGCGCGCGAGGTGGAGATCGACGGCTGCACCTACCGGGAGGGGCTGAACGCGGTCGGCATCTCCGGCGGGGTCGCCGGCAACGTCATCCCCGACGAGGCCTCGCTCACCGTCAACTTCCGCTACGCCCCCGACCGGGACGAGGACGCCGCCGAGGCGCACGTCCGCGAGGTGTTCGCCGAGGCGATCGCGGACGGCGCGACGCTCACCGTCGTCGACAACTCCGGGGGTGCGCTGCCCGGCCTGGCCGAGCCGGCCGCCGCCGCGTTCATCGCCGCCGTCGGCCGCCCCGCCCGCGCCAAGCTCGGCTGGACCGACGTGGCCCGGTTCGCCGCCTTCGGCATCCCCGCGATCAACTACGGACCGGGCGACCCGCAGCTGGCCCACACCCGCGAGGAGCACGTGCGGGTCGACCGGCTGCAGCCCTCCGTCGACGCCCTCACCGCCTACCTCTCCGGGAGGACCGCATGACCAGCACCCCACCGCCGGAGGGCCGGCGTCCGCGCCCGACCCGCCACCGCGGGCCGATCGTGCTCCGCGGCGGGGAGCCCGATCCGCAGCGGCAGGGGTCGACCACCGACCAGCGGCTCCTCGACAAGCGCGGGCCCAGCGACTGGGTGCACACCGATCCGTGGCGTGTCCTGCGCATCCAGAGCGAGTTCGTCGAGGGTTTCGGCCTGCTCGCCGAGCTGCCCCGCGCGGTCAGCGTGTTCGGCAGCGCCCGCACCCCGCGCGACCACCCGCACTACGCCGCCGGCGTGGAGATCGGGGCCGCGCTCACCCGTGCCGGGTACGCCGTGATCACCGGCGGCGGGCCGGGGGCCATGGAGGCGGCCAACCGCGGCGCCTCGGAGGCCGGTGGCCTGTCGGTGGGGCTCGGCATCGAGCTGCCGTTCGAGCAGGAGCTCAACGAGTGGGTCGACGTCGGCATCTCGTTCCGCTACTTCTTCGTGCGCAAGACGATGTTCGTCAAGTACGCGCAGGCCTTCGTGATCCTCCCTGGCGGCTTCGGCACCCTCGACGAGCTGTTCGAGGCGCTCACCCTCGTGCAGACCCGCAAGGTGACCCGTTTCCCGGTGGTCCTCTACGGCACGGAGTACTGGGGCGGCCTGATCGACTGGGTCCGGAACACGATGGCCGAGCACGGCGCGATCAGCCCCGGCGACGTGGACCTGCTGCACTGCACCGACGACGTCGAGGAGATCGTCGCGATCGTCCAGGAGGCCGAGCGGGAGCGGGCGGCCGGCGACAACGGCGGAGGGATGCGCGCCCCGGCGACCGGCCCGTCCGACGCCTGACGTGCTCTCCTTCGTCCTGTTCGTCGTCGCCGTCCTGCTGGTCGGGGGTGCGCTGTTCCTCGTCGCCTCGCTGCTGCTCGGCCGCGGCGAGACCCAGCCGCCGGCCGACCCCGACCGTTCCCCGGTCGAGCTGCCCGAGGACCGGCGCGTGGTCGCCGACGACGTGCGGGGGCTGCGGATCGCGGTGACCGCACGCGGCTACCGCATGGTCGAGGTCGACTGGCTGCTCGACCAGCTGGCGCAGACCCTGGACGAGCGGGACGCCGAGATCGCGGCGCTCCGTGCCGAGCTGGCCGCACGCAGCCGGGAGGAGGCGCCCACCGACCCGGGCGCCGCGCCGGCCGACCCGGAGAGGACGCGGGATGCCTGAGCTGGTGGAGCGGGTGGAGGTGGCGGCGCCGCCCGAGCGGGTGTGGGCCCTGCTCACCGACTGGACGCGGCAGGGCGAGTGGATGCTCGCCACCGACGTCGAGACCGTGGACGGGCCGGCGCAGGGGGTGGGTGGCCGGCTGGCCGCCCGCACCGGGCTGCCGCTGCCCGGCCGGCCCCGGCTCGGGTTCCTGGACACGATGGTCATCACGGCGTGGGACCCGCCGCGGCGGGTGCAGGTGCAGCACACCGGCCGGCTGGTCCGCGGGCCCGGCATCTTCCAGGTCGAGCCTCGCGGCGGGCACAGCACCTTCACCTTGACCGAGCGGCTCGACCTGCCCTTCGGTGTGCTCGGCCGGCTGGGATGGGTGCTGGCCCGGCCGGTCGCCCTGCTCGGCATCCGCTGGTCGCTCAAGCGCTTCGCCGCGTTGGCCCGCGACCACTGACCCGCTGCGGCGCGCCGCCGGCGGTCGGT
This sequence comes from Blastococcus sp. SYSU DS0541, assembly GCF_054050875.1. NCBI lineage: Bacteria > Bacillati > Actinomycetota > Actinomycetes > Geodermatophilales > Geodermatophilaceae > Blastococcus > Blastococcus sp. SYSU DS0541. Next base: position 9,053 of record NZ_JBJHAD010000035.1, on the reverse strand, counting down.
GAGGATGTGCCGGTGCGGAACGGGACGGCGCGGTGAGCCGGCGGGGATGGGCGCTGTTCCTCGCCATGTCGGTGATCTGGGGTGTGCCCTACCTGCTGATCAAGGTGGCGGTCGGGGAGGTGTCGCCGGTCACGGTCGTCTTCGCCCGCTGCGTCGTCGGTGCCGCGCTGCTCGTGCCCTGGACGGTGGCCCGCGGCCAGCTGCGGCCGGCCCTGCGGCACTGGAAGGCGCTGCTGCTGTTCACGGCGCTCGAGATGACCGGGCCCTGGCTGCTGCTGTCCTACGCCGAGCAGACGTTGTCCAGCTCGCTCACCGGGCTGCTGGTGGCGGGGGTGCCGTTCGTGGCGGCGCTCGGGGCCCGGCTGGCGGGTGAGGACGAGCGGCTGACGCCCGTGCGGCTGGCCGGCATGGCCGTCGGCGTGGTGGGCATCGCCCTCCTGCTCGGCCTGGACCTGGACGGGGCGCAGTGGCTGCCGATCCTCGCCGTGGGGCTGGTGGTCCTGGGCTACGCGACGGCGCCCCTGGTGGTCAGCCGGGCGCTGCCCGAGGTGCCCGGCGTCGCCGCGAGCTCGATCGCGCTGCTCGTGACGGCGGTGGTCTACGCCCCCTTCGCCGTCCCGCGGCTGGGCCAGGTGACGGCGGCGTCGCCGGACGCGCTGCTCTCGCTGCTGACCCTGGGCGTGGTCTGCACCGCGGTGGCGCTGGCGCTGTTCTTCGCGCTCATCCGCGAGGTGGGGCCGCAGCGGGCGCTGGTCATCACCTTCGTCAACCCCGTCGTCGCGGTGCTGCTCGGCGTCCTGCTGCTCGACGAGCCGTTCACCCTCGGCCTGGCGCTCGGGCTGCCGCTGGTGCTCATCGGGTGCGTCCTGGCGACCCGGCGCGGCGCGCCCGGCCCCGAGCCGAGCGTGGCGGCGGTGGACGCCTCCGCCCGGTGACCGGTCAGCCCCGGCGGGTGCGCACGACCGCCCACACCGCGGCGACCGCCAGCACCCCGGCGACGGCCAGCAGCAGGTTCAGGCCGTAGGAGTCCTGCGGCAGGAAGCCCGGCTCCTGCACGTCCCCCGGGTCCAGCGCGGACACCAGCGCCACCGCGACCAGCACCCCGGCGACGACGAGCCCGACGGCCATCGGCGCGCGGGCGGGCCGGGGGAGGAGGCGGTTGATCAGCGCGCCCCCTAGGACGACGAGAGGCGCGATGACGAGGTCGTGCAGCAGCGCGCTGCCGACGAACCACGGCACCCACGCCGACAGCGGCACCCGGTCGCCGGCGCCCAGCAGGCCGAGGACGCCCCAGCCGACGGCGGCGAACCCCGGCACCAGGAACAGCCACCGCCACCACGGACGGGCCGCCGACGCGAGCGGCCGGGCCGGGCCGGAGGCGTCGCCGTCTCCCCGCCCACCGTGCCCGACCCGCCCCGCCGCGCGCCCGTCGCGGGACATCCCGGTGCTCATGCCGGCCGCACCAGGGCCAGCCACTTCGTCTGCATCACGCCCGGCCGGTTCGGCGCGATGAGCCGCACCGGGTAGCCGTGGTCGAGGGCGAGCGGCTCGCCACCGAGCTGCAGGGCGAGCAGGGTGCGCGGGTCGGTGCTGTGCGGCGGCGCCACCACGCTGGTGCGGTAGAGCCCGCCCGTCTGCAGCGACTCGACGACGACCCGGGCGTTCCGCGGCAGCCCGGCCTCCTCGAGCAGGTCGGCCAGGCGGACCCCGGTCCAGCGGCCGGTCGCGCTCCAGCCCTCCACGCAGGCGATGGGCAGCGTCTCGGTCTGCTGGGGGCGGCGGCGCAGCTCGGCCAGCGACAGCTCCAGGCGGCGGGGCCCGTAGACCACCAGCCGGTAACCGGGATCGGTCGCGGACTCCTCGACCTGCGCCGCCTCCGCCGTCTGGTTGACCGGCAGGCCCTGGGGACCGGCGTCCGGCAGCCGCGGCGCGAGCAGGGACACCGGGGCGAGGGAGGAGACCGTCTGGCCCAGCGTGGTGACGGTGACCGCTGCGACGGAGAGCCCGGAGGCGAGGACGAAGGCGCGGCGGTCGATGGCCCCCTCCTCCTCGGCCGCCTCCGCCGCGCGGAGCTCCTCGGCCCGCCCGGGAGCCAGGCCGGCGGTGGCGGCGCGGGACCCGCGCCGGGCCAGGCCGCGCCGGATCTCCGGTGCCTTCCCGCCGACGTGCACCGCCACGGCGCCGATGGCGATCCACCCGGTCCAGTAGTGCGCGGTCGGGAAGAAGAAGCCGAACGGGTACCACTGCGCGATGTTGATCAGCCCGGTGAGCAGCTGCATCGCGGCGGTGCCGACGAGCACGAGGATCGACAGCCGGCCGACCAGACGGGCGAGGGAGCCGGCCGGCGGCCACTCGAACAGCAGCGGGTAGACCGTCCAGAGCTTGACCAGCAGCAGCGGGATCGCGGCGAGCCCGGTCGCCACGTGCAGCCCCTGGGTCAGCCGGTAGAGCCACACCGGGGACGACGGCCAGGAGAACCACTCCGGCCCCGACTGGACGAGGTCGCTGACCAGCCCGGTCAGGAAGCACACGAGGAAGGCCAGCCCGAGCCAGACGCCGACCCGCGCCGCGCGCCGCTCGGAGTGCAGGGGGCTGGGGAAGGCGCCGGCGCGGAAGGGACCGCGGCGCAGCTGCTCCGGGGGATCGGGCAGGCGGGCGCCCAGCAGCCGGTCGAGCCGGCTGGTCACGACGCCGTCCCGAGGGTGGCGGCGAGCCCGGTCACCACCTGGCGGGTCCGGGTGCCGGGAGCGCACCGCTCCGCGACGGCCAGCGCGTCCGGGAAGTGGTCGATGTCGGTGAGCACCGGCAGGTCGAGCACGGTGAGGCCGGCCGCCTCCAGCGCCGCGCGGGTGCGGACGGCGGTGTCCTCGCGCGACATGGGGACGCCGGGCAGCACCTGGGCGGCCCCGGGCTCGTGCAGGCCCAGCGCCCACCAGCCGCCGTCGGGGGCGACGCCCAGCACCGCCGAGCCTGGGCCTGCCCGGACCAGGCGCTGGAGGCAGCTCGCCAGCAGGTCGGGGGTCACCTGCGGGGTGTCCATCCCGATCAGCAAGGTGGGCACGGCGCCGTCCGGCCCGGCCATGGCGTCGGCGAACGCGGCCGCGAGCCGCACGCCGAGGTCGCCGTCGGCCTGCGGGACGACGACGCAGCCGGTGAGGTCGAGCTCGCCCGGGGCACCGTCGAGCGCGACGACCCGCCGTGCGACGGGGGTCGCGCGGACGGCGTCGAGGGTGTCGCCGACCGCGGCCGCGGCGATCGCCGCCGCCTGCTCGGGCGTGCAGGGCGGGCTCAGCCGGGTCTTGCTGCGGCCGGGGACGGGGGCCTTGGTGATCACGAGGAGCTGGGTGGGGGTCACGACGAGAGCACCTGCCGCATGTCGCGGATCGTGCGGACCGTGCCGAGCACGGTGCCGGTGACCTTGGAGCGGGTGCCCTCGGCGCGCGGCGCGTAGGGCACTTCGACCTCGCGCACCCGCCAGCCGGCGTCGGCGGCGCGGGTGACCATCTCCAGCGGGTAGCCGAAGCGGCGGTCGGTGATGCCGAGGCCCAGCAGGGCGGTGCGGCGGGCGGCGCGCATGGGGCCGAGGTCGTGCAGGGCCAGGCCCGTGCGGCGGCGCAGCATCACGCCCAGCGCCAGGTTGGCGACCCGGGCGTGCACCGGCCAGGCGCTGCGGCGGGTCGGCCGGCGGCGCCCCAGCACCAGGTCGGCGTCGCCGGCGAGCACGGGGCCCGCGACGAGCGGCAGGTCGGCGGGGTCCATGGACCCGTCGGCGTCGCAGAAGCAGACGACGTCGTCGCCGGCCGCCTCCAGCCCCGCGTGCGCGGCCGCGCCGAAGCCGCGCTGCGGGACGTGGACCACCGTGGCGCCGTGCTCGGCCGCGATCGCCGGGGAGCCGTCGGTCGAGCCGTTGTCCGCCACGATCGCGCGGTAGCCGGGCGGGAGCCGGCCGAGCACCCAGGGCAGCGCGCCGGCCTCGTCGAGGCAGGGCAGGACGACGTCGGGCACCCCAGGACACAACCACGGACGCGCCGGTCGTGCCCGCCGACGGGGTCCCCGGCCGGCGGGCGGTCACGGGGGCGGGGCCCTACTGTCCGGCTGATGACCGAGGCGACCACGGAGGCACCGCGGGCGACGGGCCCGGTCGCGGGCGTCCGCTGGTGGCGCCCCTGGGTGGGCCTGCTGCTCGCCGTCCTCCTGGTCGCGGGCACGGCGCTGGCCGGCCGGGCGCTGACCCGCGACGGCGTCGACCTGCACCTCATCGGCGGCTACGTCATCCGGGGCCCCTGGGACCCCCTGGTGTCCCCACGGGTCCTCCTGCCCGCCGCGGTGGGGTCGGCCCTCGTGCTGTGGGGGCCGGCCGCGGCGCGGCGCGCGCGGTGGCCGGTGCTGCTCGCCGGCGCGGCCGCGGCGACGGCGGGGTGGGCGGTCGCCCTCGCCCTGGCGAGCGGGTGGGGCCGGCTGACCGAGCCGCTGGGCAGCCCGTACGAGTACCCGTACGACGTCGGCCGGGTGGGTGGGCTGGGGGAGTTCCTGCGCACCTTCAACGACTCGGTGCTGGCCGACTCCGCCGACCCCTGGACGACGCACGTGTCGGGGCACCCGCCCGGGGCGCTGCTGGCCTTCGTGCTCCTGGACCGGGCCGGGCTCGGCGGTCTGGGCTGGGCGGCGGCGATGTGCATCGCGGCCGGCGCCCTCGCGGTGCCGGCCGTGCTGGTGACCGTGCGCGCGGTCGCCGACGAGCCGGCGGCCCGGGCGGTGGCGCCGTTCCTCGTGCTGGCGCCGACGGCGCTGTGGGTGGCCACCAGCGCCGACGCGCTGTTCGCCGGGGTGATGGCCTGGGGCGTCGCCCTGCTGGCCACCGCGGCGGCGCGGGGGCGGGGTGGGGGAGCAGCAGCCCGTGCCCTGGCCGGCGGGCTGCTGCTCGGGCTGGCCCTGCACCTCTCCTTCGGGCTGGCGTCGCTGGGCCTGCTCGCCCTCGCCGTCGTGGTGGCGCAGCGACCCCGGCTCGGCTGGCCGGGCGTCGTGCGGGTGCTCGCCGTCGCGGCCGGTGGGGTGGTCCTGGTCTTCGCGCTGTTCGCCGTCCCCGGCTACGACTGGTTCGAGGGGCTGTCCCTCACCGCCGAGCGAGTGCGCTCCGGCCCGTCCTACGCCGACCGCCCGCTGGCGTTCTTCCTGGTCGCCAACCTGGCGGCGGCCGCGGTGGCGGCGGGCCCCGCGGCGGTGGCCGGGCTGGCCTGCCTGCGCCGGTCGGCGCTCGCGCTGCTGCCGCTGGCGGTGCTGGCCGCGATGCTGGTGAGCGACCTGACCGGGCTGGTCCGCGGGGAGACCGAGCGGATCTGGCTCCCCTTCACGGTGTGGCTGCCGCTCGCCGCGGCGTTCCTGCCGCCGCGGCAGGCGCGGGTCTGGCTGGTGCTGAGCGCGGTCACCGCGCTGGTGGCGGAGGTGGCCCTGCGCACCGAGTGGTGAACCGGCCGGCTCAGCCGCGCGGGGCCGGGCGCAGCTCCGCGGTGGCGAACTCCCGCATGCCGTCGAGGAAGTCCACCCGCGCGCGGAACCCCAGCTCGGCCTCGGCCCGGGCCGGGCTCGCCACCACGTGCCGCACGTCCCCGAGCCGGTACCCGCCGGTCACCTCCGGCTCCGGGCCGCCCATGGCGTCGGCCAGGGCCCGGGCCATGTCGCCCACGGTGTGCGGCCGCCCCGACGCCACGTTGTAGGCGCGCAGCGTGGACTCCGCGGGCGGGTGCTCCAACGCCCGGAGGTTCGCCGTCGCCACGTCCGACACGTGGACGAAGTCGCGCTGCTGGCCGCCGTCCTCGAACACCGCGGGGGCGCGGCCGGACTCCAGCGCGCTGCGGAAGATGGACGCGACGCCGGCGTAGGGGGTGTCCCGCGGCATCCGGGGGCCGTACACGTTGTGGTACCGCAGCGCGACGACGCTGCCGCCGGTGGAGCCGGCCCAGGCGGCCGCGAGGTGCTCCTGGGCGAGCTTGGTGGCCGCGTAGGTGGTGCGCGGGTCGGGCGCGTCGTCCTCGGTGACCAGGTCCCAGCCGAGCTGCCGCCCGCAGCGGGGGCACGGCGGCTCGAAGCGGCCGGCGTCGAGGTCCGCGCGCCGGCGGGGCGCCGCCGGGACCGGCCCGTGCTCCGGGCAGGAGTACCGGCCCTCGCCGTAGACGACCATCGAGCCGGCCAGCACGAGCCGGCCGATGCCGGCCCGGGCCATCGCGGCCAGCAGCACCGCGGTGCCCAGGTCGTTGATGCCCGCGTAGAGCGGCATGTCCTGCACGTCGACACCCAGGCCCACCATCGCCGCCTGGTGGCACACCGCGTCGACGCCGTCCAGCGCGCCGTCGACCGCCGCCGCGTCGCGGACGTCGCCGACCACCAGGTCCGCCCCCTCCGGGAGCGGGGGGCCGTCGGGGTAGTCGGGGTGGACGGCGGGCAGCAGGGCGTCCAGCACGCGCACCTGGTGGCCGGCGTCGAGGAGGGACGCGGCGACGGCCGAGCCGATGAAGCCGGCACCGCCGGTGACGAGGACGTGCACGAGCGGGGACGCTACTGGGGCCGGCCGGGCCCCGCCGCCCGGCGGGAACGTCGGTGGCCGGCGCTAGCGTCTCCGCGTGCAACGCTGCGCCTGGGCCACGAGCGCCCCCGAGTACGTCACCTACCACGACGAGGAGTGGGGGGTCCCGCTGCGCGGCGACGACGCCCTGTTCGAGCGGCTGTGCCTGGAGGCCTTCCAGTCGGGGCTCTCCTGGATCACGATCCTGCGGAAGCGACCGGCGTTCCGCGCCGCCTTCGCCGGCTTCCGGATCGACGCCGTGGCCGCCTTCACCGAGGAGGACCGGGCACGCCTCATGGCGGACGCGGGCATCGTCCGCAACCGGGCCAAGATCGACGCGGCGGTCGCCAACGCGCGGGTGGCCGGGCAGCTCCCCGAGGGGCTCTCGGAGCTGCTCTGGTCGTTCGCGCCGGAGGGCCCGCGCACCCGCCCGCAGACCCTCGACGAGGTCCCGGCGACCAGCCCCGAGTCGGTCGCCATGGCCAAGGAGCTCAAGCGGCGCGGCTTCGTCTTCGTCGGACCGACGACCGCCTATGCGCTCATGCAGGCGACCGGGATGGTGGACGACCACGTCGCCGGCTGCTTCCGGGCGGCACCCCCGGAGCGCGACGCGCCGTCACCCTGACGGGCCTCGTGTTGGACGGACGGCCCTCATACGGGATCATTGCCACGGAGCTCACAGCATCGGACACCGCGCGCCTGTCAGCAGAGGCAGACGTGCGGCTGGCGAAGGAGGCACGCATGGCGGCCATGAAGCCGCGCACGGGTGAAGGTCCCCTCGAGGTCACCAAGGAAGGGCGCGGCCTGGTCATGCGGGTACCGCTGGAAGGCGGCGGGCGTCTGGTCGTCGAGCTGTCGCCCGACGAGGCGGCCGCGCTCTCGGAGGCGCTGAAGGGCGCCACCAGCTGATCTCGGCGCGGTCCCGCCAGGCGGCGGCTCCGCGCAGGACACGACCCGGCCCCGGCCGACGGCAGCTCGCCGTCGTCCGGGGCCGGGTCGTTCTCCGTGCTCAGGCGGCGCCGGGCACCGGGCTGCGGCGCAGGGCGGCGAACCAGCGCCCGCCGTCCTCCCAGGACTCCACGAGGCGCAGGCCCGCCGCCGTCGCGATCCGCTCGACGGCGTCGCAGCCCACGTGCGCCCAGTCGAACCAGGAGCTCACCTCGCCGGCCCGCTCCAACCGCAGCCGCGTCGTCCGCTGGCCCGCCCCGGGGCCCTCCGTCTCGACCAGCACCAGGCCGCCCGGGGCGACGATGGCCCGGCAGCGGCGCAGCAGCGCGGTCGGGTTCCCCCCGATGCCGATGTTCCCGTCGGCCAGCAGCGTCGTGCCCCATAGCCCCTCGGCGTCGACCGGCTCGAAGACCGACCGCCGGATGACCGTGGCGCCCGAGCTCCGGGCCAGCCGCAGCGCCGTCGGCGAGATGTCCAGCCCCACCGCGTGCACGCCGCGGCGGGCGAGCTCGGCGGCCAGCCGGCCGGGCCCGCAGCCGACGTCGAGGACGGTGCCCCGGGCCCGGGCGAGGAAGCGGCGATCGACGTCGTCGGCCTCGCCGGTCCACCGGTCGAGCGCACCGGCGAGCGAGTACGTGCGGCCGTCGGCGTCCCGCACCGACCACGGCACCGGCGCGGGTGCGTCCGCGGTTCCGGCGGACTGCAGGGCCGCCGCGTAGAAGTCGGTGGCTGCAGAGGGCATGGGGCTCTCGCTCTCCCGGTGCGCGGCGGACGGTGACCGGCCGCCGCACCGAGGTCGCGGGACGTCGGGAGGCGGGCGTGCTCCTGCCCATAGCCAGAATCGGACGTGCTCAATCCAGTGACGCCGCTGACCTCGGTCTCCGGGGTGCTGCGCTGGCCGCGCGGGGGGTGCCGCGAGAAGCTGGGCGGATGGAGCAGGGCGCATGAGCGAGGACCGGGGGGTCGTGTTCCCCGCAGGGGCCGACGGGCGGCGGAGCACGGCGGCCCTCGGCCGGGCCGTCGTCGCGGACGCGCTGCGCCCCGTCGACGCCGCCGGCGCCCTCGCGGCCGAGCGGGAGACCAACTGGCGGGCGGGCTACCTGACCCACTTCCGCCGGCTGGTCGAGGCCGGGCTGCCCTCGCCGGACGCGGCACGGGCCATCGCCGGGGCCGGGCTGACCTCCCTGCACGCGCGCATGCGGGTGGCCGGCCCCGAGGGGGAGACCGAGCTGGCGGCGCTCGCCGCCGCACCCGCCGCCCGCGTGCTGCGCACGGCGCAGGTGACCGGCACCGCCGAGCCCGAGCGTGAGCTGTCGCTGCCGTTCCGCGGCGGGCGGCTGCGGGGTGACGCGCTGCTGCGCCGGCTGGACGACTGGGTCGCGGCGGGGGTCGTGGAGCCGTCGTGGGGGGGGGGGGGGGGGGGGGGGGGGGGGGGGGGGGGGGGGGGGGGGGGGGGCGGGGGGGGGGGGGGGGTGGGGGGGGTGTTGTCCACCGTGCTGCTCGAGTGCGAGAGGGGTGTCCGTGGTCTGGGGCTGAACCTGGTCGT
>NZ_JBJHAD010000034.1:0-12340 GCF_054050875.1 Blastococcus sp. SYSU DS0541 | reverse complement strand
TCCGAACCCGGAAGCTAAGCCTCTCAGCGCCGATGGTACTGCCCTGGAGACGGGGTGGGAGAGTAGGACGCCGCCGGACAACCATTCACGAAGGGCCCCAGCCACCAGGCTGGGGCCCTTCGTCGTATTGCCGGGCCAATCGCCCGAGGAAGGGAGCAGGAGCGTCGCCGGGCGCGGCCCCACTGCGACGGCTCGACCGGCAGCCGGCGCGTTCCCGGCCGTGGCCAGGCCTCGCCCTGCCGCAGCCGCCAGACCCCCTGTTCCGCCACGTGACGGAACGGGGGTCCCGGGTGGCCGGGCTGGGCTCCCCGGTAAGCCCCACACTTCCGGTCCGGTGCCCAGGACGGCGAGGCCGTGACGACGGTGGAGCGGCTGCGGGCCGGTGTCAGAGCGCGGCGGCGAGCGCTTCCAGGTCCTCGGCCGTGGCGTCCAGGTGCGGGGAGACCCGGAGCACCGGCCCGGTCATCTCCCCCGGCGCGCGCTCGGGCCCGAAGGCGCTGAGCACGATGCCGTGCTCGCTCAGCAGGCGGGCGCGGGTCGCGACGACGTCGACGCCGTCCGGTGGGCGCAGCGTGGTGGTCGCGGTCGGCTCGTCCAGGGGCTCCACGACCCGCCAGCCGGAGACGCCGTCCAAGAGCTTTCGGGTGGCCCGCCCGAGCCCGGCCAGCCGGGCTCGGACCCGGTCGGGACCGGCGGCGAGGTGCTCGCCGACCGCCACCACGAGTCCGATCCGGCCGGCCACGTGCGCCTCGCCGGACTCGAAGGCCCGCATCGGCGGCACGTCGTCCGGCTCCGGGAGCACCGCCACGAGCTGCGCGGCGATCGCCGGGCGGGCCATCAGCACGCCCACGCCACGCGGGCCGGCCAGCCACTTGCGCGACGTGCCGTAGACGACGTCGGCACCCAGGTCGGCGTCCACGTGGCCGAGGGACTGCGCGGCGTCGAGCACCAGGGGGACGCCGGCCGCGCGGCACAGCACCGCGATCTCCCGGGCCGGCTGCACGAGGCCCCGGTGGCTGGCGACGTGCGTCAGGTGCACCAAGCGCGGCGGGTCGGTCGCCAGCAGCCGCTCCACGCCCTCGAGGTCGGCCCGGCCGAGCCCGTCGACGGGCAGCGGCTCGGGGCGCAGTCCGGCTCCCCGCAACTGGGCCACGTTCGGCGCGAACTCGCCGGGCAGGCAGGCCACCCGCGAGCCCGGGGGCAGCCGCCAGCCGGTCAGCAGGGCGACCAGCGCGGCCTGGGCGGACTCCACGAAGGCGACGTCGGCGGCGGCCATGCCGGCCAGCCCGCCGAGCACCGACCGCCCCTGCTGCAGCAGGTCGTCGGCGGTCGCCTCGGCGACGTAACCGCCCAGCTCGGCCTCGTGCCGAGCGTGGTGCGAGGCGGCCTCCAGCACCCGGTGGCTCTGCCGGCTGCACGCGGCGCTGTCGAGGTGCCGGCCGGCCGGGCGGGGCCTGGCCTTGCGCCAGTGCGCGCCGAGCGCCTCGCCGGGGAGCGTCACGCGTCCGGTCCCGTGCAGGGGCTCGTCGCGATCTCGCGGGTGGTGGGGCGCACGGGCTCCTTCTTCAGCTCTCCAGCACGCCGCGGGCCACGGAGACCCCCGAGTGCGTCGGGTCGCCGTCCAGCGGCTCCACCGAGATGTCGACGATCGGGTACGCCTCGAGGTCGAGCCCGGCCGGCAGCTCGAAGGTCTGGGTGCCCGGGCGCACGACGCCCAGCGGGACCATGTCCACGATCCCCGGCTCGATCAGCCAGATCTCGTAGTAGGCGTCCTCGACCGTCGGGGCGTCCAGGTCGAGCTCCACGGCGCGGGAGCCGTCCGCGCGGACGACGACCTCGGCCCGGCCCGAGGCCGGCTGGCCCTCGAGCGGCTCGAGGGCGACGGTCGTGAGCGGCTCGACGCCGTCCTCCCCGGTCACCAGGGCCACCGCGCCGGCGCCCACGACCGCGCCGACGACCGCGGCGGCGGCCATCAGGAGCACCGGACGGCGGTTGCGGCGCAGCGGCACGACCTCGCCGGCGGGGACCGCCGGCGGAGGAGCGAGGACGGGGGCCGCGACCGGCGCCGGGGCGGCTGCCTCCGCCTCGGTCCGCGGCGTCGCCGAGACCCCGGTCGCCGCAGCGATGCCGGCCCACACCGAGGCGGGCGGCGGCACGGGCGGGCCGGGCTCGGCGAGCTCGGGGACGGCGACGGCGTCGACGGCGCGCCGGAGCGACGCGACCTCCGACCGGCACTGCCCGCAGGAGGCGAGGTGCGCGGCGTCGTCGGCCGGGAGGGGCTCGCGCAGCGCGGCGAGGGCGAGCTGCTCAGGCTGGCAGTGCTGCACCGTCCACCTCCAATCGTGTCCTCAGGCGTTCGAGAGTGCGGCGGATATGGGATTTCACCGTGCCCAGCGGGATCCCCGTGCGCTCGGCGATCTGGGCGTGGGTGAGGTCGGCGAAGAAGGCCAGCTCGATGATCCCGCGCTGCGGCTGGCCCAAGAGCTCCAGCTCCTCGAGCACGAGCATGCGGTCGGTCACAACGCTGTCCACGGCCGGCGTCGTCCCGCCGGCCGGTGTGGCCTGCGCCTCCGACATGGCCGCCTCGGCCTCGCGGCGCATCCGGTCGCGGCGGGCCCAGGCGTCGGCGATCTTGTGCCGGCAGACGCCGACCAGCCAGGCGGGCAGCGGGCCCTGCTCGGGCCGGTAGCGGGCGCGGCCGGTCCACGCGGAGATGAAGGTCTGCTGGGTGACGTCCTCGGCGTCGGGGCCCGGGCCGAAGGCGCGCACCGCCATGCCGTGCAGCTGCCCGGCCCACCGCGCGTAGGCGATGGCGAGGGCCTGCTCGTCTCCGGCGGCGAACCGGCGGCCCACCTCGGCGTCGTCCGGCTCCGCGGAGCCGGACGGCGCCGGTACGGGGTCGGGGTTCACGGTGCCGACGCTACCCAGACGCGCGGCCCGGTCCAGCACCCCGGTCACGGCCCCGTGCCGGGAACCGGCTCCGCGACCACGACGACGTTGTCCCTGTAGCTGCGGAACTCGGGGAGGAACGGCCCTCCGCAGGTGAGCACGACCAGCCGGGGCGGCCCGTCGCGGCGGAAGATCTCGTCGAGCGGGAGGACGTCCTTCTCGATCACCTCGCGGGACACCACGCGCCAGCGGGTGGTCTCCCCGGCGGCGTCGGTGACGGTGATCTCCTCGCCCGGTTCGGCCGTGCGCAGGAGGAACAGCGCGCCGGGCCCCTGCTCGCGGTCGTCCACGTGGCCGGCGATCACGGAGTTGCCGGCCACGCCGGGCTCCGGCCCGAAGCGGTACCAGCCGACCCGGGTGACGTCCTCGGGCAGCTCCATCTGGCCGTCGCCGGCGATCCCCACCGGGTCGACGGGCGCGGTCACGCCCAGCCCGGGCACCTCGATGCGCACGGGCGGGGCGACCTCGGGGACCACCGTCGGCGCGGCGTCCCGGACGCTCACCGGGGGGAGCGGGGACGTCGGCGGTGCCACGGCGGGAGGGGTGGGAGCGGCGGGGCGCTCCAGCACCTGGTCGACCGGCGGACCCGCCGCCGCGTCCGGCCGGGACAGGGCCCAGGCGGTCGGCGCACCGACAGCCAGGGCCAGCCCCAGCACGGCGCTGGCGGCGGCGGGTCGCACGGTCATCTCCTCGTGGTGCCGGGGATCAGCGGGAGGAGCGGGCCAGCCGGAAGGCACCGGCGGCGGCCAGGGCGACACCGGCGAGCGCCGCGGCACCGACCGGCAGAGGCAGGGCGGAGTCGTCGGCCAGGCCGGCGCTGCCACCCGGGACGCCGGACGGCGCGGAGTGCTGACCGGAGATGCTCTGGACGGCGAGTTCGAAGCCGGCGTCCTGCGAGCCCCACGCGTAGACGATCGTCGTGGCGCCCTCGGCCAGGTCCAGGTCGGCCGGACCGATCGCGACGGTCTCGGTGCCCGCGAGCACGACGTCCGCGCTGACCGTGCCGGCCGGGACGGTGAGCGACTCCTCGTTCGGGTTGGTCAGCCCGTCGATGACGACCTGCCCACCGGCCCGCACGTCCACGGCGGGCGCGGCGGCGACGTGCCGCACGGTGACGCGCGCCTGGCCGGCGGGGATGTCGCCGACCTCGTTGACGAACGGGGTGAGCGCGGGCTCGCCCGCCTCGGTCAGGTGGGCGACCACGGTGGCGTTGGCGCCGGCCGGGACGCTGACGCCGTCGGCCGAGAGCAGCGGGTCGCCGGAGCCGTCGGGGGCGTCGGCCGGGAAGAGCGCCAGGTCGTAGGAGCCGGCGGGCAGCTGCAGCGGGTCGGTGAGGGTGCCCGGCTGGAAGTCGTCGATCAGCCGCTCGCCGTTGGCGTAGACGTCGACGGGGAGATCCGGGACGCCGTGCAGGACCGAGACGGTCGCGGTGTGGTTGTCGGCCAGGGCCGGCGTGGCCACCAGGACGAGGCCACCGGCAACGCCGATGGCGCCGGCGGTACGACCGAGGGTGCGGGCGGTGCTCATGGGGAGTTCCTCTCGTCGGGAGGTGCTGACACCCCTCCTTCCGGCGCGCCCGCGCCCGTGGATGCACGTGGGAGGGAACGGTTCGCCCGACGAGCTCCAGCGGCTCGGGCGGGGGAGGATGCCGTCGTGGCCGACCGCGACCGCGACGCCGAGGGGCGCGCCCGCAACGCCCGCCCGCGGGACGCCCTCGGGCGGCCGCTGCCGCGCGGCGCCGCGGGGGAGGAGCGCGCGCCCGAGGGCGTCGTCCGCGAGCCAGGGGTGGCGCTCGCCGAAGCGCAGGAGCTGCTGGACGCCGGCCGGCCCTTCCACGCCCACGAGGTGCTGGAGGACGCGTGGAAGTCCGCCCCCGAGGAGGAGCGCGGGCTGTGGCGGGGGCTGGCGCAGCTCGCCGTCGGGCTCACCCACGCCGCGCGGGGCAACGACCGGGGGGCCAGGACGTTGCTCGAGCGGGGCTCGGCGAGCATCGGTCCGTACGCCGACCGCCGTCCGCACGGCGTGGACGTGACCGGGCTCGTCCGCTGGGCGCGGACGCTGGCCGCTGCACCGGTCACCGGCGCCGACCCGGCCACCGCCGCTCCCCGGCTGACCGGTTCGGCCCCTCGTCGCCCGGGCGCAGCGGGTCGGTGACGAGCGCGACGCCGCACGACGGGATCCGGGCGGCGGCCGTCGCGGTGGCCCTCGCCGTCCGCACCGTCGTCCGCCGGGACCCGGTGACGCTGCTGGTCGGCTGACCGGCGGGGTCAGCGCCCGCGGACGCGGGCGTAGCGGTCCAGCGCCACCTGGCGCTCGTGCGCGTGGTCGACCACCGGCTCCGGGTAGCCGGCCGGGACGCCGTCCGGCGCCGTCCAGGGCTCGTGCACGTAGCGGGGGTCGAGGTGGCGCAGCTCGGGCACCCACCGCTTCACGTAGGCGCCGTCGGGGTCGAACTTCTTGCCCTGGGTGACCGGGTTGAAGACCCGGTAGTAGGGCGAGGCGTCGGTGCCGGTGCCCGCGACCCACTGCCACCCGTGGTTGTTGCTGGCCAGATCGCCGTCGACCAGGTGCCGCATGAAGTACCGCGCGCCCCGCGTCCACTCCTGGTGCAGGTCCTTGACCAGGAACGACGCGACGATCATCCGCACCCGGTTGTGGACGTACGCCTCGCCCAGCAGCTGCCGCATGCCGGCGTCGACGATCGGGAACCCGGTGCGCCCGGTCTCCCAGGCCCGCACGAGCTCCTCGGCGTGCGGGCCGCTGTCGTAGCCCATCCCCTGCAGCTCCGGCTTGAGGTACTCCCGGGCGGACTCCGGCCGGTGCCAGAGGACGTCGGCGTAGAAGTCCCGCCAGGCGAGCTCGTCGGTGTAGCGGCGCACCGACTCGGTCTGCTCCCCGGCCGCGAGGTCGGCCAGCAGCGTGCGCGGGTGGATGCAGCCGTACTTCAGGTAGGCCGACAGCCGGCTGGTGCCGTCGCCGCCGGGGGTGTTGCGCCCGTCGGCGTAACCGAGCAGCCGCTCGTCGCGGAAGCGCGCCCAGGCGGCCGACGCGGCGGCCTCCCCCGCCGGGGGCAGGGTGACGCCGGCGAGCTCCGGGGCCGGCGGGGGGTCCTCGGAGCGGACGCCGGTGCGCCACCGGGTGCCGTCGGGTGACGACGCCGGTGCGCGCCAGCCGTGCTCCCGCCAGGCCCGCGCGAACGGCGAGTAGACGCGGAAGGGTGTCCCGTCGGACTTGGTGACCCGGCCCGGCGTCACCGCGTACGGCGAGCCGGTGCGCACGAGCGGGACCTCGCCCAGCGCCCGGTCGACGGCCTGGTCGCGGCGGCGGCCGTAGGGCCCGGCGTCGGCGCTGACGTGGACGGACGCCGCGCCCGCCTCGGCGGCCAGCTCCGGCAGCACCCGCGCGGGGTCGCCGGAGCGCAGCACCAGCGCGCCGCCGAGGTCGGCGTCCAGGGCGGCGAGGCAGTCGAGCAGGAAGCGGCGGCGCGGCTCGCCGGACGGGCCCCAGAGCCGGTCGTCGAAGACGAACACCGGCAGGACGTCGCCGTCCGGGCCCGCCGCGTCGCGCGCCGCCAGCAGGGCGGGGTGGTCGCGCAGGCGCAGGTCGCGGCGGAACCAGAGCAGCGCGGTGGGCACCCGGCCGAGCCTAGGAGCGGCGCGACCGGACTGCGCCCCGAGCCGGGTGGCTCAGGCCGAGCGGCCCAGGTCCTCCTCCATCCCCAGCACCCGCCACAGCCCCGTCCGGCGGAGCAGCTCCAGGGTCCGGCGGTTGGCCCCGCGGACGACGACGCTGCCGCCGCGGGCCCGGCACGCCCGGTGCGCGGAGAGCAGGCTGGCCGCCGCGGGGCTGGACAGGTGCTCGACCTCCCGGACGTCGACGACCACCCGCCGCGCCCCCGCGAGCAGCGCGTCGTGCAGCAGCCACCGGATGTCGGCGACGCCGTCGGCGAGCATCTCCTCCGTCAGCCGCAGGACGACCTCACCGGAGCGCGTCTCGACAGCGTCGTCGGTACCGGGGTGGCGGTGGGCAGGGGGCACGGGGGTCTCCTCGGCGGTCGGTGTCCGCACGGTCTGCCCAGGAGCCTCGCGGCCGGAGTTTGCGATATCCCCTGTCGCCGCATTGCGATCGGATGACGACGGCCCGCGGGCGCTGACCAGCGGTCGCGCGGTGGCAGCATGTCCGCGTGTCGCTGCGGATCATGATCGTGGAGGACGACGACTCCATCCGGACCGCGCTGCGGTGGGCCCTGGAGGACGAGGGCTACGACGTCGCCGAGGCCGCCTCCGGGGAGGACACCGTGCGGATGGTGGGCATCGCCCCGCCGGACATGATGATCGTGGACCTGATGCTCGGCTCGATGGACGGCTACACCGTGATCCGCGAGGTGCGCCAGGCCCACGACCTGCCCGTCGTCGTGGTGAGCGCCCGCGCCGACACGCAGGACATCGTCGAGGCGCTGGAGGCCGGCGCCGACGACTACGTCACCAAGCCGTTCCAGATCAAGGAGATCACCGCGCGGCTGCGGGCGTTGCGCCGCCGGACCGCCCCGGTGCCGGCGGGCGCCCCGACCGCCGCGGCCCGGGCGGGCGTCGTCCTCGACCACGACCCGGAGGCCCCGCTGGTGCTGCGGGAGGCCAGCGGCACCGTCCACCGCGGCGACCGGCTGGTGCCGCTGACGCTGACCGAGTTCCGCGTGCTGTGCGAGCTGGCCGCCGCGCCGGGCCGGGTCTTCAGCCGGCAGGCGCTGCTCGAGCGGGTGTGGGAGCACGGGTTCTTCGGGGACGAGCGCATCGTCGACGTCCACGTGCGCCGGCTGCGGACCAAGGTGGAGCGGGACCCGGGCAGCCCGCGCCTCGTGGTCACCGTCCGGGGGCTGGGCTACCGGCTGGACCCGCAGTGAGCCGGGCGTGAGCAGGGTCCCGGGGCGGCGGGTCCCGGGACGGCGGGGACTGCGGCGCCGCATCGTGCTGGGCTTCGCGGCCAGCACCCTGCTGGTCTCCGCCGTGCTGGTGACGACGACGTGGCTGCTGGCCCGCAGCTTCGTGGTGGAGCAGCGCGAGCAGGCGCTCACCCAGCAGGCGTTCGCCGACGCCGAGGTGCTGCGCAACCGGCTCTCCGCTGCCGGCGCCGACGTGGGCGCCGTGCTGGGCGAGCTCGTCCCGTTCGGGGACGCGGAGGTCGTGGTCCGCAGCGGGGACGACTGGTTCTCCTCCAGCCTGGAGATCGGCCGGCGCGACGTACCCGAGGCGCTGCAGGAGGTGGTGGCCGGGGGTGCGGCCGGCGCGCTGCGGGTCGAGTCGGCCGACGGCCCCCGGCTCGTCGTCGCCGTCCCCGTGGTGAGCGCGGGGATCCAGTTCTACGAGGTCGCGCCGCTGGACGACCTGGAGACGCTGCTGCGCACCCTGGCGGTCGTGCTCGGGGCCGGTGCGGTCGTCGCCACCCTCGCCGGCGCCGGCTTCGGCGCCTGGGCCAGCCGGCGCGCCGTCCTCCCGCTGGAGCAGGTCGCTGGCGCCGCGACGAGCATCGCCGGGGGCGAGCTCTCCACCCGCCTCCCGCCGACCGACGACCCCGACCTCGTGGGGATCGTGGCGGCCTTCAACAGCATGGTGGACGCCCTCGCCGCGCGGATCTCCCGGGACGCCCGGTTCGTCGGCGACGTCAGCCACGAGCTGCGCAGCCCGCTGACCAGCCTGACCACGAGCGTCGAGGTGCTGGCCACCCGGCGTCAGGAGCTCCCTCCGCGGGCCCAGCAGGCCCTGGCGCTGGTGGAGGGCGAGGTGTCCCGGCTGCGCGTCACCCTCGACGACCTGCTCGAGCTGGCCTGGTTCGACGGCGCCGGGCACGGGCCGGACGCCGTCCCGGTGTCCATGACGGCGCTCGTGCGCGAGGTGCTGGAGCGCACCGGGCGGCCCGTGGACCTGCTGGCCGGCGGCCCCGAGCCGGAGACGACCGTGCTCGGGGACAAGTCCCGGCTGGAGCGGGCCGTGCGCAACCTCCTGGACAACGCCGACCGCTACGCCGGGGGGCCCGAGCGGGTGGCGGTGGAGCGCTGCGAGGGTTCGGTGGTGGTGACGGTGGACGACGCCGGCCCGGGCGTGGCCCCGCTGGACCGGGAGCGGATCTTCGAGCGCTTCGCGCGTGCTCCCGGTTCCGCGCGCCGCTCGGTGCCCGGCGCCGGGCTCGGGCTGGCCATCGTGGCCGAGACGACCGCGCAGCACGGCGGCGCGGCGTGGTGCGCCGCGAGCCCGGCCGGGGGCGCCCGCTTCGTCCTCTCGCTCCCGGCGGCGCGGTCGTGAACCGGCTGCGGCGGCTGGGTGCGGCGGGAGCCCTCCTCGCGGTGACGACGGCGTGCGGGGTGCCCACCGGCGCCGATCCGTCGACGATCGCGGCCTCCGACGTCCCGTACGGGCTCGCCGCGCCGTCGTCCCCGCCCTCGCCCCCACCGGCGCCCGTCCCCGACATCGAGGCCGGCTGGGCCTACCTCGTGGGCGCGGACGAGGCCCTGGTGCCCCGTGCGCGGGACAGCGGGACGGGGCCGATCGACGAGCGGCTGGGCGAGCTGCTGTCCGCCCTGGTCGCCGGACCGACCGAGGAGGAGCGGGCCGAGGGGCTCTCCACGGCCCTCCCCGCGGGCCTGGAGGCGTCGGTGACCGGTATCGACGACGGCACGGCCACGATCGACCTCTCCGGCGCCGCGCCGCTGCCCTCGACCCGCCGGGCGGTCGCGCAGCTGGTGCTCACCGCGACCAGCCTGCCGGGCGTCGAGGCGGTGCTGCTCACCAGCGGCGGGGAGCCGGTGGAGGCGCCGCTGCCCTCGGGTGCGCTCACGGACGCGCCGCTGCTGCCGGCCGACTACGCCGTCTTCCTCAGCCCGCCGTCGCGGTCCACGGCGCCCCCCTCGCCGACCGCCGCCCCGCGGCCCCCGGCGACCACGGCCGTCCCCTCCCCGACGGCCCCACCGCCGTTCGTCGCCGACAGCCGGCCCGACACCGCCGCGGCCTCCCCGGGGGCCGCCGTCACCGTGACCGACGTCCGCGCCGGCCGGCAGGACGGTTTCGACCGGGTGGTCTTCGAGGTGGCCGGTGCCGGACTGCCCGGGTGGGACGCCCGCTACGTGGCCGAGGCCCGGTCGTCGGGGAGCGGGTTCCCGGTGGACGTCGCCGGGGACGCCGTCCTCCAGCTCGTGCTCACCGGGGTCGGCCTGCCGGGGGACACCGGGGTCGCGCCCTACGCGGGGCCCGACCCGGTGCCCGCGGGAGGCGCCGTGGTGCAGGAGGTCCTGATCGACACGATCTTCGAGGGGCAGATGGTCTCGTTCCTCGGCGCCGCGGCCGAGCGCCCGTTCCGCGTCTACCGGCTGGAGAACCCGAACCGGGTCGTGGTGGAGGTGCTCCACCAGGGGTGAGGCGAGGGGACCTGCGCGCCGGGAGGCTCCCGGAGCGCAGGCCCCCTCGGGGCGGGACCGGTCACCAGCGGTGGGCCACGTCGATCACGAGGCGCACGGCCTGGTCGTCACCCGGGGTGCCGACCAGGGCGAACGTGCGGAACGGCAGCCGGGCGCGGGTGCCGACGCCCAGCGTGGTGCTGCCCTCGAACGAACCGGCCCACGCGACCTGCTCGAGGGTGCGGAAGCCGTCGACGTCCACGACCTCGCTGCGGCTGGGCGGGAGGTACGTGGGCCGGCCGTGGCCGTCGTAGGCGGGTGCCTGGACGACGACCTCGAGCGCGGCTCCGCCGGCCAGCGGGACGACGTCGCCCGTGCCCACCTGGTGCACGGCGTCGACGTAGCGCACGGAGTAGCCGCCGGCCGCCGCGGGACCGCCCAGGTCGACGACCAGGCGGTCGAAGCAGGCGTGGCGCCCGGCGCGGACGTCGGTCACGGTGGCGCCGCCGACGGTCGCCGCGCTGCCCTCCGGGAGCGAGCCCCACACCAGCCCGCAGTAGGGCCCAGCGGTGGTCCCCGCGGCCGACGCCGGGGCGACCAGGCCGACCAGCAGCGCCAGGACGCCGGCGAGGACCGCCAGGGAACCGAGTCGGGATCTCTTCACGATGGCCTCCATCTGCCGGGCCCGCCCCCCTGCGGCGCGGGCCTGTGGACGGAGGTCTACTCGCCCCGGAGGGCCCCGGGAGCCGCCGCAACAAGGTCTCCACCAGGTCGTCGGGACCGTCACGCGGTCGTCGCACCGCCGCAAGGTCCTCGACGTCGGGGCGCCCGGTGCGCGGCCGCGGAGCGGTGCGGCCCCGGGCGTCCACCGATCGGGGGCCGCGCCGCGGGCGCATCGGGTGGATCATGGCCGGGTGCCCGAGTTGCCCGAGGTGGAGGCGCTGGCGGCGTTCCTGCGCGAGAACGCCGTCGGCCGCGTGCTGGCGCGCGCCGACCTCGCCGCCGTCCAGGCGATCAAGACCTTCGACCCGCCCCTGTCGGCGCTCGCGGGCTTGGAGATCACCGGGGCCGCCCGGCACGGCAAGTTCCTCGACCTCGACGTCTCCGGCGTCCACCTCGTCGTGCACCTGGCGCGCGCCGGCTGGCTGCACTGGCGGGAGAACCTGCCGACCGCCCCGCCGAAGCCGGGCAAGGGGCCGCTGGCGCTGCGCGTCCACCTGGATGACGGCAACGGCTTCGACCTCACCGAGCAGGGCACCCGCAAGGGCCTCGCCGTCTACGTCGTCCGGTCACCGGCCGAGGTGCCCGGCATCGCGCGGCTCGGCCCGGATGCGCTGGAGGTGGACCGCGAGACCTTCGCCCGGCTCATGGCGGGTCGGTCGGGGCAGCTCAAAGGGGCGCTGACCGACCAGACGGTCGTCGCCGGGATCGGCAACGCCTACTCCGACGAGATCCTGCACGCGGCGCGGCTGTCGCCGTTCAAGATGGCCGACAAGCTGACCGACGACGAACTGGTCCGTCTCTTCGACGCGGTGCGCGCCACCCTCACCGAGGCGCTGGGCCGCCAGGTCGGCCAGCGGGCCGCCACCATGAAGGGGGAGAAGCGGTCGGGGCTGCAGGTGCACGCGCGCACCGGGCTGCCGTGCCCGGTCTGCGGGGACACGGTGCGCGAGGTCAGCTTCGCCGACACCTCGCTGCAGTACTGCCCCACCTGCCAGACCGGTGGGAAGCCGCTGGCCGACCGCCGGATGTCGAAGCTGCTGCGCTGAACCCCGCGCCCGCGGCGATGATCACCTCACCTGATCATGGCGCGTCCTCCCTCCCGGTGGGCGGTGAGGGAGGACACGGCGCGGTGAGGGAGGACGCCGGTTCGCGCTAGCTGTAATGACCACGGGCGTTGTTGACGGCGCCGCCTAACTGATCAAGCAGGAGACCTCCGAGCGAAGGTGTGGGTGCTGACGCCTCACCAACCGCCCGGAGGTCTCGTTGTCCCACGCTAATGCCCGT
>NZ_JBJHAD010000033.1:0-13287 GCF_054050875.1 Blastococcus sp. SYSU DS0541 | reverse complement strand
GGGCACCCGGAGTGGGTGCCCGCCCGCCGGCCGGTGGTCCTGCTGTCAGCTCTTCGGCCGCGCGCCGGCGCGGAGGGCGCCGAGCAGGTCGTGGTTGAGCCGGGAGATCGTCTCCATCGAGATGCCCTTGGGGCAGGAGGCGGAGCACTCGCCGATGTTGGTGCAGCCGCCGAAGCCCTCGCGGTCCTGCTGCGCCACCATGTTGACCACCCGGTCGTTGCGCTCCGGCTGGCCCTGGGGGAGCAGCCCGAGGTGCGTCACCTTCGCGGCGGTGAACAGCATCGAGGAGGCGTTCGGGCAGGCGGCCACGCAGGCGCCGCAGCCGATGCAGGTCGCGGCGTCGAACGCCGCGTCCGAGTCGGCCTTGGGCACCGGCGTCGCGTGCGCCTCCGGGGCCGTCCCGGTCGGCACGCTGATGTAGCCGCCGGCCTGGATGATCCGGTCGAACGCCCGCCGGTCGACGGCGAGGTCCTTGATGATCGGGAACGCGGTGGCCCGCCACGGCTCGATGTCGATCGTGTCGCCATCGGCGAAGGAACGCATGTGCAGCTGGCATGTCGTCGTCTGCTGCGGGCCGTGCGCCTGGCCGTTGATCATCACGCCGCACATGCCGCAGATGCCCTCGCGGCAGTCGTGGTCGAACGCGACCGGGTCGTCGCCCTGCAGGATCAGCTGCTCGTTGAGCACGTCGAGCATCTCGAGGAACGACATGTCGGGGGAGATGTCGGTGATCTTGTAGGTCACCATCTTGCCCTTGACCGTCGGTCCCTGCTGACGCCAGATGCGCAGCGTCAGGTTCATCCCGCGCTTCTTCTCCGCCCCGGGGTTGCCGACGCTGGAGCGCATCGCGCCTTCGTGTGTGGCTGTCACTTGTAGCTCCGCTGGGCGAGGTGGACGTACTCGTACTCGAGGGCTTCCCGGTGCAGCACCGGGGGCTGGCCCTCCGGCGTCCACTCCCAGGCCGCCACGTAGGCGAAGTTCTCGTCGTCACGCAGCGCCTCGCCCTCCGGGGTCTGGCTCTCCGCGCGGAAGTGGCCGCCGCAGCTCTCGCGGCGGTGCAAGGCGTCGATGCACATGAGCTCGGCGAGCTCGATGAAGTCGGCGACCCGGCCGGCGTGCTCCAGCGTCTGGTTGAACGAGTGCCAGTCGCCGGTGACCTTCAGGTTGGTCCAGAACTCCTGGCGGATCTCCTGGATGCGGTCGATGGCCTTGCGCAGGCCCTCGTCCGTGCGCTCCATGCCGCAGAGGTCCCACATGAGCTGGCCGACCTCGCGGTGGAAGGACGCGGGGGTGCGGTTGCCGTTGATGCTGATTAGCTTCTGCACCTGCTCCTGCACGCCGGTGAGCGCCTCGACGACGGCCGGGTGGCTCTCGTCGACCTTCTCGAACGGGCCGTCGGCGAGGTAGCTGCTGATCGTCGACGGGAGCACGAAGTAGCCGTCGGCCAGGCCCTGCATCAACGCGGAGGCACCGAGCCGGTTGGCCCCGTGGTCGGAGAAGTTGGCCTCACCGATCACGAACATGCCGGGGATCGTCGACTGGAGGTCGTAGTCGACCCACAGGCCGCCCATCGTGTAGTGGACGGCGGGGTAGATCCGCATGGGGACCGCGTAGGGGTCCTCGCCCGTGATCTGGGCGTACATGTCGAACAGGTTCCCGTACTTGGCCTCGACCGCCGGGCGACCCAGCCGCTCGATCGCCTCGGCGAAGTCCAGGTACACGCCCAGACCGCCGGGGCCGACTCCGCGGCCCTCGTCGCAGACGTTCTTGGCCTGGCGCGAGGCGATGTCGCGGGGCACCAGGTTGCCGAAGGAGGGGTAGAGGCGCTCGAGGTAGTAGTCGCGGTCGGACTCGGGGATGTCCCGCGGGTCGCGGTCGTCGCCGCGCTCCTTGGGCACCCACACGCGGCCGTCGTTGCGCAGCGACTCCGACATCAGGGTCAGCTTGGACTGGTAGTCGCCCTTGACCGGGATGCAGGTCGGGTGGATCTGCGTGTAGCAGGGGTTGGCGAAGTACGCGCCCCGCTTGTGCGCCCGCCAGATCGCCGTGGTGTTGGAGCCCTTGGCGTTGGTGGAGAGGTAGAAGACGTTGCCGTAGCCACCGCTGGCGATGACGACCGCGTCGGCGAAGTGCGTGCTGATCTCGCCGCTGACCAGGTCGCGGGCGACGATGCCGCGGGCGCGCCCGTCGACCACGATCAGGTCGAGCATCTCGGTGCGCGCGTTCTGCTCGACGGTGCCGGCCGCGATCTGCCGCTCCAGCGCCTGGTAGGCGCCGTAGAGCAGCTGCTGGCCCGTCTGGCCGCGGGCGTAGAAGGTGCGCGAGACCTGGGTGCCACCGAAGGAGCGGTTGTCGAGCAGGCCGCCGTACTCGCGGGCGAAGGGCACGCCCTGGGCGACGCACTGGTCGATGATGTTGACGCTGACCTCGGCGAGGCGGTGCACGTTGTTCTCGCGCGAGCGGAAGTCACCGCCCTTGACCGTGTCGTAGAACAGCCGGTGCACGCTGTCTCCGTCGTTGCGGTAGTTCTTGGCGGCGTTGATACCGCCCTGCGCGGCGACGCTGTGCGCGCGGCGCGGGCTGTCCTGGTACCAGAACGACTTCACCTTGTAGCCGGCCTCGCCCAGGGTGGCGGCGGCGGAGCCACCGGCCAGGCCGGTGCCGACGACGATGATCGTCATCTTGCGGCGGTTGGCGGGGTTGACCAGGCGGCCGCGGAACTTGCGCTCGCTCCAGCGCTCGCCGATCGGGACGTCGGTGGGGGCCTTGGTGTCGGCGATGGGCTCGCCGACGGTGAACAGCTCGAGAGGCATCTGGGGAGGTCCTTAGTCGATGAGCCCGAAGAGGACGGAGAAAGGCACGAGCAGGAAGCCGAGGGTGAGGGCGGTCGCGAACACGATGGCGAACAGGCTGACCGTCTTCTCGCGACGGCGGTTGCTCTGGCCCAGGGTCTGCGTGGCGCTCCAGATGCCGTGGCGCAGGTGCATGCCCAGCAGGATCACCGAGATGGCGTAGAAGATCGTGACGAAGGGGTTCTGGAAGCTCGCCACGAGCCGTTCGTACGGGGTGCTGTCGAAGCCCTCGGCGTTCACCGCACCCAGGGTGAGGTCGAGGATGTGGTAGATGATGAAGGCGCCGATGATCACGCCGCCCCAGCGCATGGTGCGCGAGGCGTAGCTCTGCGCCGTCGCCTTCTTGGTGACGTAGCCCTGCGGGCGGGCCCGCTTGGCCTGGCGCCACAGCGACACGGCGGCCCAGAAGTGGGCAATCACCGCGACGAGCAGCACGATCCGGATGACCCAGAGCGTCGTCTGCCCCGGCAGCGCCGGGTTGCCGACCGTCCGGATCCAGCCCGAGTACGAGTTGAAGGCCTCGGCGCCCGAGAAGGCCTTGAGATTCCCGATCACGTGGGCGATCAGGTACAGCACCATGATGATGCCGCTGACCGCCATGACGGCCTTCTTGAAGACCGAGTTGGTCTTCGCAACCTTCGGGGTCCTGCGCTGCGCGTGCTCCACCGTCACCACAAGTCCCCACGCTAGGACTACACGGTCCTTGCCACCAACCAAACACGAGGTGACACACCTCATGTAAGGGCACCCTCACCGCTACCGGGCCTCCCGCCCGAGCCCTGGGAGCCGGCGCGCGGGGCAGGTGGTCGCGGTGCCCTCCGAGGGGGCAGGCTGTGCCCGTGCCCACCACCCGTGGCTTCCTCGGCCGCCGTCGCGAGCGTGATCCGCGGCTGCCCCCCGGCCAGTACGACGTCGGCGCGGACTGGCCCGTGCTCACCGCCGAACCGACCCCGCGCATCTCGCCGGAGACGTGGAGCATCACCGTCGACGGGCAGGTCGAGCAGCCCACCACCTGGTCGTGGGACGACGCCCACCGCCTGCCGTCATCGGAGTACCGCGGCGACATCCACTGCGTCACCACGTGGTCGAAGTTCGACACCCGGTTCACCGGGATCAGCGTCGACACGCTGCTCGAGGCCGCCCGGCCCACCGCCGAGGCGCAGTTCGTCATGGCGACGTCGAAGACCGGCTACACCACCAACCTGCCGCTGGCCGACGTGACCGGGGGGAAGGCCTGGCTGGTCTGGGACTTCGACGGCCGGCCGCTGACCCCCGAGCACGGCGGCCCGGTCCGGCTGCTGGTGCCGCACCTGTACTTCTGGAAGAGCGCCAAGTGGATCAGCAAGCTGACGCTGCTCCGGCGCGATCAGCCCGGCTTCTGGGAGCAGAACGGCTACCACGACCGGGGCGACCCGTGGCGGCAGCAGCGGTACCAGGGTGACTAGGCCGCTGGGCGCCGGCGTCGCAGGCGCACCCTCGGGCGGCTGGCGGACGGCGACGGTCGCGGGCGTGCGGCGCCCGGTGCCGCGGTCGGTGCAGCTCCGGCTCGACGTCGCCGACCGGGTCGACCACCTGCCCGGCCAGCACTACGTCGTGCGGCTGACCGCCCCGGACGGCTACACCGCGCAGCGCTCGTACTCGATCGCCTCCGCACCCGGCGACCCGTTGCTGGAGCTCTTCGTGGAGCGGCTGGACGACGGCGAGGTCTCCACCCACCTCGCCGACGTCGTCGAGCCCGGCGACGTGCTCGAGGTGCGCGGCCCGATCGGCGGCTGGTTCGTCTGGGACACCGAGAGCCCGGCGCTGCTGGTCGCCGGCGGCAGTGGCGTCGTCCCGTTCGTGTCGATGCTGCGGACCGCGCGGGCGCTGGGGCGCACCGAGCTGCTGCGCACGGCCGTCTCGGTGCGGACGGTGGAGCTGCTGCCCTACGCCGACGAGCTGCTCGCCGCCGGCGCGCTGGTGGTGACCACGCGGGAGCCGCGCGGCATCCGCCCCGCCGGCCGGCTCACCGCCATGGATCTGGTGCCGCTGTGGGAACCCGGTCAGACGGTGTACGTCTGCGGCTCGGCCGCCTTCGCCGGCGCGGCCACCCGGCTGCTCGAGATGCTCGGTGTCCCGGCCGCGGACATCCGGGTGGAGCAGTTCGGCCCGAGCGGCTGAGGGACCTGACGGGTCCCCCAGCCGCCGGGTTCAGCCGGGCTCAGCCGGCCGCGGTCGGGTTCTCCGGGGTGAACAGCCACTGCTGGAAGAGCTCGTCGAGCTGCTGACCGGACACCTTCTCCGCGAGCGCGATGAACTCGTCGGTGGTGACGGTGCCGCCGGCCTGCGAGTCGACCCACTGGCGGACGATCGCGAAGAACGCGTCGTCGCCCACCTCGTTCCTCAGCGCCTGCAGGGTCATGGCGCCGCGGTAGTAGACCGCGATGTCGAACAGGTTCTCCGTCGCCGGCCCCGGGTCCCCGATCGTGAGCTCCCAGAACTCCGGCGGAGCTCCGGCGGCGATGGCGTCGAACTCCTGCTGCGGCGTGGACAACCCCTCGCGCTCGAGCCAGAGCCACTCGGCGTAGGTGGCGAAGCCCTCGTTGAGCCAGATGTGCTGCCACGTGTCGACGCGCAGCAGGTCACCGGTCCACTGGTGCGCCAGCTCGTGCACCACCACGAGGTCGCCGCTCACCGGGTCGGAGAAGAACGCCGACGAGTAGATCGACCGGGACTGCGTCTCCAGCGCGAACTGGAACTCCGGCAGATCGTCGACGATGCCGCCGGAGGCCCGGAACGGGTACGGGCCGAAGATGCCGGAGAGGAACTCGGTGATCTCCGGCTGCCGGGCCAGCGACGCCTCGGCCAGCTCCCCGATGCTCGGGCCCTCCGTCTCCGGGTCGGGGTCCATGGTGAACAGGTCGGGGTCCAGGGCATCCCAGTAGTGGATGCCGTCGGCGACGTACTCGCGCAGGTCGAACTCGCCGATCGCGAGCGTCACCAGGTAGGGCGCCATCGGCTCCTGCGCGCGCCACTCCCAGGTCGTCCACCCGTGCGCCGCGCGGGTGCCCCGGAGGACGCCGTTGGAGACGGCCTCCAGCCCCTCGGGGACCGTGGCCCGGACGGTGACCGACGCGGCGTCCCGCGGGTGGTCGTTGGCCGGGAACCAGGTGGCCGCGACGTCGGGCTGGCCGGCCACGATCGCGCCGTCGTCGGTGTGCATGAAGCCGGAGATGCCCAGGGCGTCGGTGAGGGTCTGCGGGACACCGCCGTAGACCACGGTGGCGGCGAACCGCTGCCCGGCGCGCAGCCCCTTGCCGAGGGTCACGGTGAGCTCCCCGCCCTCGCGGGCCCAGGCCGCCTCCCGGGAGCCCACCCGCACGGAGCGGACCTCCAGGCCCTCGAGGTCGAGGTTGAAGGCGGAGAGGTCCTGCAGCGCCCGCGCGGTGATGGTCGCGGTGCCGTCGAGGAGGTCGGTGGCCGGGTCGTAGCGCAGGTCCAGGTCGTAGTGCAGGACGTCGTACCCACCGTTCCCGTCGAGCGGGAAGTAGGGGTCCCCGGCCCCCGGGGCCCCCGGGGCACCGGCGGGGGGCTGGTCGTCGGCGTGCGCCACGCCGGAGCCGAGGCCGAGCACCACCACCGTCGCCGCGGTCAGCAGGGTGAGTTTCCGGGACATGAGGCCGCTCCTGTGAGCCGTCGTGGATCTCCTCTGCGCGGATACGCGGACGGTGAGGCTAGATGCCCGGAACCGGGCCGGATCCGCTGCCCGGACCGGCTCGTGCGCCGCCGCCGCGTGGGGCCACCGTCGGGACACGCGTGGTCGCGCCGTGCGATGGGAGCCCGGCGACGGAGCCAGCCCCGCCGGCGCTGATCGCCTCGGCGGCCAGCACAGGTGCCGTCGTCCACGACCGGCCGCACCGCCGGCACGCCCGACCGGTGACGCCCGTCACAGGTCGGGTCCGCCGGGCACCCGGCGGGATGACCGAGGCCACGGTGGCGGGCGGTGTGGCCGGTGCCGGTCCGGGTAGGGCCCGCCGGAGGATGTGCCGCCCGTTCCCGGTCCCGGTGCCCCGGACGTGGAGGAGGAGCCGTGGAGGACCTGGAGGAGGACCGGAAGCGCGCCGAGCTCGGCGAGACCGACGCGCCGGCCGAGGACGAGATCGCCGAGGCGTTCGGGAAGATCGTCAGCGAGGGGGCTCAGCGCCTGCACCGCCGGTGGCGGGAGGTGCTGGCGACCGGGCTGGCCGGGGGGCTGGAGGTGGCCGTCGGCGTGCTGGCCCTGCTGGCGGTCCTCGAGGCGACCGGCAGCGAACTGCTGGCCGGGCTCGCGTTCAGCATCGGATTCATCGCCCTCATGCTCGGCCGCAGCGAGCTGTTCACCGAGGGCTTCCTGGTCCCGGTGACCGCGGTCTTCGCGAGACGGGCCAGCGGTGCGCAGCTGGCGAAGCTGTGGACCGGGACGCTGATCGCCAACCTGATCGGCGGCTGGCTGGTCATGTGGTTGGTCGTGCAGGCGTTCCCCGATCTGGCGGGCATCGCCGTCGAGTCCGCGAAGCACTTCGTCGAGGCCCCGCTGGACCTGCAGTCGGTCTGCCTGGCGTTCCTCGGCGGGAGCGTGATCACGCTGATGACCCGGATGCAGCACGGCGCGCACTCGGAGACGGGCAAGATCGTCGCCTCGGTGATCGGCGGGTTCCTCCTGGCCGGCCTGCTGCTGTTCCACTCGATCCTCGACTCGCTGCTGATCTTCGGCGCCCTCCACGCCGGCGCCCCGTTCGGTTACGGGGAGTGGCTGGCCTGGTTCTGGTACACAGTGCTGCTCAACATGGCCGGGGGGCTGTTCGTGGTCACGCTCATCCGCCTGGTGCGGAGCAAGGACCTCATCGACCGCGAGCGCGCGGCGGTGGCCGCGGGCGAGTAGGGGCCGCGCCGTCCGGCGATGGTGGGGGAGGACGCCTTCCTCCCGGTCGCCACCGCGTGGGCGACCGGCCTGGTCGTCGCCGGCAGCTGGAGGCTCGCGGCGTGGGTCCTCGGGGCCGTGCTGCTGGTCCGACGCGGCGTCCAGCCCCGTGACCGCGCTCGTGCGTCGCCGTCAGCCGGCGGCGCCCGCCGCGGCTAGCTCTGGGGGGCGGGGCACGCCGTCTCGTGCCGGGCGGGGAAGACCCACCAGCGGTAGCTCAGGTAGCGGACGACCGTGCCCACGGCGATCGAGGTGATGTTGGCGCCCTGCAGCACCAGGGCGTTCTCCTGGCCCAGCGGGTACCGCACGAAGGCGACGATGGCCAGCCCCAGCAGCAGCGTGGCGCCGTTGACCAGCGCGAACCGCCAGTACTCGCGCCGCAGGCCGGTGCGCGCACGGTCGGCGAACGACCAGAACCGGTGACCGATGAACGCCGCGGTCATCGACACCAGGCTGGACAGGAGCTTCGCCGTCACCGCGCCCGTGGCGGCATGCGCGTAGAGAAGCTGGAACAGTGCGAGGTCGAGGACGAAGCAGGCCGCGCCCACGGTGCCGAACGCGCCCAGTTCCCGGACCAGCCGGTGCCCGCGGTCGCGCAGCAGCAGGCGCAGCGGCGCAGCGGAGCTCACCGGCGCAGCTTACGGAGTCGGCCGACCGGGTGGCGGTCGTCTTGACGGCCCCGCCCGGTCAGCGTCCGGTTCCTGCCCGGCCGGCTCGGCGGATCGCCGCCACGTAGCGGGCGGTGGCCAGCCGCTGGACGGCGAGGGAGAGCGGGCCCGCGAACCGGGCGGCGGGCGAGGCGAGCCGGAAGAACACCCGGAGGGTGAAGACGACGTCGCCGCCGCCGGTCAGCCGCACGGTGAACCGCTCTTCCCCGCTCTCCGGGTGGCCGGGCAGGGTGCCGTAGGCGAAACCGCGCTCGTCCCCCTCCGTGGCGGCCCACACGACACGGCAGGGGATGTCGTACCCGAACCTCGGCAGCCCCGCCGTGAGGACGACGACCGTGCCCGGGGAGCCGGCCGGACCGGAGGCGCGCACCCGCAGCCCCGCCGCCCGCTGCGCCCGCCAGTCCAGGACCGCGGCAGCGGCGCGCTCGAACGCCGCACGCCCGGTCCCGACCACCGCCGAGTGCTCCGCCGTTCGGTAGCCCGCCGGCAGGGTGGCGTCCCCCGTCGCCCCCACCTCGGGGTAGGTGAACGGCACGTCGGCGAGCTCGGCCGGGTCGGTCGCGCGGAGGAGGCCCACGGGCCCAGTCTCCCGCGCGGGGGCCCGAGCGGCCGGGTGCGTCAGACGACGCGCGGCGCGGCCGGGAGCCCACCGACGGGTGGCGAGGCCGCCGGAGGAGGTGTCGGCGGGGTGGCCGCAGCGCCCCCGGGCGTAGGTTGACCGCACTGTGCTGCCCTCGGTCACCGCCACCCGCTACGTCACCCCGCTGCGCGAGGGTGGGTCGCTGCCCGGGCTCATGGAGGCGGACGACCTGGGCACCTACGTCGTCAAGTGGCGGGCCGCCGGGCAGGGCGTGAAGGTGCTGGTCGCCGAGGTGGTCTGCGCGGAGCTCGCCCGGGCGCTGGGCCTGCCGGTGCCCGCGCTGGTCACCGTCGACGTCGTCCCCGAGCTGGCCGTGGGCGAACCCGACCACGAGGTGCAGGAGCTGCTGCAGCGGTCGGCCGGCCGCAACCTGGGCCTGGACTACCTGCCCGGGGCGCTGGACTTCGAGGCGGGCGCCGACGGCGTCGACCCCGAGCTCGCCGGCCGGGTGCTGTGGTTCGACGCGCTCGTCGGCAACGTCGACCGCTCCTGGCGCAACCCCAACATGCTGTTCTGGCACGGGCGGCTGCAGCTGATCGACCACGGCGCCGCTCTGACCTTCCACCACCACTGGCCCGGGGCCGCGGCCGCCGTCGAGCGGGCGTACGACGCCTCGGCGCACGCCCTGGTCGAGTGCACCCCCGACGTGCCCGCGGCCGACGCCGCGCTGGCGCCCCGGGTCACGCGGGACCTGCTGGACCGGGTGCTCGCGCAGGTGCCCGACGAGTGGCTCGACGACCCCGCGGCCGGGCCTGGACCGGAGGTGGTCCGCGCCCGGTACGCAGACCAGGTGCTGGCCCGGCTGGGTGCCCGCGCCGCCTGGCTGCCCGGGGTGGTCGACGCGGTCGCCGCCGGGGGAGCGGGCCGCCGGAGGGCGCCGCGCGGGGAGAACCGCCCCGCGTGGCTGGGCCCCCCACCGCCGGAGGGGATCAGCCAGCGATGACGGCGACGACACCGAGGGACACCTTCGAGTACGCGGTGCTGCGGGTGGTCCCGCGGGTGGAGCGGGGCGAGTTCCTGAACGCCGGCGTGATCGTCTACTGCCGGCAGCGCGACTACCTGGGCTCGCGGCTGCACCTCGACCTCGACCGGCTGCGCGCGCTGGACCCGACCGCCGACCCGTCGGCGATCGGCCGGGCGCTGCAGGCGGCGGCGGACGTCTGCGCGGCCGACCCGGTCGCCGGCGCCGCCGGGCGGGAGGCGCTCGGCTCCCGGTTCCGGTGGCTCACCGCACCGCGGAGCACCGTCGTCCAGCCGGGCCCGGTGCACACCGGGCTGACGGCCGATCCCGACGCCGAGGCCGACCGCCTCCTGGAGCTGCTGGTGCTGCCCGTCGCCGGCTGAGCGCAACAGGTGTCCGAGTGGTCGCCGGTCGTTCACCGGGCTGCCACCGGTGCGTCGTCAGGGCCCGTTTGGGTGCGAGGGCCCAGACCTCCTCGCGACCAGAGGGACCGATGACCGACATCTCGAAGCCGCGCACCCGCGCGCTCCTGCCGCTGTTCTCCGGCATCCGCCACGGCAGCCGCAGCCACGCCACCTGCTACTACAAGTGCGGCAACGCCTGCGACTCCGCCGTCCCGAACCAGACGGACAACCCGACCTTCGCCGAGGTCGTCGAGACGGCCTTCAGCCGCCGGAGCATGCTGAAGGCCGCCGGCGCCGGCGCCCTGCTGGTCGCCGCCGGTCCCGTCGCCTCCGCGGCCGCGAAGGAGCAGCCGGTGCCGACCGGTGGCGGCGTCACCCCGCTCCCGGGGAGCGACCTGACGTTCCAGCCGGTCGAGCAGAACTTCCTCGACGAGCTGGTCACCGCCGACGGCTACCGCTACTCCGTGGTCATGCGCTGGGGTGACCCGGTGCTGCCCGGGGCCCCGCCGTTCCGCATCGACCGGCAGACCCCCGAGGCCCAGGCCATGCAGTTCGGCTACAACTGCGACTACATCGGCCTGCTGCCGCTGGACGACCGCGACCGTCAGGCGCTGCTGGTGGTCAACCACGAGTACACCAACGAGCAGCTGATGTTCGCCGGCGTCGCCAGCGAGTCCGCGCCGACCACGCCCGAGCAGAAGCGCATCGCGATGATGGCCCACGGCATCTCGGTCGTGGAGGTGCAGCGGCACGGGAGGACCGGCGAGTGGCGCCCGGTGCGCAACGGCCGGCGCAACCGCCGGATCACCGCCGACACCCCGATGGAGCTCACCGGCCCCGCTGCCGGCTCGCCCTACCTGCGCACAAGCGCCGACCCGCAGGGGCGCACGGTCCTGGGCACGCTGAACAACTGCGCCGGTGGCATGACCCCGTGGGGTACGACGCTGCACGGGGAGGAGAACTTCAACCAGTACTTCGGGACGACGACGCCGATCGCCGAGAGCGCGAAGGAGCCCCGGCTGGCGCGCTACGGCGTCTCGACGACGCGACCGCCCGGCCGGCGCTGGGACGAGGTCGACGCCCGCTTCGACCTGGCCCGTGAGCCCAACGAGGTCAACCGCTTCGGCTGGGTCGTCGAGGTCGACCCCTACGACCCGACCTCGACGCCCAAGAAGCGCACCGCGCTCGGCCGCTTCAAGCACGAGGGCGCCAACGTGCAGATCGCCGAGGACGGCCGCGTGGTGGCCTACTCCGGTGACGACGAGCGGTTCGACTACATCTACAAGTTCGTCTCGCGGAAGACCTACCGGCCCGGCACCGACAGCGCCTCCCGGGCCCACAACCTGACGCTGCTCGAGGACGGCGACCTCTACGTCGCCCGCTTCGTCGGCGACTCCCCGGCCGCGGAGATCGACGGCAGCGGCGAGCTGCCCGGCGACGGCGCCTTCGACGGCTACGGCGAGTGGATCCCGCTCGTGGAGGGCGGCCGCTCGATGATCCCGGGCAAGGACGTCGCCTGGGTGCTCACCTTCACCCGCCTGGCCGCCGACCGGCTCGGCAAGCAGCTCGACGCCAGCGGCGACTTCCCCGACCCGGCCAACCCGGTCGTCGTCGACGCGGGGCTGGTGCCGACGAAGATGGACCGGCCGGAGGACATCCAGGTGAACCCGGTCAACGGCCGGGTGTACGCGGCCCTGACCAACAACTCCAACCGCACCGGGGTGAACGGCCGGCCCGGCGCCGACGAGGCCAACCCGATCACCCGTTCCTACGCGTTCGAGCCCGCGGACGAGGAGGCCGGCCTGCCTGCGACCTTCGAGCAGCAGCCGGGCAACCGCAACGGGCACGTCATCGAGTGGGAGGAGACCGGCTCGGCCAGCGGGACGACGTTCTTTTGGCGGATCTTCCTGGTCTGCGGCGACCCGCAGTTCCCGGGGACCTACTTCGCCGGGTACGACCGGTCCGAGGTCAGCGCCATCTCCTGCCCGGACAACCTGGAGTTCGACCCGGCGGGCAACCTCTGGATCTCCACCGACGGGAACGTGCTGTCGGTCCGCAACCAGGCGGTGGGCACGCTCGGCGGCACCAACGACGGGCTGTTCGCCGTCCCGACCGAGGGGCCCGAGCGCGGGCACCTCAAGGCGTTCCTCACCGTGCCGCTGGGCGCGGAGTGCAGCGGTCCGCTGATCACCCGGGACGCGCGGTCGGTGTTCGTCGCCGTCCAGCACCCCGGTGAGACCACCGGCTCCACGGTGGAGAACCCGTCCAGCCGGTGGCCCGACTTCCAGGCGTACCGGCCCTTCCCGCGGCCGAGCGTCGCCGTCGTCTACCGCA
Organism: Blastococcus sp. SYSU DS0541; assembly: GCF_054050875.1. Lineage (NCBI taxonomy): Bacteria > Bacillati > Actinomycetota > Actinomycetes > Geodermatophilales > Geodermatophilaceae > Blastococcus > Blastococcus sp. SYSU DS0541. Next base: position 489 of record NZ_JBJHAD010000033.1, on the reverse strand, counting down.
CCGACGGCGGCCGCGTCGGCAGCTGACGCTGCTCCCACCCGCCGATCATGGCGCGGTGACCACGGGGTCGTCCCGATCCGCGGTCACCGCGCCATGATCGCGTTCACGGGTGGACGGGGAGCAGTGCGTCGATGCGGCGCGCGAGCTCCAGGTCCAGCTCGCTCACCCCACCGGCGGAGTGGCTGACGAGGTGCAGGTGCAGCGTCCGGTAGCGCAGGTCGATGTCAGGGTGGTGGTCCATCTCCTCGGCGACGTCGGCGATCGCGACGATCGCCGCGACGGCGTCGCGGAAGCCCGGCAGCTCGACGGTCCGGCGCAGGCCGTCGGCGTCGCCCGACCACCGCGGCAGGGCGCGCAGTGCCTCGGCGACGCGGTCAGCAGACAGGCGAGGCAGGCGCGGCATGTCCCCATGGTGACGCACTCGAACGGCTGGTGACGTGCTGGGACGGCCCCGCTGCAGGGACCCGCCGCGAGCCTGCGAGCGGGGGG
>NZ_JBJHAD010000032.1:0-14486 GCF_054050875.1 Blastococcus sp. SYSU DS0541 | reverse complement strand
CCCCCCCCCCCCCCCCCCCCCCCCCCCCCCCCCCCCCCCCCCCCCCCCCCCCCCCCCCCCCCCCCCCCCCCCCCCCCCCCCCCCCCCCCCCCCCCCCCCCCCCCCCCCCCCCCCCCCCCCCCCCGCCGCTGGGGGTGGACCTCGTCGTGCGTGACCGTCACCTCGCGGTCGACCAGGAAGCGGTCGTCCGCCCGCCGCGGGCTGCGAGCGGGGGCTTCAGAGGGTGAAGACGATCTTCCCGTTGGTGCGGCCCTCCAGCATCCGCGCGAAGCCCTCCCGGGCCTCCGCCAGCGGCAGCTCCACGTCGATCTGCGGGCGGATGCCGGTGACGGCGCACATCTGGATCAGCGCCTCGAGCTCGGACTTCGTCCCCATCGTGGAGCCGATGACCGAGAGCTGGGTGAAGAAGACCCGGTTGAGCTCGGCGCCGGGGTTGAAGCCCGTGGTCGCGCCCGAGGTGACCAGGACGCCGCCGGGCTTCAGCGACTTGATGCTGTGGCTCCAGGTGGCCTCGCCGACGGTCTCCATGACGCCGTCGACCCGCTCGGGCAGCCGGGCGCCGCTCTCGAACGCCTGCTCGGCGCCCAGCGCCAGGGCTGCGGCCCGCTTCTCCTCGCTGCGGCCCGTCACCCACATGCGGTAGCCGGCGGCGCGGCCGAGCACGATGAGCGCCGTCGCCACGCCGCCGCTGGCGCCCTGCACGAGCACCGTCTGCCCCGGCCGGAGCCCGGACTTCACGAACAGCATCCGGTAGGCGGTCAGCCACGCGGTGGGGAGGCAGGCGGCCTCGGCGAAGGAGAGCTCGGCCGGCTTCGGGAGGAGGTTGCGCCGGGGGACGGCGACCCGCTCGGCCATCGACCCCTGGTGCACCTCCGACAGCAGCGACCGCTTCGGGTCCAGCGTCTCGTCGCCCATCCAGTCGGGGGTGGAGATGACGCCGTGGACGACGACCTCGTTGCCCTCCTCGTCGATGCCGGCGGCGTCGGTGCCGAGGATCATCGGCATCCGCTCGGCGGGCAGGCCGATGCCCTGCAGGCTGAACAGGTCGTGGTGGTTCAACGACACCGCCTTGACCTGGATCGTCGTCCAGCCCTCGGGCACCTCGGGCTCGGGGCGCTCCCCGATCTCCAGCACGGAGAGCGGGTCCTTCGGGGCGGGCGTGGAGACGAAGGCAGCGAGCATGACCGCGAACCTAGCCGAGCACGTCTGCCGGTGTCCTCCGGGCCGGGTCCTCCGCGGTCAGCGGAGACGGCCGGGAGGGATCACAGTCGATTCGCGGGCCAGGTGACCGGAGTTGGCCTCCAGGTCGGCCGACAGGCCACCGGACACCGACACCGCCGCAGCGACCTCGGCCTCCCGGACGACATAGCGGCCGACGGCGCCGTCGAACAGCGGCTGCGCATCCGGGACACCCACACCGGTCCAGGTCACGTCGACGGTCAGCGTGCCCTGCAGCGTGGCGGGCACCAGCCCCTGACCACCGCCCGTCGCCTCCGAGCAGGTGTAGCCGACCGTCCCCGCGACGCGGGCCGACTCCAGGCGGACGACGTCGGCGACCGCCGGCTGCCCGTCCACGGTGCATTCCCACTCCTCGAGGAAGAGGTCCGCGGTCACCGTGGTCCCGGCGGCCGAGCTCTCCCCGACGGTCAGGTCGACCAGGAGGCCGCGGGCCGGGTCCACGAAGACAGCGTTGGCCCGCCAGGTGGGGTCGCCCACCCCGCCACTCGGACCGGCGGCGCCGGCCGCTCCTGCTCCGCCCCACACCGCTGCGGCCGTCAGTCCCGCCGCGAGCGCTGCCCGTGCCGCCGTCCGCACCACCACGTCGTCCTCCCCGCCGGTCCGCCCGCCGGGCGCGCTCGCGCCCGACCTGGCGGGACCGTGGCACGACACCGGGGGCCGGGCGAGCAGATCTCGCGCGGTGCCGTGTCCCTGCTCGGCGTGCCGCCGGGGACACGCCGCCGCGGGCGCGTCAGCGGATGACGACGACGTGCTGCCCCCGGGGCACGAACTCGCCGATCACCGGGGAACCGACGATCTCCCCGCCCAGCAGCAGCCCGCCCGAGGTCTGCGCGTCGGCCAGCAGGAGCGCCTCGTCCTCGGAGACCGCGGAGAGGTCGGCGTGCGGGCGCACCCAGTCGAGGTTGCGGCGCGTGCCCCCGGAGACGAAGCCGGCGGCCAGCGCCTCCCGGGCGCCGGTGAGGTACGGGACAGCCGCGGCGTCGACGACGGCGGTGACCCCGCTGGCCCGCGCCATCTTGTAGAGGTGGCCGAGCAGCCCGAAGCCGGTCACGTCGGTGCCCGCGCGGATGCCGGCCGCGACGGCGGCCCGCCCGGCCTCGCGGTTGAGGGCCGTCATCGAGGCGACCGCCTCCTCCGACACCTCGCCGGTGGCCTTCATGCGGCTGTTGAGCACCCCCACCCCCAGCGGCTTGGTGAGGGTGAGCGGCGTGCCGGCGACCGCACCGGCGTTCGTGATGAGCCGGTCGACGTCGACCACGCCGGTGACCGCCATGCCGTACTTGGGCTCGGGATCGTCGATGGAGTGCCCGCCGCCGACGTGGCAGCCGGCCTCCTGCGCCACCTCGAGGCCGCCGCGCAGCACCTCGGCGGCGAGCTCCGCGGGGAGCACGTCACGCGGCCACCCGAGCAGGTTGACGGCGACGACCGGGGTGCCACCCATGGCGTAGACGTCGGAGAGCGCGTTCGCCGCGGCGATCCGGCCGAAGGTGTACGCGTCGTCGACGACGGGGGTGAAGAAGTCGGTGGTGAGCACCAGCCCCTGCCCGCCGGCGATGCGGACCACCGCCGCGTCGTCGCCGTCATCGAGGCCCACGATCAGCTCGGCCGCCGGGTCGACCGGCCCCTGCGCGGTCAGCCCGGCGACGACCGCCTCGAGCTCGCCGGGCGGGATCTTGCAGGCACACCCCCCGCCGTGGGCGTACTGGGTGAGCCGGATGCGCGCGGGTGCGGTGGTCACGCGCCCGAATCTAGGCCCGGCCGCCGGGGAGCACCCGGAGCCGGGGTGGCGCGGCCGGCGGCGGGGTGCGCGGCAGCCTGTGCCCGGCCGGGTGCCCGGCCGAGGGCGGCGCACCGACGCCGGACAGGTCCCGCCGGGGCGCGGGCTCACCGGTGAGCTCGACGCCGCCGATGCGGTCCTCCCGGAACCAGCGGAGCTCCTGGCGCTCCCGGCACCAGGCCAGCAGGAACTCGTGGGCGCCGGTGCGGACGAGCAGCTGCGGTTCCACGGCCCGCTCCGACCAGGCGCCCTCGCGGTCGCGGTAGTCGAGCACCAGGACGCGCCGCTCGGCGAGCCCGCGCTCCACGCGCCGCCGCACCTCGGCGCCCCGCGCGACGTCGGCCGCCAGCCAGCGGCTGCTCGCCAGCAGCCGTGCGCGCTGCGCGGGATCGGGCTCCAGCGCCGTGAGCACCTTCTCCAGCGCCGTCTGCCCGGCTTCGGCGTAGGGGCCCTCGGGCCGGGCGGCGAGCGCGGCGGCGACGGCGGCGGCCTCATCGGGCGTGAGGGTGACCGGCGGCAGCGTGGCGGGCGTGCGGGGCTCGGTGCGGTTCACGCCGCGGATGCTGGCACGGACCTCCGACAGTTCCACCACGTAGGCTGCCCGGCGGAGGCGTCAGGGTGTCTGGTGGCCCCCGCGGCCTCTAAAGCCGACGTGGCCGAGCATCTCGGCCAGGCGGGTTCGATTCCCGTCCGCCTCCGCCAGCTCCCGCCCCGCACCTACGCTGCGGGGCGATGACGACCGACCCGCGCCGCCAGGTGCCCCGCACCGACACGCTGCTCGCCGACCCGCGCCTCGCCGGCGCCGGCGAGCGGCTGGGGCGGGTCCTGGTGAAGAGCGCCGTGCAGCGCGTCCAGCAGCGGATCCGGGCCGGCGAGGTCGCGCCCGGTGCCGCCGTCGACGCCGTCCTGGCCGAACTCCCGCCCACGGCCGGCAGCCTGCGCCCGGTGCTCAACGCCACCGGCGTGGTCGTGCACACCAACCTCGGCCGCGCGCCCCTGTCGGAGGCGGCGGTCGACGCGGTCGTCGCCGCGAGCGGCACCACCGACGTCGAGCTCGACCTGCGCACCGGCCGCCGCGGCCCGCGGGGGGAGGCGGCCCTCGCCGCGCTGCTGGAGGCGGTCCCGGCCGCCGAGGCGGCGCTGGTGGTCAACAACTGCGCCGCCGCGCTGGCGCTGGTCGCCACGGCGCTCGGCCAGGGCCGGGAGCTGGTGCTGGCCCGCGGCGAGCTGGTCGAGATCGGCGACGGGTTCCGCATCCCCGACCTCCTGGAGAGCACGGGGGCCCGCCTGCGCGAGGTGGGCACCACCAACCGCGTCGCCCTGGCCGACTACCGCGGGGCGCTCGGCCCGGACACCGGCGCGGTGCTCAAGGTGCACCCGTCGAACTTCGTCGTGCGCGGCTTCACCCGGTCGGTGCAGGTCGGGGAGCTGGCGGCGGCGCTGCAGGGCACCGGGGTGCCGCTCGTCGCGGACGTCGGCTCAGGCCTCCTGCTGCCCCATCCGGCGCTGCCCGACGAGCCCGATCTGCAGACGACGCTCGCCGCCGGTGCCGACCTCGCGCTCGCCAGCGGCGACAAGCTGCTCGGCGGCCCCCAGGCCGGGCTGGTGCTCGGCCGCGCGGAGCTCGTGCAGCGCCTCCGCCGCCACCCCCTCTACCGGGCGCTCCGCGTGGACAAGACGACGCTGGCCGCCCTCGAGGCGACGCTGCGCGGCCCGCTGCCGCCGGTGCGGCAGATGCTCGCCGCCGACGTCGACGGGCTCCGGGAGCGGGCGCGCGCGCTGGCGGCCCGCCTGGAGGCCGGCGGCGTGGAGGCTGTCGCCGTGGATGCCGACTCGCGGGTCGGCGGGGGAGGGGCGCCCGAGCACCCGCTGCCCGGCGCCGCCGTGGCGCTGGCCGAGCGCTTCGCCGAGCCGCTGCGGCTGGGGGCGACCCCGGTCGTCGGCTACGTCGAGGACGGTCGCACCCTGCTCAACCTGCGCAGCGTCCCGCCGTCGGCCGACGGCGCCCTCGCCGACGCCGTGCTGGAGGTGGCCCGCCGGTGGACGTGATCGCGACGGCCGGCCACGTCGACCACGGCAAGTCGGCGCTGGTCCGGGCGCTCACCGGCATGGAGCCCGACCGCTGGGCCGAGGAGCGCCGCCGCGGGCTGACCATCGACCTGGGCTTCGCCTGGACCACGCTGCCCTCGGGCCGCCGGCTCGCGGTCGTCGACGTCCCCGGCCACGAGCGGTTCGTCGGCAACATGCTCGCCGGCGTCGGCTCGGTGCCGGCCGCGCTCGTCGTCGTGGCCGCCGACGACGGCTGGTCGGCGCAGACCGCCGAGCACGTCGCCGTCCTCGACGCGCTCGGGGTGCGGCACGCCCTGCTCGCCGTCACCAAGGCCGACCTCGCCGATCCGGCGCCCGTCCTCGCCGACGTGCGCGAACGGCTCGCCGGGACGTCGATGGGCGAGGTGCCCGGCGTGGCGGTCAGCTCGGTCACCGGTCGGGGGCTCCCGGAGCTGACGACGGCGCTGGAGGCACTGCTCGCCGGCCTCCCCGCCCCGGACCCCGGCGCGCCGGTCCGTCTCTGGATCGACCGCGCCTTCACCATCAAGGGCGCCGGCACCGTGGTCACCGGCACGCTCGCCGCCGGCACCGTCGCGTCCGGCGACCGGCTCCTCCTGGGTGATCGCGAGGTGGCCGTCCGCGGGGTGCAGTCCCTGGGCGAGCCGGTCGAGCGCGCCGCGGCCACCGCCCGGGTGGCGCTCAACCTCCGCGGGGTCGCCGTCGAGGACCTCTCGCGCGGCGACGCGCTGCTCACGCCCGGGGCCTTCCGGCTCACCGACGTCGTCGACGCGACCCTGGACACCGCCCCCGACGAGCGGCTGCCGGCCGAGCCGGTGGTGCACGTCGGCTCGGCGACGGTCGGCGCGCGGCTCCGCCCGCTGGACGGCGCCGCCGTGCGGCTGCGCCTGGCCTCGCCCCTGCCGCTGCGGGTCGGCGACCGGCTGCTCCTGCGCGACCCCGGCGCCCGGCGGGTGCTGGGCGCGGAGGTGCGGGACGTCGACCCGCCGGAGCTCCGCCGCCGGGGCGCCGCGCGCCAGCGGGCCGCCGAGCTCGTCGCCCAGCCCGACGGGGCGGACGGCGCCTCCGCCGACCTGGCCCGCCGCCGGATCGTCCGCGCCGCCGACTTCGCCGCGATGGGCTGGCCGGTGCCGGCCGGCGCCACGCGGTACGGACCCTGGCTGCTGGCCGCCGGGCTCGCCGACGAGCTCGCCGCGCGGCTGCCCGAGGTCGTCGCGCGCTACCGGCGCCTGCGGCCGCTCGAGCCCGGGCCGCCGTCGGAGGTGGTGCGCCGGGCGCTGGAGCTGCCCGACGCCGAGCTGGTCCCCGCGCTGGTGCGCGAGCCGCTGGTGCTGCGCGAGGGGCGGGTCGTCGACAGCGCGGCGGAGCTGCCCCCCGAGGTGCAGCGGGCGGTCGACGCCGTCCGGGCCCGGCTGGCCGCCGATCCCTTCGCCGCCCCCGAGGCCCCCGACCTGGTGGCCGCCGGGCTGGGCAGCCGCGAGCTCGCCGCCGCCGTGCGGAGCGGGCAGCTCGTACGCGTCGGGGAGGGGGTCTACCTGGCGCCCGGCGTCGAGGCGGTGGCCCGGGAGCGGCTCGCTGCGGTGCCGCAGCCGTTCAGCCTCAGCCAGGCCCGGCAGGCCTGGGGCACCAGCCGCCGGGTCGCCGTCCCGCTCATGGAGTGGCTGGACACCCGGCAGGTCACCGTGCGGCTGCCCGACAACACCCGCCGCCTCCGGTAGCCACCCCGTGGCCGCGCCGCCGGCTCAGCGGTAGGGGTCGGTCACCTCGCGCAGCGCCGTGAGCGCCTCGCGCAGCTGCCGCCACCGGCGTTCTCCCAGGTGCGCGCGCCACTCGGACTCCGCCTCCGCGACGACGGATCCGGCGACCGCCTGCGCCTCCGTGCCGCGCTCGGCGAGGCGGACCAGCCGGGCGCGGGCGTCGGACGGGTCGGGCGTCCGGCGGACGTAGCCGGTCCGCTCCAGCTGGTCGACCAGGTGCCCGGCCGTCTGCTTGGTCACCTGCGCCGCCTCCGCCAGCTGGGTGAGCCGGGTGCCGGAGGGTCCGATCCGCTGCATGACCCGCGCCTGCGCGAGGGTGAAGTCGTCGAACCCTGCCCGTGCCAGCGCCTCGAGGACCCGGTTCTCCAGCGCGCGGTAGGGGATGAAGAGCAGCACCCCGAGCGCGAGCTCGTCCTCGGGCGGAACCGGTCCGGCGGCCATCGGCACCCTCCTTGACGGAAGTCAGATGATCGAACTATCTTGGTTCGAGGATCTTACTAGTACGTGGGAGCCCGCCATGCGACCGCAACCGATCCGGACCATGGACGTCGACGCCGTCTGGGCGGCGACCGACCGCCAGCGACTCCACCTCGCCGACCTGCTGGGGGGCCTGGCCGACGCGGAGTGGGAGCACCCGTCGCTCTGCGCGGGCTGGCGGGTGCGCGACGTCGCCGCCCACCTCGCACTCGCCCAGACAGGGCCGGTCCGGGCGACCGTCGACCTCATCCGCGCCGGCGGGAACCTGCAGCGGATGATCCACGACACCGCCGTCCGCGAGGCCGCGCTGCCGCGGGAGCAGCTGGTCGCCCGGATCCGGGGCATGGCCGGCTCGCGGCGGAAGGCCCCCGGGATCAGCCACGTCGAGCCACTGCTCGACGTCCTCGTGCACGGGCAGGACATCGCCCTGCCGCTGGGGTACCACCGGCCCGTGCCCGTCGACGCCGCCGTGACCGCGGCGACCCGGGTCTGGGACCTGCCGTGGCCGACGTCCACCACCTTCCACGCCCGACGACGGCTGTCCGGCCGGCGGCTGGTGGCGACCGACGCGGACTGGGCGGTGGGACAGGGGCAGGTGGTCGAGGGGCCGATCGAGGCGCTGCTGCTCCTGCTGACCGGACGCACGGCCGCGGTCCGGGACCGGCTGGCCGGTCCGGGGCTCGTCGGGCTCCGGTAGGACCCCGCGGGCCGTGCCGCTCTGCCCACCCGGGGTGGGCAGAGGGCTAGGGACCCGGGGTCGGGTCGTCCGCGGCGGGCACCCAGCGGGCGGGACGCTTCTCGCGGAACGCGGCGATCCCCTCCTGGCCCTCCTCGCCGGCGAAGAACCGCGCCGAGAGGTCGAGCAGGGGCTCGAAGGAGAGCTCCGGCTGGCGCGACCGCAGCAGCCGCTTGGTCTCGGCCAGGGCGGCGGGTGCGCCCGCCGCCAGGGCGGTGAGCTGCCCCGAGAGCACGGCGTCCACCTCGCCGTCGCCCGCGACCAGGTCGACCAGCCCGCCGGCGGCGGCCGTCGCGGCGTCGAAGACCTCGCCGCTGAGCATCAGCCGGTGGGCGACGTGGGTGGTCATCCGGGGGAGGACGACGGCCGAGATGACCGCCGGCACCAGGCCCAGGCGCACCTCGGAGAACGCGAAGGTGGCCGACGACGCCGCGACGACGACGTCGCAGGCGGCCAGCAGGCCGACCCCGCCGGCGCGCGCCGGTCCGCGCACCACCGCCACGACCGGCTTGGGCGAGGACCACAGCAGCTGCAGCAACTCCGGGAACTCGCGCACCCCCTGGTCCTCCGACGAGCCGCCGGCCGCCTCGGAGAGGTCCATCCCCGAGCAGAACACCCGGCCGGAGTGGTCGAGCACGACCACCCGCACCGCGTCGTCGGCCAGGGCGTCGGTCAGCGCCTCGCGCAGCTGTGCGCGCATGGCTCGCGACAGCGCGTTGCGGTTGGCCGGGGAGTCCAGCGTCAGGGTGGCGACGCCGCGCGAGAGGGACACCTGGAGCACTCGGTCGGAGGTCACGTCCGGCATCCTGCCGCCCCCGCGGGCCGGCGCGGCACACTGGGAGCAGATGAACACCGTCCTGCCGTTGCTGAACGACGCCGCCCCGCCGCCGGGCGCACCCGGCCCCGACCGGCTCCCCGGCAGCGCCCTCGAGGGGCTGACCTCCACCCCGTTCGGCCTCTACGTGCACGTGCCGTTCTGCGCCACCCGCTGCGGTTACTGCGACTTCAACACCTACACCTCCGAGGAACTGGGCCCCGGCGCGAACCGGAGCGAGTACGCCGGCACCGCGATCGCCGAGCTGCGCCGCGCCGTCGACAGCCTCGGCCCCGACCTGCCCTCGGTCTCGACCGTGTTCGTCGGCGGCGGCACCCCCACCCTGTTGCCCGCCGACGACCTGGTGGCGGTGCTGGCCGCGGTCCGCGAGCTGTTCCCCGTCACCGACGACGTCGAGGTCACCACCGAGGCCAACCCGGAGACGGTGTCGCCCGCGTCGCTGACCCGGCTGCGGGAGGGCGGCTTCACCCGGGTCAGCCTGGGCATGCAGTCGGCCGCGCCGCACGTGCTCGCCGCGCTCGACCGGCGGCACACGCCCGGCCGCGCCGTCGAGGCGGCGCACGAGGCACGGGCCGCGGGGTTCGAGCACGTCAACCTCGACCTCATCTACGGCACGCCGGGGGAGACCGACGCGGACTGGGCGGCCTCCCTCGAGGCCGTGCTCGCCTCGCCGGTCGACCACGTCAGCGCCTACGCCCTCATCGTCGAGGAGGGGACGAAGCTCGCCCGCCGGGTCCGGCGCGGGGAGCTGCCCATGCCCGACGACGACGTGCTCGCCGACCGCTACGAACAGGCCGACGCGACCCTGCGCGGGGCCGGCTTCGAGTGGTACGAGGTGTCGAACTGGGCGACCTCCGCGGCGGCCCGCTGCCGGCACAACGAGCTGTACTGGGCCAACGCCAACTGGTGGGGTGTCGGCCCGGGCGCGCACAGCCACGTCGGCGGCGTGCGCTGGTGGAACGTCAAGCACCCCGCCGCCTACGCCGAGCGCCTGGCCCGCGGGGAGAGCCCGGCGCAGGACGCCGAGGTGCTCGACGACGCCGACCGGGCGCTGGAGGCGGTGATGCTGGGCCTGCGGCTGCGCGACGGTCTGCCGCTGACCGCGCTCACCGCCACCGGTCGGGCCCGTGCCGCCGCGGCCGTCGCGGGCGGGCTGCTGGAGCCCGGCGCCCACGCCGCGGGCCGCGCCGTCCTCACCGACCGGGGCCGCCTGCTCGCCGACGCGGTGGTCCGCGACCTCACCGATTGAGGACCCCGTCCTCCTCGTCCCTCGCAAGCTCGGGACGAGCCTCGGGACGGCGCCGGGCCAGCTTCACTCGAAAGAGCGGGGTTGCCGGGCGCGGCAGCGGTTATGGTGCCCGTTCCGGCAACGAGGCCGGGGTGCACGGAGGGGGTCGTCGGTGATCGCACCAGCAGCGCGCCCGTCCGCCACCCCGCCGTTCGCCCTGTCCGGCGGCGCACGCCTCGCGCTCGCCATGAACCGCCGCGCCCGCGGCCTCCGCGGCCTCGACGTGCTCCGCCGCAGCCAGGACCGGGCCCCGCCGCGTCGCTCCTGACCCCGCCGGGGTCCCACGCCCGTCCGACGCGCCACCGACCGGTGACCGCGTCATCCCGCGTTCGCCCGAAGGAGATCCGCATGTCCGCCAGCCTCGACAGCTCGACCGCCGCCTCGGCCGACCGCTTCCGCCGCCTGCTGGAGGAGCAGCGCGCCGACGCCGTGCGGCAGCGCGAGGAGGCGCTCGCCGAGTGCGCCACCTCCGTGCCCGACCCCGTCGCCCAGCGCCGCAGCGCCGACCTGCAGCGCACCATCGCGGAGATCGACGCCGCCCTCGCCCGCATCGACGACGGCAGCTACGGCCGCTGCACCGGCTGCGGCACCGCCATCCCGGAGGAGCGGCTGGAGCTCCGCCCGTTCGCCCGCACCTGCGTCGCCTGCACCCCGCCGGCCTGAGCGCCGTCGCCGGCCGCACCTGACGGATGTCAGGTGCGGCCGGCGACGTCCGGCACTACCCGCGCCCCCGGCTGCCGGGGCACGCTCGCCGCATGCCTTCCGCACCCGCTCTCGAGATCCGCGGGCTGACCGTCCGCTACGGCGACGCGGTCGCCGTGGAGGACCTCGACCTCACCATCCCGCGCGGCCAGACCGTCGCCCTGCTCGGCCCGAACGGCGCCGGCAAGTCGACGACGGTGAACGCCGTCCTCGGGCTGATCACCCCGGCCGCGGGGGAGCTGCGCGTGCTCGGCCGAGACCCGCGCGCCGCGGTCCGCGCCGGCAGCGTCGGCGCGATGCTGCAGCACGGCGGCCTGCCCAGCGAGGCGCGGGTCGGCGAGGTGCTCCACCTGGTGCGACGGAGCTTCCCGACCGCCTGGCCGCTGGAGGACCTGGTGGTCACCGCCGGCATCGACGGCCTGCTGGACCGGCCCGTGGAGGCGCTCTCCGGCGGCCAACGCCAGCGCGTGCTGCTGGCCCTCGCCCTCGCCGGGGCCCCACCGCTGCTCCTCCTGGACGAGCCGACCTCGGCCATGGACGTCGAGGCCCGCCGCGCCTTCTGGACGACGATGCGCGGCCTGGCCGGGCGCGGCCACACCGTCGTCTTCGCCACCCACCACCTGGACGAGGCCGACGCGGTCGCCGACCGGGTGGTCGTGGTGGCCGGGGGACGGGTGATCGCCGACGGGACCGCCGCCGAGATCAAGACCGGCGTCGGCGGGCGCACCGTATCCTTCACCGCCGCGCCCGGCCGCCGGTTCGGCGCGGTTCCGGGGATCACCGCGGTGACGTGGCAGGGCAGCACCGTCCGGCTGGCCACCACCGACGCCGACGCCACCCTGCGCGCCCTGCTCGCCGACGGCGGCCTGCCCGACCTCGAGGTCCGCGGCGCCTCCCTCGAGGACGCCGTCCTCTCCCTGCTCCCCGCCCGCCCGTCCAGCCCGATCGGAGCCACCCGGTGAGCCCGCTGTTCGCCTTCCAGCTGCGCCGCGTGGCGCGCAACAAGCAGTTCGTCTTCTTCACCGTGCTGCTGCCGGCGCTCTTCACGATCTTCCTCACGAAGATCATCGGCGGGCAGATGCCGGGCGTGGCCGAGCGTCAGGAGGTCTCGGCGTCGATCATGGTCTCGATGATGGCGTACGGGGCCATCGGCGCCTCCCTGGGCGCGACCATCCGCATCTCCTTCGACCGCGCCTCGGGCTGGCTGCGCCAGCTCCGGGTCACCCCCGTGCCGCAGACGCAGGTCTTCGCCGTCGACGTCGTCGTCGGTGTGCTGCTGGCCCTGCCGAGCCTGCTGGTCGTCGCGCTGGTCGGCCGCTTCGTCAACGGGGTGCAGTTGCCGGCCGGCACCTGGCTGGCGCTGCTGGCGGTCCTGTGGGCCGGGTCGGCGGCGTTCGTCGCCCTGGGGCTGCTGGTCGGGCTCTCGCTGGACGAGAAGGCCGCGGGCGGAGCGATCGGCATCCTGGGCGTGGTGCTCGCGGCGCTCGGCGGGCTGTGGTGGCCGGTGGCGATGCTGCCCGAGGCGATGCGGGGCCTGGCCTACACGCTGCCGTCGTACTGGTACGCCGAGCTGGGGCGCGGCGTGGTCGCGGGGGCGTGGCCGGCGGCGGGCGCGGTGCTGGCCATGGCCGGCTTCACGGCCGCCTTCGGGCTCATCGCGGTCACCGTCGCCCGCAAGCGGCCGCTGCACGCGGTCGCGGGCTGAGCCCGGTTACCGTGCGGCCCGTGGACCCCCGGAACCGCTGGCAGCGCCTGGGCTGGGCCGTGCCCTGGCTGCTGTTCCAGGTCTTCCCGATCGCCGACCTGGTCACCACGCCCCGCCCGCTGCTCGCGCAGGTGGTGGCGGGTGCGGCCCTCGTCGCCTTCACCGTCGTCTACCTCGGCATCTTCGGGCGGGTCTTCGGAAGCAGCAACGACTGGCCCCGCGTGCAGATCGCGGTGGTCGCCGTCCTCGGGGTCGGGCTCGCCGTCTGGCTGGGCCCGGCGTGGGCCGGGCTGATGATCTACGTCTCGGCCGCGGTCTCGGTGGCGCTGCCCGAGCGGTGGGTCTGGCCGGCGGTCGTGGGCGCGGCCGCGGTCTGCGCCGCCGTGCTGGCCGCGCACGGCGTCCTCGGCGACGTCTTCGTCCTGCCGGTGATCTGCCTGCTCACCGCGTTCGCGCTGCGGGGCATGCGGCAGCTGATGTCGGTCAACGCCGAGCTCGTCGAGGCGCGGGAGGAGCTGGCCCGCAACGCCGTCACCGAGGAGCGGCTGCGCTTCGCCCGCGACCTGCACGACCTGCTCGGGCACAGCCTGTCGCTGATCGCGCTCAAGAGCGAGCTGGCCGGCCGGCTGGTCGAGCGGGACCCGGTGCGCGCCCGGCAGGAGATGGCCGACGTCGAGGCGGCCGCCCGCCGGGCCCTCGCCGAGGTGCGCGACGCGGTGAGCGGCTACCGCCAGGTGAGCCTCGCGCAGGCGCTCGCCGAGGCGCGGTCGGCGCTGTCGGCGGCCGGCATCGCGCTGCGGGCGCCGGCGCCGGGGCCGCCGCTGCCCGGACCGGTCGACGCGGTGCTCGGCTGGGTGGTGCGCGAGGCCACCACCAACGTGCTCCGGCACAGCGGCGCGCGGTCGGTCACGGTGACCCTCCGGACCCGGGACGAGGACGTCGAGCTGACCGTCGCCGACGACGGCCGCGGCGGCGACGCCCCGGCCGGGGCCGGGCTGTGCGGCCTCGCCGAGCGCGTCGCCGCGGTCGGCGGCCGGCTGGAGCACGGACCGGGGGAGGGGTCGGGCTTCCGGCTCAGCGCGTCGGTCCCGCTGAGCAGCCCGGTCGCGGCCTCCCCGGTGGCGGCGTCGTGATCCGGGTGCTCATCGCCGAGGACCAGACGATGGTCCGCGGGGCGCTGCGGGCGTTGCTCGAGCTGGAGGAGGACATCGAGGTGGTGGCCGAGGTGGGCCGGGGCGACGCCGTCGCCGCGGCCGCCGTCGAGCACCGTCCCGACGTCGCCCTGCTCGACATCGAGATGCCCGGCGCCGACGGGCTGGCCGCCGCACGGGAGCTGGCCACGGCGTTGCCGGCGTGCCGCGCGGTCATCCTCACGACGTTCGGGCGGCCGGGGTTCCTGCGCCGCGCGATGGAGGTCGGCGCCGCCGGGTTCCTGGTGAAGGACGCGCCCGTCAGCGAGCTGGCCCAGGGGATCCGGGCGGTGATGGCCGGCGAGCGGGTCATCGACCGCGATCTGGCCGCCGCCGCCCTCGCCATCGGGGCGACGCCGCTGTCCACGCGGGAGGCCGACGTGCTGCGCGCCGCCGCCGACGGCGCGACCGTCGCCGACATCGCCGGCCGGCTGTTCCTGTCCGAGGGGACGGTGCGCAACTACCTGTCCTCGGCGATCGGCAAGACCGGCGCCCGCACCCGGGTCGAGGCAGCCCGGGTCGCGGAGGAGAAGGGCTGGCTGTAGGAGAACTGCCTCGCCCCGACGACTGACGGCCGAGCGCCCGTACGTCGTCCCGGGTCGAGCCGGGGGCGGCCGGGGGGGGGGGGGGGGGGGGGGGGGGGGGGGGGGGGGGGGGGGGGGGGGGGGGGGGGGGGGGGGGGGGGGGGGGGGGGGGGGGGGGGGGGGGGGGGG
>NZ_JBJHAD010000031.1:0-16129 GCF_054050875.1 Blastococcus sp. SYSU DS0541 | reverse complement strand
CGATGTCCTCGGTCGCCTTCGCCGTCTCCTGCGCCAGCTCCTTGACCTCGTTGGCCACCACCGCGAAGCCCTTGCCCGCCTCACCGGCCCGGGCGGCCTCGATCGTGGCGTTCAGCGCCAGCAGGTTCGTCTGCTCGGCGATGCTCGTGATCACCTTCACCACGTTGCCGATCTCGGCGGAGGACTCCCCCAGCTTCGCCACCGTCGCCGTCGTCGTCTCCGCCGCCGTCACCGCACGCGCCGCCACCTCCGAGGCCTCCGCGGCGTTGCTGGCGATCTCCCGGATCGAGGCACCCATCTGCTCGGCACCCGCGGCCACCGTCTGCACGCTGCGGGAGACCTCCTCCGCGGCACCGGACACCACACCCGACTGCGCCGCGGTCTCCTCCGCACCCGCCGAGATCTGCGCCGAGCTCGCGCTCAGCTCCTCCGAGCTCGCCGCCACCGCATCCGCCGAGCCGGCCACCGAGGCCAGGACGTCGCGCAGGTTGTCCTGGGCGGCGGCGAGCGCCTGCGCCATCCGGCCCAGCTCGTCGCCGGAGGTGATGTCCGGGCGGACGGTCAGGTCCCCGGCCGCCAGCGCCTCCACGGAGGCCTGCACCGAGCGAACCGTGCGGACGATCTGCCGGACGACGTAGGACGCGAGCGCCCCCGCCACCAGGACGCCGATGGCGAGCGCGGTCCAGAGGACGAAGACCGACGTCTCGGCGATGGACTGCGCCTCGTCGGTGTCCGCCTGCCCGGCCTGGACCCGGCGTTCCTGCATCCCGTTGTACTGGTCCATGAGGACGTCGGAACGGTCCTGCAGCGGGCCGGTGATGACCTGGGTGGCGGTCGCGATGTCACCGGCGTCGGCCGCCGGCAGCAGCTGGGCGTCGGCGATCGCGTAGTAGTCCTCGACGGTGGCGCGGAACTCCTCGAAGGCCTCGGTGTTCACCGTCACGGCCGCGTAGGAGTCGAGCTGGCCGTCGATCGTGGCGCGGCGCTCGGCCAGGTCCGCCCGCAGCGCCTGCCGGGTCTGCGGGTCCGCCAGCGGGTAGGTGTTGTAGCGCGACCGGTCGCCCTGCCAGGACCGCTGGATGTTGGCGAGCTCCGCGAGGGAGACGACGTTCCCGTTGATCCGGTCGGCGGCCGTGCTGAGGTTGCCGATGCGCGTGACCGCTATGACGGTCATCGAGACGGCGACGATGACCAGCACGGCGATGGCCGCGCCGATCTTCAGCCCGACGGGTCGGCTGGCGAACCAGCCGGCCCGCCCGGCGCCCGGTGCGGTGGTGGCGGCGGACATGATTTCTCTCCCGGGGCGGTGGTGAATGGCGCTCGTCCCCGGACGTCCTCGGCCGAATCGGTGCGCTCGTCGTTCTGACGCCAGAAAACTAGGGTCCGGCGGATCGAGACCGAGCGAATTGTCATCCGTGTCGCACAGCGCGCGGGAGAAAGATCGGCGACCGCATTGTCCGTGTCGACTTGAGGTCACGACGCCATTCCTGGCGATGCGATTCCGCTCGTCCTCTCGATCACGAGGCGCGACGACGAGGTGCGTCGGCGCGAAAGGGGATTCCTGCAGCGACGAGTCCTCTCCTTCGTCGTCGCCGACTGCTCCTCGACCGCGCCGGCGCTCGACGCCCGGCAATAGTCGAAGGCCCGGGTGCTGCTCGACGTCACGGACGTCGGGCAGCACCCGGGCACGAGGTGCGGTGTGCGTCAGTAGGTGAAGCGGCCCACCGTCGTCCGCAGATCGGCGGCCATCTGCGAGAGCTCGTCGACCGCGATGCGGGTCTGGGTCAGCGCCTGGGTGGTGGAGTCCGCGGCGGTCGAGACACCGGTGATGTTCGCGGCGATCTCCCCGGTACCGCCGGCGGCCTCCTGCACCGACCGCGACATCTCGCTGGTCGTCGCGGTCTGCTCCTCCACCGCCGAGGCGATGGTGGTCTGGCGGTCGGAGATCTGCGCGACGATCTGGGAGATCTCCTCGATCGCCGCGACCGCCGCGGTCGTGTCGCCCTGGATGGCCAGCACCCGGCGGGCGATGTCCTCGGTCGCCTTCGCCGTCTCCTGCGCCAGCTCCTTGACCTCGTTGGCCACCACCGCGAAGCCCTTGCCCGCCTCACCGGCCCGGGCGGCCTCGATCGTGGCGTTCAGCGCCAGCAGGTTCGTCTGCTCGGCGATGCTCGTGATCACCTTCACCACGTTGCCGATCTCCGCGGAGGACTCCCCCAGCTTCGCCACCGTCGCCGTCGTCGTCTCCGCGGCGGTCACGGCGCGGGCAGCGACCTCGGAGGCCTCCGCCGCGTTCTGCGAGATCTCCCGGATCGAGGCACCCATCTGCTCGGCACCCGCGGCCACCGTCTCCACGCTGCGCGAGACCTCCTCGGCGGCGCTCGCCACGACCCCGGACTGGGTGGAGGTCTCCTCCGCCGACGCGGAGATCTGCGCCGACGACGCGCTCAGCTCCTCCGAGGAGGCGGCGACCGCGGTGGCCGAGTCGGCGACCGAGGCGAGGACCTCGCGCAGGTTCGTCCGGGCGGTGTCGAGCGCGGCCGCCATCTGGCCGACCTCGTCCAGCGAGTCCACGTCCGTGGCGAC
This sequence comes from Blastococcus sp. SYSU DS0541, assembly GCF_054050875.1. Lineage (NCBI taxonomy): Bacteria > Bacillati > Actinomycetota > Actinomycetes > Geodermatophilales > Geodermatophilaceae > Blastococcus > Blastococcus sp. SYSU DS0541. The sequence goes on along the minus strand of NZ_JBJHAD010000031.1, from coordinate 13,543 downwards.
GGTCATGTCCCCCTCGGCGAGGGCCTCCAGCGACCGCTTGACCCGCTCGACCGGCCGGGTCACCGAGCGCATGGTCAGCACGCTGAGGCCGATGATGAGCAGGATGCCCACGACGGCCGCGACGACGGCGACGGTCGCGGCCTGCGCGAGGGCGTCGTCCAGGCGGACCTGCGCGGCGTCGCTCTCCGCGGCCAGCACGTCCTTGGCCTCGCTCACGGCCCCGTCGGAGAGGTCGTTCGCCGCCTGGATCTCCTCCCAGCGCCCCCGCATCGTCGCCGGGTCGGCGACCGCGAGCTCCACCCAGGCGGTGATGGCGTCGGTGTAGGCGCCGAAGCTGTCGGCCAGACCGGCCACCGAAGCGGCGGCGGGGCCGGTGAGCGGGATGGTCGCCAGCTCGGCCAGCATGGCCTCGGGGGTGGCGATGTCCTCGGCGAGCTCGGCGAGCTGGGCCTCGGGGTCGTCCCGGACGATCGTCTTGAAGCCGTCCACCTTGAGCTCGCTGGCCCGGGTGTCCAGCTGCAGCACCAGCTCCTGCGCCTCGTTGAGGTTGGCCAGCTCGGTGTTCGCCTCGCGCACCGACGCGTTGCCGACCAGCACGGCGGTCAGCAGCCCGGCGAACGCGGTGGCGACGACGGCGATCAGGATGCCGAACTTGGTGGCGAGGCGCCGATCGGCGAACCACCCGGCACGCCGCCGGGTGACGGGGGAGGGAGCAGGTGCGTGCACGGGGACCGTCCTGGGGGGAGAGGAGTCGCCGGTGTGGCGGCTCGCTGATTGTTGTCACTCCACCCATGAGCCGGATGTGATCTCAAACGCTGTTGCAGTAATCGTGATGCGGGCGCCCGGTCACCACTCCGGGAATGGAGCCACGTCGACATTCCGGATCCGTCACCATCGGTCGCGCCCGCGCATTTCTGCAGTTCGTGGTGCGGCGGCGGGAAAATGTCGACACCGCTGCGCACGGTGACCGCCGGGGTCGGTGCGGTCGTGCTGCCGGGCGGCGCGACACGGCGCCGGCGCGTTCAGCCCAGCCGGTCGGCGAGTGCCCCGAGGAGGCCCACCACGGCCTCCGGCCCGGCCACGCGGTGGCGGGCCACCGTCTCGCCCTCGCCCACCTTCACCGTGAGGTCCTCGGGTCCGAGCACCCGGAAGGCGTCCTCGTCGGTGACGTCGTCACCCAGGTAGAGCGCGGCAGCGGCGTCCAGTTCGCCGACGAGGCGCTGCACCGCCGCGCCCTTGTGCGCGTCGGTGACGGCGACCTCGAGGACGTCCTTGCCCGGCTTCAGCGTCAGTGACGGATCCACCGCCCGGCGGGCCTGCTCCAGCAGTTCGGCGGCCCGGGCCCGGTCGGTCACCTGCCGCACGTGGACGGCGACGCTGGCCGGCTTGACCTCCAGCCGGGCCCCGGGCGTGCCGTCGACCAGCGGCCGCAGCTGCGCGGCGAGCGCGTCCCGGCGACCGGCGTCGTCCCCGGCGAGCGGGCCGTCGAACTCCGCCCCGTGGCTGCCGATCCAGCGGAAGTCACCGGTCAGCCCGCTGGTGCGGCGCAGGTCCTCGACCCCGCGGCCGCTGACCAGCGCCACCGTGACGCCGTCGGCGGCGGCCAGCCGGGCCAGCACCTCGGCCACACCGGGCTGGGGGGCCGCGGCGGACGGCTCGTCGACGAGCGGAGCCAGGACGCCGTCGTAGTCGCTCGCCACCAGCAGCGGGCGGCGCGCGGCGAACGCCGCCAGCGCCTCGTCGAGCCCGGGGGAGGTCACGCCTGGCCCCGGAGCGCCTCGAAGAACGAGTTGGCCCAGTGCTCGAGGTCGTTGCGGCGGAGGTGCCGGCGCATGGTCCGCATCCGCTTGGCCGCCTCCTCCGGCTCGATGCGCAGGGCGCGCACCAGCTGGTTCTTGACGCTGGCGATGTCGTGCGGGTTGACCAGGAAGGCCTGCCGCAGCTCGGCCGCGGCGCCGGCGAACTCCGACAGCACCAACGCCCCGCGGAGGTCACCACGCGCGGCGACGTACTCCTTGGCGACCAGGTTCATGCCGTCGCGGTAGGGCGTCACGAGCATGACGTCGGCGGCCCGGTACAGCGCGGCGAGCTCCTCGCGTGGCATCGACTGGTTGAAGTAGTGGACGGCGGGGCCCGCGATGGACCCGTAGACGCCGTTGATGTGGCCGACCTGCTGCTCGATCGTCTCGCGCATGTGCACGTAGTGCTCGACGCGCTCCCGGCTGGGTGTGGCCACCTGCACCAGCACGGTGTCGGGCGCCTCGACCGCGCCGTCCTCGAGCAGCTCCTCGAAGGCGTTGAGCCGGACGCTGATGCCCTTGGTGTAGTCCAGGCGGTCCACGCCCAGGATGATCTTGGCCGGGTTGCCGAGCTCGGCCCGGATCTCCTCGGCCCGGGCGATGACCTCGGGGGAGGAGGCCAGCTCGTCGAACGCCCGGACGTCGATCGAGATCGGGAAGGCCTTGGCGACCACGGTCCGGCCGTCGTACTCGATCTGGTCGCGCCGGCAGTGCAGGTCGTGCAGCCGCCGGGAGAGCTGGACGAAGTTCACGGCGGCGGACGGCCGCTGGAAGCCCACCAGGTCCGCGCCGAGCAGCCCCTCGACGATCGCCGAGCGCCAGGGGAGCTGGGTGAACAGCTCGTAGGGCGGGAACGGGATGTGCAGGAAGAACCCGATGGTGAGGTCGGGCCGGGCCTGCCGCAGCATCGCCGGCACGAGCTGCAGCTGGTAGTCGTGCACCCAGACGATCGCGCCCTCGGCCGCCACGGCGGCGGCGCGCTCGGCGAACCGCTTGTTGACCTGCACGTAGGTGTCCCACCAGTGCCGGTGGTACTCCGGCTTCTCCACCACGTCGTGGTAGAGCGGCCACAGCGAGGCGTTCGACATGCCCTCGTAGTAGCGATCGACCTCGTCCTCGCTGAGCTCGACCGGGATCAGCGACATGCCACCGGACTCGAACGGCTCGGGCGCCTCACCGGCGGAGCCGGACCAGCCGACCCAGGCCCCGCCGCGGCCGGCGACGAAGGGCTCCAGCGCCGTCACCAGCCCACCGGGGCTCCGCTGCCACCGCGTGCTGCCGTCGGGCTCGGTGACCTGGTCGACCGGCAGCCGGTTGGCGACCACGACGACGGGGCTGTCCGCCCCGACCTTCTGCTCCGCGTTGTCCGCCATACCGTCCCAGACCCTATCCAGGGGGAGGCCCGTCAGACCACCCGGCCGAGCAGGTACCCACCGGCCGCCGCGGCCAGCCCCAGGAGCACGGTGCCGACGACGTAGGCCGCGGCCCGGCCGGCGTGGCGCCCCTCGACGAGCCGGACGACCTCCAGGCCGAACGTCGAGAACGTGGTGAGGGTGCCGCAGAGGCCGACGCCGACGAACGCCGTCACCCACGCCGGCACGCCCGCGGCCCCCACGAGCAGGCCCAGCACGGCGCTGCCCGCGACGTTGACCGTCAGGGTGCCCAGCACGCTGCCGGTTCCCCGCCGGGCGACGGCGACCCGCTCGGCGAGCAGGCGCAGCGGCGCGCCCACCAGGGCGCCCGCGACCACCAGCCACGGCGTCACCGGGCCACCCCGGCGACGGCGCGACCGGCGAACGTCCCGGCCGCGGCGGCGGCGACGCCCCCGAGCACCGAGAGCAGGACGTAGGTGGCCGCGGTGCCGGTTGCCCCGTCGTCCACCAGCCCCACCACCTCTACCGCGAAGGCCGAGTACGTGGTGAAGCCGCCCAGCACCCCCACACCCAGGAACGGCCGGGCCCAGGGGTTCTCCGGTGCACGCGCCACGAGGACCGCCGTCAGCACCCCGAGGAGCAGGCAGCCGGCCAGGTTCACGGCGAGGGTGGCCCAGGGCAGGTCCCCGGGGGAGCGGGGGAACGCCTCGGCCAGGCCCCAGCGCCCGAGGGCGCCCAGCGCCCCGCCGAGCGCGGCCAGCAGGTAGGCCATGTGACCTGGCTCTCCTCCTCCGGGCGGCGTCGGGCAGCATGCCCACGGGAGGGTCGCACGCGCGCGGCCCGCAGCAGGGGAGGCCGCCGTGGGACCGCTGGAGGGCGTGCGGGTCGTCGAGTTCGCCGGGCTGGGGCCGGGTCCGTTCTGCGGCATGCTCCTGGCCGACCTGGGTGCCGACGTGGTGCGCATCGACCGCAAGGGCGGCCGCGGCGGGCTCCTGGGCTCCCTCGGCGCGACCTCCCTCCTCGACCGCGGCAAGCGCTCGATCGCCCTGGACCTCAAGGACCCGGCCGACCTGGAGGTGGTGCGTGCCCTCGTCCGCCGGGCCGACGTGCTGCTGGAGGGGTTCCGGCCGGGGGTGATGGAGCGGCTGGGGCTCGGGCCGGACGAGCTGCTGGGGGAGAACCCCACGCTGGTCTACGGCCGGATGACCGGCTGGGGGCAGACCGGGCCGCTCGCGCACAGCGCCGGCCACGACATCGGGTACATCGCGCTCACCGGCGCCCTCGGCGCCAGCGGGCGCCCGGACGAGGTGCCGGCGCCGCCGCTGAACCTGCTCGGCGACTTCGGGGGCGGCGGGGTGTTCCTGGCCCTCGGTGCCCTGGCGGCGCTGATCCGCGCCCGGGCCACGGGGGAGGGGCAGGTGGTCGACGCGGCCATCGTCGACGGCACCGCCGTCCTGACCACGATGATCCACGGGATGCTCGACGCCGGCGTGTGGACCGACCGCCGCGGCCGCAACCTGCTGGACACCGGTGCGCCGTTCTACGACGTCTACCGCTGCGCCGACGGGCAGTTCCTCGCCGTGGGCGCGCTGGAGGAGCAGTTCTACGCGGCGCTGCTCGACGGGCTCGGGCTCACCGGCGACGAGACGTTGCCCCGGCGGGAGGACCCGCGCCAGTGGCCGGCGTTGCGGGAGCGGTTCACGCAGGCGTTCGCCTCCCGCTCCCGGGCCGAGTGGTGGTCGGTCTTCGAGGGCACCGACGCGTGCGTGGCGCCGGTCTGGTCGCTGGTGGAGGCGACGGAGGACCGGCACAACGTGGAGCGCGGGGTGTTCGTGGAGGTCGACGGCGTGCGGCAGCCCGACGTCGCCCCGCGGTTCTCGCGCACCCCAGGCGCGGTCGGCCGGGTGCCCCGGGCGGGGGAGCACGGCGAGGAGATCCGGGCCGAGCTCGGCCTCTGAGCGCCGTCCTCCCTCACCGCGCGGCGTCCTCCCCCACCGCCCACCGTGAGGGAGGACGCGCCATGATCAGGTGAGCTGATCCTGGCGCCGGAACCGGGGCCGCGGGCGGGTGCGGTCCCCGCGGGTGACCGGCGACCGTCATGATCGGACCCCGTGACGCGAGACGGGACACCTCCGGCCACCCGGCGGGGTCCGTTGCGCGGCGGGGTGGCCCGGGCGGCGACGCTGCTGATCTCGCTCACCGCGGTCAGCCAGGTCCTCGGCTTCGTCCGGGACGCCGTGATCGCGGCCGTCTTCGGCGCGGGCGCGGAGCTCGACGCCTACCTCGTCGCCCAGGGCGTCATGAACCTGGTGCTCGCGCTGGTCGCGACCGCGCTGGCCCGCGCGGTGGTCCCGCCGGTCAGCCGCGCGGTGGCCGCGGGCGAGGGCGCCCGGGCCGACCGCACCGTGCGCACGGTGCTGACCCTGGGCACGCTGGTGCTGGTCGCCGGGTCGGTGCTGATGTTCCTGGCCGCCGAGCAGGTGGTCGCGGTCCTGGCCCCCGGCTTCGACGAGGAGACGGCGGCGCTCACGGTGCGCCTGACCCGGATCGTGCTCGTCGCCGCGCTCTTCATCGCCGCCACCGACATCCTCGCGGCCGCCTGCCAGGCGCACGGCCGCTTCTTCGCCTCCGGGCTGCAGGGCGTCCCGTTCAACCTCGTGATGATCGGCGCCGCGCTCTGGGCCGGCGCGCGGTTCGGCATCGAGGCGCTGGCCGTGGGCTTCGTCGTCGGGTCCGCCGTCCGCATGCTGGTCCAGTTCCCCGCCGTGCGGGCCGCCGGCATGCGGCTGCGGCCCCGGCTGGCGCTGCGCGACCCCGACGTCCGCGAGGTGCTGCGGCTGACCCCGCCGCTCCTGGTCGGGAGCGCGGTCCTCAACGTCAACACGCTCGTCGACCGGGCCGTGGGCTCGGCGCAGGGCGAAGGGGTGATCACCGCGCTGAGCCTCGGGTTCCGCGTGATCCACCTCGTCGACGCGCTGCTCGTGGTGACGGTGGTGGCCGCGCTCTACCCGGCGTTCAGCGCCGTCGGCGCGCCCGAGCACCGGGCCGACCTGCGCGCGCTGGTGGACCGCACGTCGCGGATGCTCGTCGCCCTGCTGCTCCCCGTGGTGGCCGCACTGGTCGTCCTGGCCCGCCCGATCGTGCAATTCCTCTACGGGCGGGGGGACTTCGACGAGGCCGCGGTGACCGCTACCGCCACCGCGGTCGCCTTCTCGGCCGCCGCGGTCCTCGGCATCGCGTTGCGCTCCACCACCTCCCGGGCCAGCCTGGCGGTCGGGGACAGCCGCACACCGACGCTGGTCGCCGTCGCCGCGATGGTCGTCAACGTCGTCGGCGACCTCACCCTGGGCGTCACCTACGGCATCCCCGGCCTCGCGGGCTCGACCAGCCTCTCGCTGGTCCTGGCCGCGGTGCTCGCGGTGGCGCTGCTGGCGCGCCGGCACGCCGCCGTCACCCCGCGGGCGCTGGTGGCCACGACGGCGCGCGCCGCCGCCGCGGCGACCACCGGCGGGCTGGCCGCGGCCGTGGTGCTCTCGTGGTGGGGGAGCGCAGCGACCGGCACGCTGACCGCTGCGGCCCAGATCGCCGTCGGGACGACGGTGGGCGGCGTCGTCTACGCCGCCGTCCTGGCCGCCCTCCGCGGGCCGGAGCTGGCCGACCTGCGCGGCCTGGCCCGGCGCCTGGCGCGCCGCCCGGCCGGCTGAACCGCGGCGGAGCCACCCGTCCAGGGATTCGCGCACCACCCCGTCCCGAAAGTGCTCCCGCACGCCATAAGGTTGCTCGATGCCTTCTCCCGGTCGCGCGCTCGTGCTCACCTCGAGCCGTGACCGCGGAGCCCTCGCGGCCGTTCGCGCCCTGGACCGGGCCGGCTGGCAGGTGGGGGTCGGGACGCCCGACGCCGGCGGCATGGTCAACGCGTCCCGGTCCTGCCGGCGGAGCCACCCCGTCCCCCGGCCACGGGGTCACCTCGACGACTTCGTCCGGGCGGTGCGCGACGCCGTCGCGGGCGGCGGCTACGACGTCGTCTTCGGCAGCGGGGACGACTGGATGGCCGCGCTCGCCGTCTGCGCGGAGGCGATCCCGGCCGTCGTGGTCCACCCGCCCGCGGACGTCGCCCTCGCCGCCCTGGACAAGGCCGGGCTCGCGCAGCGCGCCGCCGACGCAGGTGTGCCGGTCCCACGCACCGAGGTGGCGACCGCCGAGGCGCTCGCCACCTGGTCCGGGCCCGTCGTCGTGAAGTGCCGCGCCCACTGGCAGCCGGGGCTGCGCCAGGAGCTGCGCATCGAGGCCCGCCGCTACCCCGACGCCGGACGCGCGCGGTCCCGGGTGGCGCTGCTCGAGGACGCGGGGTTCGAGGCGCTCCTGCAGGAGCCGGTCGACGGGGAGATGGAGGCGCTCGTCGGGCTGCTGCACGAGGGCCGGCTGCACGGCCGGGTGCAGCAGCGCGCACTGCGGCTGTGGCCCACGCCGAGCGGGGTGACCAGCCGCGCCGTCACCGTGCCGGTCGACGAGGCGCTCGCCGCCGCCGCCACCCGGCTGCTCACGGACCTGGGCTGGTCGGGGCTCGTGCAGCTGCAGTTCCTGCGGGACGACCAGGGCACCCTGCGGCTCATCGACCTCAACGGCCGGTTCTTCGGCTCCTTGGCCCTCTCCACCGCCGCCGGCCCCAACCTCCCGGACGCCTGGGCCCGCCAGGCGCTCGGCCTGCCCCTGCCGGAGCTGCCCGACGGGAGCACGGGCGTGCGCTACCTGTGGACGGCGGGGGACCTGCGCCGGGCCGCGGCCGAACGCCGCGGCGGCGCGCTCACCGACGCCCTCTCGGTGCTGCGCTGGTTCCCGGGCGCGGTCGAGAGCGTCTGGGACCGGCGGGACGCCGGGCCCGCCCTGGCCCTCGCCACGCGGCGCCTGCGTCGCCGCTGACCCGGGTCAGGAGCGGCGGCGGGTCTCGGGGAAGAGCAGGTCGACGAAGCGCTCGGCAGTGGGCCGGGGTTCGTGGTTGGCCAGCCCGGGGCGCTCGTTGGCCTCGATGAAGACGTAGTCGGGACCGGCCACGTCCGGCACGAGGAAGTCGATGCCCGTGACCGGGATGTCGAGCGCCGAGGCCGCGCGCACGGCGGCGGCGGCGATCCCGGGGTGCAGCTCGTCGGTGACGTCCTCGATCGTGCCGCCGGTGTGCAGGTTGGCGGTCCGGCGCACCTGGATCCGCTCGCCGTTGGGCGGGACGTCGTCCATGCCGTAGCCGGCCTCGGCCACCACCTCGCTCGTCGTGTCGTCGAGCGGGATCCGGGACTCGCCGCCGGTGGCCCGCTCACGGCGCCGGCTGGTGGCGCGCACCAGATCGGTGACGGAGTTCCGGCCGTCACCGACCACCTCGGCCGGCCGCCGCACCGCGGCGGCGACGACCGACCGGTCGATGACCACCACACGCAGGTCCTGGCCGGGGACCAGCTCCTCCACCAGCACGTCGGGGCAGAAGTGCAGCGCGACGTCGACGGCGCGGGCCAGCCCCTCCTCGTCGCAGACGCCGACGGTGATGCCCCGCCCCTGCTCGCCCCGGGCCGGCTTCACCACCACCTGCCCGACCTCGCGCAGCAGCGCCGTCGCCTCCCCGAGATCGCCCTCGCAGGCCAGCGCCCCGCGGGCCACCCGCACCCCCGCGCGCTCCATGATCCGGCGGGTGACCCGCTTGTCGTCGCAGCGGCTCATCGCCACGGCGCTGGTGAACTCCGAGAGGGACTCGCGGGTGAGCACCGACCGGCCACCCAGCGACAGCCGCATCTCACCCCACTCGGGGTCGGTGACCTCGACGCGGACCCCGCGGCGCAGCGCCTCCTCGGCGATGATGAGGGCGTAGGGATTGAGCCGTTCCAGGCCCGGCGGGCGGGGGGCGAACAGCGGCGTGTTGATCGGGTTCTTGCGCTTCACGCAGACCGCCGAGACCCGGGCGAAGCCGAGCTTGCGGTACAGCCTGATGGCGCCCTCGTTGTCGTGCATGACCGAGAGGTCCAGGTAGGAGCGCCCGCGGCCGACGTAGCGCTCGGCGAGCACCCGCACCAGCGCCTCACCGGTGCCGGGCGGGGCGTCCTGGTTGTGCACGGCCAGGCACCAGAGGCTCGTCCCGCCCTCGGGGTCGTCGAACGCCAGCCCGTGGTCGACGCCGGTCACCGTCCCGACGATCTTCCCGGTGCGGGTGTCCTCGGCGACCAGGTAGGTGAAGCACCGGGTGCGGTGGTTGTCCCACATGACGTCGGCGTCCCCGACGACCATCCCGTTGAGGGCGTAGATGTCGTTGATCGCCTCCATCTCCGCCCGGGAGGTGACCGTGCGCACGAAGACGCCCCGGATGAGGTCGTGCCGCGGCCGGTACCGGTGCAGGTCCAGCCGGTAGGTGTAGCTGGGGTCGATGAACAGCTCGTCGGGCGCCAGGCCGACCAGCACGTGCGGGTCGCGGGGGTAGATGCAGATGTCCCGCTCGCCGGTCTCCTCCGCCCGCAGTGCCTGGACGATGCCGCGCAGGTCGGCGAAGGTCTGCCCGAACACCAGCCGGCCCCACCCGAGGTCGAGGACGACGTCGGAGGCCATGCCCTTCACCTGGTGCTCCGACGGCTTCTTCCACGACCGGCTGGTGATCGCCGGGGTGGAGGCCACCGCCGTGCGACGGCGGTGACCGGCGAGCCGGGGTGCCATCGGCATCTCCTCAGACCGCGTTCGTCTGCAACCAGAGCTCCAGCAGGCCCAGTTGCCAGAGCTTGTTGCCCCGCAGCGGGGTCAGCTCGCCGTTGGGGTCGGCGAGGAGCTCGCGGACGTACTCCGGGCGGTACAGGCCGCGGTCGGCGGCCGCCTCGCTGGAGAGGGCGTCCTTGACCAGGTCGAGCACCTTGCCCTGCAGGTGGGTGATCGCCGGCACCGGGAAGTAGCCCTTGGGGCGGTCGATGACCTCCGGCGGGATGATCCGCCGCCCGATCGCCTTGAGGACGCCCTTGCCGCCGTCGGCGAGCTTCAGCTCCGGCGGGCACATCGCCGCCAGCTCCACCAGGTCGTGGTCGAGGAAGGGCACCCGGGCCTCCAGGCCCCAGGCCATGGACATGTTGTCCACCCGCTTGACCGGGTCGTCGACGAGCATGACCTCGCTGTCCAGGCGCAGCGCGGCGTCGACGGCCGTCTCGGCACGGGGGGCGGACATGTGGGCGCGGACGAAGGCCAGGCTCGGGTCCTCGGCGAGCGCGTACCGGTCGGAGACGACCGACCGCATCTGCTCGTGGTCGCGGTCGAAGAAGGCCCGGGCGTAGGTGCGCACCGCCTCCTCGCGGCCGACGCCCGCCAGCGGCGGGTACCAGTGGTAGCCGGCGAAGACCTCGTCGGCACCCTGCCCGGACTGCACCACCTTGATCGTCTGGCTCACCCGCTCGCTGAGGAGATCGAAGGCGACGACGTCGTGGCTCACCATCGGCTCGGCCATGGCGCCGATCGCGTGCCCGAGCGCGCCGGCGAGCTCGTCGGAGCCGACGCGGATGCGGTGGTGGTCGGTGGCGAAGCGCTCGGCGATGACGTCGGAGTAGGCGAACTCGTCGCCCTCGCGGCCGCCGACGGACTCGAAGCCGATCGAGTAGGTGGCCAGGCCGGTCTGCCCCTCCTGCGCCAGCAGGCCGACGATGAGGCTGGAGTCGAGGCCGCCGGAGAGGAGCACGCCGACCGGGGTGTCGGCGACCAGCCGGCGGCGCACGGCGACGCGCAGCGCGTCCTCGATCGCGTCCTCCCAGTCGCGGGCCGACCAGCCCACGTGCTCGGCCCGGCGCTCGTACCGCGCCTCCCAGTACCGGTGCTCGGTGCTCGTGCCGTCGGCCTCGATGACGCGGACGGTGGCCGGGGGGAGCTTGCGGACGCCGTTGAGGATGGTCCGCGGGGCAGGGACGACGGCGTGCCAGGTCAGGTAGTGGTGCAGCGCGAACGGGTCGATGGAGGTGTCGACGTCACCGGCGCGCAGCAGCGCCGGCAGCGTGGAGGCGAACCGCAGCCGCCGACCCGGGGTCTCGGAGAGGTAGAGCGGCTTGATGCCCAGCCGGTCGCGCGCCATGACGACGCGGCCGGTGTCCCGCTCGGCGATGACGAAGGCGAACATGCCGTGCAGGTGCGAGACGACGTCGGTGCCCCAGTGGTGGTAGCCCTTGAGGATCACCTCGGTGTCGCTGTGGGAGAAGAAGTGGTATCCGTGGCCCTCGAGCTCGGCCCGCAGCTCCTGGTAGTCGTAGATGCAGCCGTTGAAGACCGCGGTCAGCCCCAGCTCGTTGTCGACCATGGGCTGGGACCCACAGGTGGACAGGTCGATGACGGAGAGGCGGCGGTGCCCGAAGGCCACCCGCCCGTTGCTCCAGGATCCCTGCCCGTCCGGGCCGCGGGGGACCAGGGCCTCGACCATGCGGGCTACCGCGGTCGTGTCGGCCGTGGTCCCGTCGAACGTGATCTCGCCGCAGAGGCCGCACATGCACAACGATCTAACTCCTGCGGGCGCGCCCCCGCAGGCCGGGGTCACCCGCGCGGGGCCGATCGTGGCGCACCTCACGCCTGTTCCACGTGGAACCCCGCACGGGCGCGCCCGGACGCCCTTCCGGCGGATCGCCCCCCGCGACGCGGTGTCCTCCTCACCGCGCGGTGTCCTCCCTCACCGCCGGCCGTGAGGGAGGACGCGCCACGATCACCTCACCTGATCATCGCGCCGCCGCCGGGGGTCAGCCGGCGGTGAGCGCCTCCGTGGCGGCGACGACGTCGACCAGGCCGGCGCCCTTGTCGAAGGACGTCACGTAGCCGCCGACGGTCTCGTAGGCGGCGCCGTCGGCGAACCGGTACGCGGTGCCCTTGAGCGCGGCCTCGATCTCCGCCGGGGTTGCGGCCGGGTCGGCCTGGAAGAGCTGGGCGACGATGCCGGCGACGTGCGGCGCGGCCATCGACGTCCCGCTGATGGTGTTGAACGTGCCGACGTCGAGCCGGCCCGGGCCGTTGCGGAAGTCCAGCCCGGTCGCGCAGATCGGCAGGTAGGGACGGCAGGCCGACGTGATGCCCTCGCCCGGGGCGGAGAGGTCCGGCCAGGTCGAGGGGTCGGCCGCCGCGCCGCGCGAGGAGTAGTCGCTGACCACGCCGTCCCGGGTGCCGGTGTCCTGGTCGGAGTACGAGGCGACCGACAGGATGCCGCCCGTCGGGTCCTGCCCGGGCGGGTTGGTGAGCGACGCCGACCCGTCGCCCCCGTCGTTGCCGGCCGCCCACACCGTGACCACACCCTCGGCGGCCAGCGCGCGCTGCAGCTTGACCGTGGCGGAGTTCGGGTCGAACTCCCCTCCGCCGGAGGGGCCGTAGCTGTTGTTCGTCACCTTGATCGGCGGGCAGACGTCGGCGGGGACGCCGTCACCGCACGGGGCCTCGTGGTTCTCCAGGACCCAGTTCAGCGCGGAGTCCGCGCCGACGATGAGCAGGACCGCACCGGTCGAGATGGAGACCAGGCTCGCCCCGGGTGCGGCGCCCTGGACCTGCCCGCCGTCGGCCAGCGTCGTGGGCCGGCCGACGACGATGCCGCTCACGTGCGTGCCGTGGCCGCCGACGGAGAGGGTGTCGGTGTCCACCACCGAGGGGACGCGGACGACGCAGTCGGGGCCCGCAGCGGTCTCGACGAGGCAGACGCTCTTGAGGTTGGCGACCACCGCGCTGCCGCCGTCGGGCCGGCGGAAGTAGGGGTGGTTCGGGTCGACGCCGGAGTCGATGACCGCGACCGAGACCCCGCGCCCGTCGAGCGGCGAGCCGTCCGCGCCGGTGAGCGTGGCGGCGGCCTCGGCGCCGCGGGTGGCGAGGTTGGAGGTCTCCTGGGCGAACTCGATGGGGGCGTTGCCCTCGAGGTAGGTGACGCCGGGCCGGCTGCGGGCGGCCTCGACCTGATCGGCGGTGCCCGAGGCGACGACCACGCCGATGCGCTCGTACTCCGTGACGGTGCGCATGCCGGTCGCGGCGACGGCGGCGCGTGCTGCGGCGACGTCGGTGCCGTGGACCAGGACCGTCGTCGGGACGGCCGCGCCCAGGCCGGCGAGCTGGTCGGCCAGGAAGTCCTGGACCGGCGCGGGCGGGGGAGCGGGGTCCGCCTGCGCGGGGGCGGCGAGGAGGGCGCCGGCGACCACGGCGCCGGACACCACCCCGAGCAGACGGCGGGACGACGGGTTCATGGCGCTCCTCGGGGATCCGGCGGACGTGACCGGACAACGAGGCGGCGCCATAGGGGTTACTGGACAGTTACGGGCAACTCGCGGGGGCGGCGGTCCGGCGTCCCCCGCTGCGTCCTCCCTCAGCGCGGCGCGTCCTCCCTCACCGCACACCGTGAGCCGACCGGGTGGC
>NZ_JBJHAD010000030.1:0-18528 GCF_054050875.1 Blastococcus sp. SYSU DS0541 | reverse complement strand
CCTTCCGGGCTTCGTCCCTGGCTGGAGGTCCCACTCTACGCCGGTTTCCAGCAGCCCGTCTAGCGGGGGGCTGGTCCGGCGGCCCTCCCGGGCCGCGCGGCGCAGAAAGAAAGTTACGTGCCCCCGCAGGCCGTGTCAAACCCGTGGTCCGTGACGCCCGACACGCTGCCGTCACACGCCCGTCGCCGGGCGTTCACAGGGCCTGGGAGGGCTCAGCCGGCCCGGTGCACGCCGGCGATCGAGCGGCGTCCGCGGCGCAGGACGAGCCAGCCACCGGGGAGCCAGGCGTCCTCCCCCGGGCGGGCGTCGGCGTCCGCCACCCGCTCGTTGTTGAGATAGGCCCCGCCCTCCTTCACCGTGCGTCGCGCCTCCGACAGGGAGCCCACGAGCCCGGTCTGCTGGAGCAGCTGGGCCACGGTCGGCGGGTCGCCGTCGACGGTGATGCTCCCGGCCTCGGTGAGCGCCGCGGCGAGGGTCGCCTCGTCCAGCGAGCGCAGGTCCTCCCGGCCGAAGAGCGCACGTCCCGCGGCCTCGGCCTGCCGGAGCTGGTCGGGGCCGTGCACGAGCAGGGTCAGCTCCTCGGCGAGCGCGCGCTGGGCGGTGCGGGCCGCCGGCCGCTCGAGGCTCTCGGTGATCAGCACCTCTAGCTCGTCGGCCGGGCGCTCGGAGAACAGCGGCAGCCACGTGCGGGCGTCGGCGTCGTCGGCGTTGAGCCAGAACTGGAAGAACGCGTAGGGGGACGTCAGCGACGGGTCGAGCCAGACGGTCCCGCCCTCGCTCTTGCCGAACTTGGTGCCGTCGGCCTTGGTCACCAGGGGCGTCGACAGGGCGTGCACCCCGGCCCCCTCGACCCGGCGGACCAGGTCGATGCCGGCGGTGAGGTTGCCCCACTGGTCCGAGCCGCCGGTCTGCAGGGTGACGCCGTGGCGCCGGTGCAGCTCCAGGAAGTCGTTGGCCTGCAGGATCTGGTAGCTGAACTCGGTGTAGCTGATGCCCGCCTCGGAGTTCAGCCGGGCCGAGACCGCCTCCTTGGCGAGCATCCGCCCCACCCGGAAGTGCTTGCCGAGCCCCCGCAGGAAGTCGATGGCCGAGAGCTCGCCGGTCCAGTCGAGGTTGTCCACGTAGACCGGTGGAACCAGCCCGTCGCGCTCGGCCGGCAGGTCCAGGAACGGCGCCACCTGCCGGCGGATGCTCTCCACCCACCCGGCGACGACAGCAGGGTCGTTCAGCTGCCGCTCCGCCGACGGGCGCGGGTCACCGATGAGACCCGTCGCGCCACCGACCAGGACCACCGGCCGGTGCCCCGCCCGCTGCAGGGCCCGCAGCACCATGAACTGCACGAGGTGCCCGACGTGCAGGCTCTCCGCCGTCGGGTCGAAGCCGCAGTAGTAGGTGACCGGCCCCTCGGCGAGATGGGCGCGCAGCGCGGCCTCGTCCGTGCTCTGGGCGATCAACCCGCGGCGGTGCAGCTCGTCGATGACTCCGTGGGCGGCAGGCGTGGTCACAGGGGTCCATCCTGCCCGGCGCGTCCGCGCCGCGGTCTGCCGCCCGCCCGGAAGGCGCTCACCGACGGCGCGCCGGTCTCCCAGAACCGCCAGGGCAGCTCCGTGGCGACGCTGATGCCGACGCGGGGTCCGGCCGACACCTCGGCCGGCGGGGTTCCCCGGTGCAGGCGCACCGGGGAGGCCGGGTCGAGCAGGTCGGTGCCGAGATCCGGGCGCCCGACGGCGAGGGCCTGGGTCAGCCGCGCCGGCCCACCGGCCAGGTCGCGCGGGGTCCGCGCGACCGGACGGCGGGCGCGCGCCAGCTCCTCCCCCACCACGACCTCGCCGGCGCGCAGGAGCACCGCCGAGCCCTCGCCCTCGTGCCCGACGACGACGTTGGCGCACCAGTGCACCCCGTAGGAGAAGTACACGTAGAGCCGCCCCGGCGGGCCGAACATGATCGCCGCCCGGGGCGTCGGACCGCGGTGCGAGTGCGCCGCCGGGTCGACGCCCGACCCGGAGTAGGCCTCGACCTCGGTGAGCCGCAGCGCCACGGTGCCCTCCGGCCGGTCGGTGACCACCCAGCAGCCGAGCAGGGACGGCGCGACCTCGTCGACCGGGCCGAGCAGCTCCTCGGCCCGCACCAGCGGCCCCGGCTCCGACGACGGCACGCTCAGAGGGCCGCGGCCACGGGCGAGGACACCGCCCACCCGGCGTGCTGCCGCGCCGCCTCGGCCAGCTGCACGAGCTGCCCCGCGACCCGTTCCGGCGCCGTGCCGCCCCGCGCCGACCGCGCCGCCAGCGCCCCCGGCACCGACAGCACCGAGCGCACGTCGGGGGTGAGCCGCGGGTCGATGCCGGCGAGCTGCTCGTCGTCCAGCTGGTCGAGCTCGAGACCCGCCTCTTCGCAGAACGCGACCATCGCGCCGCTGATCTCGTGCGCCGACCGGAACGGCACCCCCTGCCGGACCAGCCACTCCGCGACGTCGGTGGCCAGCGCGAAGCCCTGCGGCGCGGCAGCCTCCAGCACCTCGGGGCGCAGGGTGAGGGTCGCGACCATCCCGGTGACCGCCGGCAGCAGGAGGAGCAGCTGCTCCATGGAGTCGAAGACCGGCTCCTTGTCCTCCTGCAGATCGCGGTCGTAGGCCAGCGGCAGCCCCTTGAGCATGGTGAGCAGGCCGGTCAGGTTGCCGACGAAACGGCCGGACTTGCCGCGGGCGAGCTCGGCGATGTCGGGGTTCTTCTTCTGCGGCATGATCGACGACCCGGTCGCCCACGCGTCGTCGAGGCGGGCCCAGCCGAACTCGGTCGACGTCCAGAGCACGACCTCCTCGCCGAGCCGGGAGAGGTGGACGCCGATGAGCGCGGCGGCGAAGCAGAACTCCGCGGCGAAGTCGCGGTCGCTCACGCCGTCGATGGAGTTGTCGGACGCGCGGTCGAAGCCGAGCTCGGCGGCGACGGCGTCGGGGTCCAGCGGCAGCGAGGAGCCGGCCAGCGCGCCGGAGCCGTAGGGGCTCACGGCCGCCCGCCGGTCCCAGTCCCGCAGCCGGTCGACGTCTCGGGCGAAGGCGTGCGCGTGGGCGAGCAGCTGGTGGGCGAAGAGCACCGGCTGGGCGTGCTGCAGGTGGGTCATGCCGGGCGCGGCGACGTCCTGGTAGCGCTCGGCCAGGCCGACCAGCGCGTACTCCAGCGACGACAGCTCCCCGACCAGCGCGCGCACCGTGTGCCGCAGGTAGAGCCGCAGGTCGGTGGCGATCTGGTCGTTGCGGCTGCGGCCGGCGCGCAGCTTGCCGCCGAGGGCTCCCAGCTTCTCGGTGAGCCCGCGCTCGAGCGCCTCGTGCACGTCCTCGTCGGACTCGACGGCGACGAAGGTGCCGGCGGCGACCTCGTCCGACAGCTCCCGCAGCGCGCCGAGCATCTGCTCCAGCTCCTCGTCGGCGAGCAGCCCGGCGCGGTGCAGCACCCGGGCGTGCGCCCGGGAACCGGCCAGGTCGAAGGGGGCGAGCTTCCAGTCGAAGTGCGTCGATTTGGAGAGGGCGGCCATCGCCGGGGACGGGCCGCCGCCGAAGCGCCCGCCCCAGAGCCGGGTGTGGGTCGCGGGGGCGGTCGGGTCGGTCACGGGGCGGTTCCTCCGGAGGGGTCGTCGGCCAGGTCGCTGTGCAGCTCGGGGTAGACGGCGGGGGTGCGGGCGGCCATGGCCCGCAGCCGCTCCGCGAGCGCGGGTCCGCCGTCGGGAGCGCGGGACACCACCAGGAGAGTGTCGTCGCCGGCGATCGTGCCGAGCACGTCGGGGAGCCCCACCTTGTCCAGGGCCGACGCCAGGAACTGCGCGGCGCCCGGCGGGGTGCGCAGCACCGCCAGGTTGGCGCTGCCCTCCGCGCCGGTGAGCAGGTCGGCGAGCAGCCGGGTCAGCCGGGCCGGCGCGGCCTGCGCCGGGCGCAGCGGCGCGTTCTCCGGCGGCAGCACGTAGGAGGCCGGCGCGCCGTCGGAGCCGCGCATCTTCACCGCGCCGAGCTCCTCGAGGTCCCGCGAGAGGGTGGCCTGGGTGACCTCGATCCCCGACTCGGCCAGCAGCACCGCCAGCTGGGTCTGGGAGGTGATCGCCCGTGCTTCGATCAGCTCGCGGATGCGGGCCTGGCGCGCCGAGCGGGTCAGGGCACCCGTCACGAGCGCTCCAGGAGCCAGACGAGGAGGGCCTTCTGGGCGTGCAGGCGGTTCTCCGCCTCGTCCCAGACCGCGCTCTGCGGCCCGTCGATCACCTCGGCGGCGATCTCCTTGCCGCGGTAGGCCGGCAGGCAGTGCAGGACGACGGCGTCGTCGGCGGCGCGGGCGAGCGCCGCCTCGTCCACCGCGTAGGGCAGGAACGGGGCGACGCGGGCCTCGTACTGGTCCTCCTGGCCCATCGACACCCACGTGTCGGTGACCAGGACGTCGGCGCCGTCGGCGGCGGCCGCGGCGTCGGGGGTCCACGCCACCGAGCCCCCGGTCTCCGCCGCGATCGCCGCCGCGCGCTCGAGCACCGCCGGGTCGGGCCGGAAGGACTCCGGCGACGCGATCCGCACGTGCATGCCGGCGGTGGCGCCGCCGAGCAGGTAGGAGTGCGCCATGTTGTTGGCGCCGTCGCCGAGGTAGGTCATGGACCGGCCGGCCAGCGAGCCCTTGCGCTCGATCACCGTCTGCAGGTCGGCCAGGATCTGGCAGGGGTGGTACTCGTCGGTCAGCGCGTTGACCACCGGGACCCGGCTCACCGACGCCATCGCCTCGATGCGCTCCTGGCCGGAGGTGCGCCACACGATCGCGGCGGCCTGCCGGTCCAGCACCCGGGTGGTGTCCTCGATCGGCTCCCCGCGCCCGAGCTGGCTGCCGGCCGCGTCGATGACCAGCGGGTAGCCGCCGAGCTCGGCGACGCCGACGGAGAACGACACCCGCGTGCGGGTGGAGGGCTTGTCGAACAGCACCGCCACCGCCCGGGGCACCCCGTTGGCGGCGCGCAGCGGGACGGGGGCGTCCCCGGTGTGCCGCGAGGCCTTGAGGGATGCGGCCAGGGCGAGCACCTCGGCCTGCTCCGCCGGGGTCAGGTCGTCGTCCTTGAGGAAGTGCCGGGTCACTGGTGGTTCTCCTGGAGAGCGGTGTCGAGGGCGGCGGGCAGCGCCGCCACGAAGGCGTCCACCTGCGCGTCGGTGAGGACCAGCGGCGGGGCGAGGCGGAGGACGTCCGGGGCGACCGCGTTGGTCAGGAAGCCGGCTGCGCGGAGGTCCGTCTCCAGGGCGGCGGCGACGTCGGCGGTGAGGACGACGCCGAGCAGCGCGCCCCTCCCCCGGACGCCGCGGATGCCGGCGTGGCCGAGGGCCTCGATGCCGGCGGTGAACCGGTGCTCGAGCTCCTTGGCGCGCTCGAGCAGCCCCTCGTCCCGGATGGTGTCGAGGACGGCGAGCGCCGCGGCGGCGGCGATGGGGTTCCCGCCGAACGTGGAGCCGTGCGAGCCCGCCGTGAGCAGTTCCGCGGCGTCGCCGAAGGCGAGCATCGCGCCGATCGGCAGCCCGCCGCCGAGCGCCTTGGCCAGCGTGATGACGTCGGGGTGCAGCCCGTCGGCCTGGTGGGCGAACCACGAGCCGGTCCGCCCGATGCCCGTCTGCACCTCGTCGACGGCGAACAGCGCGCCCGCGCCCTCGGCGGCGTCGGCCGCCGCGGTGAGGTAGCCGGGCGGCGCCGGCAGCACGCCGCCCTCCCCCAGCATCGGCTCGAGCAGCACCATGGCCGTCTCGCCGGTGACCGCCGAGCGCAGGGCCCCGGCGTCGCCGTAGGGGACGTAGGAGACCCCGCCGGGCAGCGGCGCGAAGGGCGCGGCCTTGGACGGCTGGCCGGTGAGCGCGAGCGCGCCCATCGTCCGGCCGTGGAAGGCGCCCTCGGCGGTGACGACGCCCGGGCGGCCGGTGAGCCGGCTCAGCTTGAACGCCGCCTCGTTGGCCTCGGCGCCGGAGTTGCAGAAGAAGACCCGCCCGGGCCGCCCGGCCAGCTCCAGCAACCGCTCGGCCAGCAGGATGCCCGGCTCGTGCATCGCCAGGTTGGAGACGTGGCCCAGCCTCGCCGCCTGCGTGGTGATCGCCTCCACGACCCGGGGGTGGGCGTGGCCCAGGATCGTCGTCGCGATGCCGCCGAGCAGGTCGGTGTACTCCCGCCCGTCGACGTCCGTGACGGCGGCGCCGCTGCCGGAGGCAAGGGCGACCGGCGGGGTCTTGTAGTTCGTCATCATCACGGCCGACCAGCGGCGGGCCAGCTCCTCGGTGTGCGTCGTCATGCTGTGCCCTCCTTCTGGTCCCTCGCCGGGACGACCATCGTCCCGGTGCCCTCGGTGGTGAACGTCTCCAGGAGAAGGGCGTGCGGGGTGCGGCCGTCGACCACGGTCGCCCGCTTCACCCCGCCCTCGACCGCCCGCAGGCAGGCGGCCATCTTCGGGATCATCCCGGCGTCCAGCGTGGGCAGGAGCTCGGCGAGCTCGCGGGCGTCGATCTGCTGCACCAGCGAGCCGCGGTCCGGCCAGTCGGCGTAGAGGCCCTCGACGTCGGTGAGCACGACCAGCTTCACCGCGCCCAGCGCGGCGGCGAGCGCGGCGGCCGCGGTGTCGGCGTTGACGTTGTGCACGACGCCGTCGGCGTCCGGGGCGACGCTGGCCACCACCGGGATGTGGCCGGCCTCCAGCAGCGCGGTGACCGGGGTGGTGTCGACGGCCGCGACGTCGCCGACCAGCCCGATGTCGACCGGTTCCCCGTCGACGACCGCGGTGGTCCGCCGGGCGGTGAACAGCCCGCCGTCCTCACCGGAGAGGTGCACCGCCATCGGGCCGTGCTGGTTGATCAGCCCGACGATGTCCGGGCCGACCTGCCCGGTCAGCACCATGCGGACGACGTCGATCGTCTCCGGCGTGGTCACCCGCAGCCCACCGCGGAACTCGCTGGCGATCCCCAGGCGGGTGAGCATCTCGGTGATCTGCGGGCCGCCGCCGTGGACGACGACGGGGAGGATGCCGCACGTCCGCAGGAACACCATGTCGTCGGCGAAGGCGCGGCGGCACTCGTCGTCGACCATGGCGTGCCCGCCGTACTTGATGACGACGACCTTGCCGTGGAACTCCTTGAGCCAGGGCAGCGCCCCGGTGAGGACGGCGACCTTGGCGGCGTCGCCCTCGGGGTCGTGCGTGCGCATGACCCGGCTGGTGCCGACCCGGCGGGGCAGCTTCGTCGGCGGCGCCGGCTCGTCGATGCGGACGTCGGGCGGGGTGGGATCCTGCTGGCTCATGTGGAGTAGGCCGAGTTCTCGTGCACGTAGGCGATGGACAGGTCGTTGGTCCAGATGGTGGCCTGCTCGGCGCCGGCCCGGAGGTCGACGTCGATGGTGATCTCCCGGCCGGTGAGGTCGACGCCCTCGCGCGGGTCGCCGATCGAGCCGCCGCGGCAGACGGTGACGCCGTTGATGGTCACGTCGACCCGGTCGGCCTCGAAGGCGGCGTCGGTGGTGCCGATCGCGGCCAGCACCCGCCCCCAGTTGGGGTCGTTGCCGAACAGCGCCGTCTTGAGCAGGTTGTTGCGGGCGCAGGCCCGCCCGGCGGTGAGCGCGTCGTCGACGCTGGCCGCGTTGCGCACGGTGATCGCGATGTCCTTGGTGGAGCCCTCGGCGTCGGCGAGCAGCTGCATCGCCAGGTCCGTCGCGGCTGCGGTGAGCGCCTCGGTGAGCTCGTCCTCGGTCGGGGTGACCCCGCTCGCGCCGTTGGCCAGCACGATCACCGTGTCGTTGGTGGAGAGGCACCCGTCGGAGTCGACCCGCTCGAAGCTGACCGCCGTGGCGGCCTTCAGCGCCCGCTGCAGGACGTCGGGGTCGGCGGCGGCGTCGGTGGTGAGGACGACGAGCATGGTGGCCAGGCTCGGGGCGAGCATGCCGGCGCCCTTGGCCATGCCGCCGACGGTCCACCCGTCCCGATGCTGCGCCGTCGTCTTCGGCACGCTGTCGGTGGTCATGATCGCCCGTGCCGCGTCGTCGCCGCCCTCCTCGGAGAGCGCCTCCACGGCGGCGGTGACGCCGGCGGTCAGCTTCTCCATGGGCAGCCGGACGCCGATCAGGCCGGTGCTCGCGACGACGACGTCGATCGCGCCGATGTCGAGGCGGGCCGCGGCGTGCTCCGCGGTGGCGTGGGTGTCCTGGAAGCCCTCGGGGCCGGTGCAGGCGTTGGCGCCGCCGGAGTTGAGGACGACCGCGCGCGCCCGCTGGCCGGCGAGCACCTGGCGGCTCCACTGCACCGGCGCCGCGGGGAAGCGGTTGGTGGTGAAGACGGCGGCGGCGGCGTCGTCGGGGCCGGTGTTGAGGACGACGGCGACGTCGGGGTCGCCGCTGGATTTCAGCCCGGCCGCGACGCCCGCCGCGGAGAAGCCCTTCGGTGCGGTGGTGGTCACGGCGCGACTCCTACGAGCGGGAGACCGGTGGTCTCGGGCAGGCCGAGGGCGAGGTTGGCGCACTGGACCGCCGCTCCCCCGGTGCCCTTGGTGAGGTTGTCGACGGCGGCGACGACGACGAGCCGGTTCGCGTCGGCGTCGACGGCTAGCTGCAGCGCGACGGTGTTGGCGCCGAGCACCTGGGCGGTGGTGGGCCACAGGCCCTCGGGCAGCAGGTGCACGAACGGCTCGTCGGCGTAGGCCTGCGCGTAGGCGGCGCGGGCGGCTGCGGCGTCGACCCCCGGCGCCAGCGGCGCGGAGCAGGTGGCGAGGATCCCCCGGCTCATCGGCACGAGGGTCGGGGTGAAGCTGACGCCCACCGGCGCACCGGCGGCCTGCGTCAGGCCCTGGATCATCTCCGGCGTGTGCCGGTGCACCCCTCCGACGCCGTAGACGCTCGCCGCGCCCATGACCTCGCTGCCCAGCAGGTGCGGCTTGGGCGACTTCCCGGCGCCGCTGGTCCCGCTGGCGGCCACGACGACGACGTCGGGCTCGACCAGGCCGGCGGCGAGCGCCGGGGCCATCGCGAGGGTGACCGAGGTCGGGTAGCAACCGGGGACGGCGACCCGCGTCGCGCCGGCCAGCCGCTCCCGCTGGCCGGGGAGCTCGGGGAGGCCGTAGGGCCAGGTGCCGGCGTGCACGCCGCCGTACCAGCGCGCCCAGGCGGCGGGGTCGTTGAGCCGGTGGTCGGCGCCGCAGTCGATGACGAGGGTCTCGGCGGGCAGCTGGTCGGCGATCGCGGCGGACTCGCCGTGCGGCAACGCCAGGACGACGACGTCGTAGCCGGCCAGGCTCGCCGCGTCGCTGGGCTGGACCACCAGGTCGGCGAACGGGAGCAGGTGGGGCTGCAGCTCACCGAGGCGTCGGCCGGCGCTCGAGTTGGCGTGCACCCCGGCCAGCCGGAGGTTCGGGTGCCCGGCCAGCAGCCGGCACACCTCGCCTCCCGCGTACCCGGTGGCGCCGGTGACCCCGACCGTCCACGTCTGCGTGCTCACGATGCATGACCATACATCACCATGCATGAACGTTCATCCGGGACCGACGCGAACCGGACCACCAGGGCCGGTCGTGCGGTAGGACTAGCGGGGAGCGCGACGGGCGCACCGGCTCGGGTGAGGAGCGGCGTGATGACCACGGAGGGCGGTATCCGGCCGCTCGAGGAGGGCGTGCAGACCGACTTCAGCACGCGGATGAGCTACGGGGGCTACCTGGGGTTGGACACGCTGCTGTCGGTGCAGCGCCCGATCAGCGACCACCACGACGAGCCGCTGTTCATCATCCAGCACCAGACCACCGAGCTGTGGCTCAAGCTGGCGCTGCACGAACTGCGCGCGGTCCGCGCGGACCTCGACCGCGACGACGTGCAGCACGCACGAAAGGGGCTGGCACGGGTCAAGCACATCCTGCGCACGATCACCGAGCAGTGGTCGGTGCTGGCGACCCTGACCCCGAGCGAGTACGCCGAGTTCCGGGGCGTGCTGGGCAGCTCCTCGGGCTTCCAGTCCTACCAGTACCGCGCCGTGGAGTTCCTCCTCGGCAACAAGAACGAGCGCATGCTCGCCGTCTTCGCCGCCGAGCCGGCCGCCCGCGAGATGCTCGCCGAGCTGCTGGACTCCCCCACGGTCTACGACGCCTTCCTGCGGTTCCTGGCGCGCCGGGGGCACGCCGTCCCGGAGGAGATCCTCTCCCGCGACGTCCGCGAGCCCTGGACCGAGCGCCCGGCGCTCCTCCCGGTGTACCGGCGGATCTACGGCGACACCGAGGCGCACTGGGCGGAGTACGCCACCTGCGAGGACCTCGTCGACCTGGAGGACGGCGTGCAGCTCTGGCGGTTCCGGCACCTGCGCACCGTGCAGCGGACCATCGGCTTCACCACGGGTACCGGCGGCAGCTCGGGGGTGGACTTCCTCCGGCGCGCGCTGGACCTCACCTTCTTCCCCGAGCTCTACACGGTCAGGTCGGGGATCGGCGCCTGACCCGCTCACAGGTACCTGACAGTCACCGTGCGCGGTTCTGTCAGCACCCGGAGGCACAGTTGCTCCTGTCCGGCGATGGTCGCCGGCGGGAGAGGGGTCCACGTGCACGTCGTCGATGCGAGCGCCGCCGTCCTGCCGCTGGGGGACATCGACCTGGTGGACGAGGAGTCCGGCCCGGTGCTGCGGCTGCGCGGTGAGGTGGACAGCACCGTCGTCGCGATCTGGGACGCGGTGCGCCGGAGCCCGGGGCACGCGCCGGTGGCGGTCGACGTCTCGGGGACGACCTTCCTGGACGCCCGGGGGCTGCGGCTGGTGGTCCGCGAGACCGAGGTGACCCGGCGCTCGGGCCGGCTACCGGAGCTGCGGCGCCCCTCGGCGGCGGTGCGCCGGCTGGTCGACATCGCCGGGGCCGGCCCGCTGTTCGCGACGGTCGCCTGACCGCCCGGCGGCGGGACGGGGTCAGGCGAGCGGGTCGCTGTCGCCGTAGGGGCGCAGGCGCAACTGCCGGGCGGTGCCCTCAGGGGTCACCGAGCGCAGGGTCTGCAGGTCGTCGGCGCCGGCGCGCAGGAAGCGGCCGGACCACGGGTCGAGCTCCCCGGCCGCGATCGCCGCGACGATCTCGACGACCCTCTCCGGCGGCGTCCAGTCGCTGAAGCCCTGCCACATGCGCATCGACCGGGTCATCGGCGTGTCGACGACGCCGGGTGCGACGTCGAAGGCCCGGACGTCGGAGCCCTCGAGCGAGAGCGCCAGCGACTCGGTGATCCGCATCAGCCCGGTCTTGGCCACCGAGTAGGCGGAGTAGTCGGGGTTGGCGCGGGTGCTCATCCCGCTGGCCAGGTTCACCACCCGGCCGCGGTTGCGCAGCAGCATCCACGGGACGACCGCCCGGCTGAGCAGGAAGCTGCCCCGCAGGTGGCTGGTGACGACGTCCCACCACTGATCGGGGTCGGCCTCCCACAGCGGCACCTCGGCCTCGTCGATCAGGCCCGCGTTGTTGACCAGCAGGTCGACCGGCCCGAGTTGCTCGCGCACCTCGCCCACCGCCGCCTCGACCGACGCCTGGTCGGTGACGTCGGCCGCGACGGCCAGCGTGCGGGCCCCGGTGGCCTCGGCGACCTCGGCCATCGCCGCGCGCAGCCGCTCCCCGCCGCGGGCCAGCCCGGCCACGGCCATCCCCCGGCGGGCCAGCCCCTCGGCGAGGTGCCGCCCGATGCCGGTGGAGGCACCGGTGACCAGGGCAACCGCACCCGACAGCGCGGCCCCGTCCAGGGACCCGCCCTGAGCCTGCGAAGGGCGGGGAGGACGGGGTCCTTCGTCAGGCACGGAGCTGCGCCCCGGTCGCGGCGGCCGCGGCCACCGCTGCATCGAACGCGACCCGGGCCTCCTCGCTCGTCAGCGTGCGGTCCGGAGCACGGAAGGTGAGCGAGTACGCCAGCGACTTCTGCCCGTCGGGCACCGAGCTGCCGGTGTAGACGTCGAAGAGCCGCAGGTCCTCCAGCAGCGCGCCGGCGCCGCCGTGCAGCGCCCGGCGCACCCGGTCCTCGGGCTGGTCCTGGGGCACGAGCAGCGCGAGGTCCATGCGCACCGGCGGGTAGGTCGAGATCGCCGGCGCCTGCGGCACGGTGGGCTCGGGCAGCGCGTCGGCGTCCAGCTCCATCACCGCGGTGCGGGCGGGGAGGCCGAGCACCTCGCAGACCTTGGGGTGCAGCTCGCCCGCGTACCCGATGACCCGGTCGCCGACCAGCAGGGCGGCGCACCGGCCGGGGTGCCACGGGGCCCGCTCGGCCTGCTCCACGGTGAGCTCGACCCCGGCGGCCGCGGCCACCAGGCGGGCGGCCTGGACGGCGTCGGCCCACTCCGCCGGCCGGCCCGGCCCCCACCAGCCGCGCGGCTCGCGCTGGCCGGTGAGCGCCACGGCGACGTGCCACGGCTGCGCCGGCACTGCGCCCAGCAGCGCGGCGAGGGTGGCGTCGTCGGGACGGCGGTCGGCGCCCGGCAGCGGCGCGGACGCGCGCTCCCCGCCCGGGAAGACCGAGCCGTGCTCGAAGAGCGCGACGTCGCGGAGGCCGCGGGAGAGGTTGCGGCCCAGCGCGGCGAGCAGGCCGGGCAGCAGCGTGGTGCGCAGCGCCGGGGCCTCCTCCGACAGCGGGTTGCGCACGGTGAGCACCCGGCGGCGCTCGTCGTCCTCGGGCAGGCCGAGCGCGTCGAGCTGCGCCGTCCCCAGGAAGGGGAAGGCCGGGGCCTCCACGTAGCCGGCGTCGGCCAGCGCGCGGCCGATGCTGCGCCGGCGGCGCTGGCGCTCGGTCAGCCCGCCGCCCGGGGGCGCCGTGGGCAGGATCGAGGGGATCTCGTCGAAGCCGCGGAAACGCACGACCTCCTCGACGAGGTCGGCCGGCTCGAGCAGGTCGCCGCGCCAGGACGCCGGGGTCACGCGCAGCTCGTCGCCGTCGCCGTCCACCTCGGCGCCGATGGCCGTCAGCACCTCGAGCACCTGGGACCGGGTGTAGGGGACGCCGGCGATCCGGCCGGGGAGCCCGGCGTCCAGCGCGATGGGTGCGCGCGGCCCGCGGGCGTCGACGTCGACCGGCGCCCCGACGACGCGCGCACCGCCGTGCTCGGCGAGCAGCGCGGCGGCCCGGGCGAGGGCGACGACGGTGACCTCGGGGTCGGTACCGCGCTCGAAGCGCTTGCCGGCCTCGCTGGGCAGCCGGTGCCGCCGGACGCCGCGGGAGATGCCGGTGGGCTCCCAGTGCGCGGCCTCCAGCAGCACCGCGCTGGTGGTCCCGCCGATCTCGGTGGAGGCGCCGCCCATGACCCCCGCCAGGCCGATCGGACCCGACTCGTCGGTGATGAGCAGGTCGTCGCCGGTCAGCGCGCGGTCGGCGCCGTCCAGGGTGGTCAGCCGCTCCCCCGCCGTCGCCCGGCGCACCGTGATCGGCCCGGTGACGGTGGCCCGGTCGAAGGCGTGCATGGGCTGCCCGAGCTCGAGCATCACGTAGTTGGTGACGTCGACGGCCAGCGAGATGCTCCGGATGCCGCACTGGGCGAGCCGGCGGCGCAGCGCCCAGGGGCTGGGCGCGGCCGGGTCGAGGTCCTCCACGGCGAGCATGGAGAAGCGGTCGCAGCGGTCGGGGTCGGCGACGGTGACCTCCCACGCGGGCGCCCCCGCCCAGTCCGGCAGCGGCAGGTCGGCCGGGTCGCGCCAGGTCACGCCGAGGACGCCGGCGAGGTCGCGGGCGACCCCGCGCATCGACATCGCGTAGCCGCGGTCCGGCGTCACCTCGAGGTCGAAGACGACGTCGTCCAGGCCGAGGACGTCGGCGGCCGGGGTGCCCGGCACGTAGCCGCCCTGGCCCAGCACCAGGATGCCGGCGTGGTCCTCGCCGATGCCGAGCTCGCGGACCGAGCAGATCATCCCGTCGGAGACGTGGTCGTAGGTCTTCCGCGCGGCGATGGCGAAGTCGCCGGGGAGCACCGCACCGGGCAGCGCGGCCACCACCAGGTCCCCGACGGCGAAGTTCTGCGCGCCGCAGACGATGCCGCGCGGTTCCGCCTCCCCGACCTCCACCTGCGTGTAGCGGATCGGCTTCTTGAAGCCGGTCAGCTCCTCGATGTCCAGCACCCGGCCGACCACGAGCGGACCGGTGGTCACCGGCGGGCGGACGACGTCCTCCACCTCGAAGCCGAGCCGCACGAAGGCGGCGTCGAGCTCCTCGACCGGAATGCCGGCCGGCAGGTCGACGAGCTCGGACAGCCAGCTGACGGGGACCTTCACTGCTCAACTCCGAAGACGCTGGTGAAACGGACGTCGGCTTCCGCGATGTCGTGCATGTCCGAGACGGCCGACCGGAACTGCAGCGCCCGCTCGATGCCCATGCCGAAGGCGAAGCCGGTGTAGACGTCCGGGTCGACGCCGCAGGCGCGCAGCACCCGCGGGTTGACCATCCCGCAGCCGCCCCACTCGACCCACTGCGGGCCGTCGCGGTGCTCGGGGAACCAGACGTCGAACTCCGCCGAGGGCTCGGTGAAGGGGAAGAAGTGCGGCCGCCACCGGGTGCGGGCGTCCGGGCCGAACAGCTGGCGGGCGAGGTGGTCCAGGGTGCCGCGCAGGTGCGCCATGGTCAGCCCCCTGTCGACGGCGAGGCCCTCGACCTGGTGGAAGACCGGCAGGTGCGTCGCGTCGAGCTCGTCGGTGCGGTAGACCCGCCCCGGGGCGACGACGTAGATCGGCGGCTGCCGCTCCAGCATCGTGCGCGCCTGCACCGGGCTGGTGTGGGTGCGCAGCACCAGGCCGGAGTCCTCGGGCGCGACGAAGAACGTGTCCGAGAGCCACCGGGCCGGGTGGTCCGGGCCGAAGTTGAGCGCGTCGAAGTTCAGCCACTCCGCCTCGAGCTCCGGCCCGTCGGCGACCTCGTAGCCCATGCCCACGAAGATGTCGGCGATCCGGTCGATGAGCGTGGTCAGCGGGTGCCGGGCGCCGCGCGGGGTGCGGTCCCACGGCAGGGTGACGTCGACCCGCTCCTCGGCCAGCACCCGGGCGTCGCGCTCGGCCTCCAGCTCGGCCCGGCGGGCGTCGTAGGCCTCGGTGACGGCGACGCGCGCGGCGTTCACCCGCTTGCCGGCGTCGCTGCGGGCCGCCGGGGGCAGCGCGCCCAGCTCGCGCCGGGCCAGCAGCACCGGGGCGCGGTCGCCGAGGTGAGCCGGGCGGGCGGCGGCCAGCGCCTCCAGGTCCGCGGCCGCCGCGAAGGCCCCGAGCGCGGCGCGGACCGCCTCGTCGAGGGCCTCGGGCGAGAGGGCGGCGACCTGCTTGGGGTCGTAGGGATCGTTGGCGCCAGACACGGGAGGCCATTCTGCCCGGCGCCCGGGCCCGTGCGCGCCTGGGTTCCCGGAGCGGGGACGCCGCGCGACCCGTGACCGGCGTCCTCCCTCCCCGCGCGGCGTCCTCCCCCACCGCGGGCGCCGAGGGAGGACGCGCCATGATCAGGGAAGCTGATCGTGGCGACGAGGTGGGTGGAGGTGCGCGTGGCGGCCCTCCTCGCGCTCGCGTCCGCGGTCGTCTACGGCGCCGCCGACTTCCTCGGGGGGCTCGCCAGCCGCCGGGCGTCGGTGTTCGCGGTCGTCGCCGTCTCGCAGCTCACCGGCCTGCTCGCGCTCGTCGTGCTGCTCCCCTGGCTCGGCGGACCGGTCACCACGGCGGACCTCGCGTGGGGCGCCGCCTCGGGGCTCGCCGGCTCGGCGGGGCTGCTGGTCTTCTTCCGCGCGCTCGCCGTCGGGGTGATGAGCGTGATCGCCCCGGTCACCGCGCTCACCGCCGCCGCCGTCCCGGTGCTGGTCGGCCTGCTCGGCGGCGAGCGCATCGGCCCGTGGGCGACGGCCGGCATCCTGCTCGCCCTGGGGGCGGTGGTGCTCGTGTCGGCCGAGGGCGGCCTGCGTGCGCTGCGCGGCGCCCGCCCCGCCAGCCTGGTGCCGGCGCTGGTCGCCGGCGCCGCGTTCGGGCTCTTCTTCGTGCTCCTGGACCGGACATCGGCCGGCGCCGGGCTCACCCCGCTGGTCGCCGCCCGGGTGGCCTCCGTGGCGCTGGTGATCAGCGTGGCGCTGACCACCCGGCAGGGGCTGCGGCCGGGCCGGGCCGCGCTGCCGCTTGTCCTGGTCTCCGGGCTCGGCGACATGACGGCGAACGCACTCTTCCTGCTGGCCACCCAGCAGGACGGGCCGCTGGCCATCACCGGGGTGCTCGCCTCGCTGTACCCCGTGAGCACCGTCGTGCTCGCCCAGATCGTGCTGCGCGAACGGCTCGTTCCCGCCCAGCTCGCGGGCCTCGGGACCGCCGCGGCCGCCGTCGTCCTCATCACGCTGCCCGGCTGACCTCCCCCTTCGGGGGGTGCTCCCCGGTTCCGGCTTCGGCCCGGGCCGGAAGGGGCCGATCCCCCGTCCGTGGACCCCGTGCGCCCGAACACCGACGCAGCTCTCGCCGCCGCCCTCAGCCCCGGTGGCGTGCGCAGCGTCTTCCAGCCCATCGTCGAGCTCGACACCGGAGCCGTCGTCGCCTACGAGGCGCTCGCGCGCGGCCCCGAGGGGCCCCTGCAGCGACCCGACCTCCTCTTCGCCGCCGCCCGCGAGGGCGGCGTGCTCGCCGAGCTGGACGCCGCCTGCCGGGTGGCCGCCTTCTCCGGCGCCGTGCGGCACGGCCTGCCCGCGCCGCTGGCGCTGTTCGTCAACGTCGAGCCCGAGGTGCTCGACACCGCCCCGATGGACGAGCTCCTGGCCATCGCCGCGACCGCCCCCGGCGGCCTCCGCGTGGTCCTGGAGATCACCGAGCGGGCGCTCGCCACCCGTCCCGCCGAGCTGCTGCGCACCGTCGCCCGGGTGCGGGAGCTGGGCTGGGGCATCGCCCTGGACGACGTCGGCGCGGAGGCGATGTCGCTGGCGTTCATGCCGATCCTGCGCCCCGACGTGGTCAAGCTGGACCTGCGGCTGGTGCAGGAGCGGCCCGGGCCGGCGATCGCGGAGATCATGAACGCGGTCAACGCCTACGCCCAGGCCACCGGGGCCGCGGTGCTCGCCGAGGGGATCGAGAACGACACCCACCTGGCCATGGCCCGAGCGCTCGGGGCCACCCTGGGCCAGGGCTGGCTCTTCGGCCGCCCCGCCCCCCAGCCGTCCTGTGAACGCCCCGTCGGGTCGCTGCCGCCGCCGGTCGAGGACCCGGGCGCCGAGGTGGAGCCGGGCTCCCCCTTCGCCTGCCTCCCCGAGGGGACGGCGCTGCGCCGCTCCCCGAAGGCCCTGCTCATCGAGCTCAGCAAGCAGCTGGAGCGGGAGGCGATGCGCCTCGGCGAGACCTGCGTGGTCACCGCGACCTTCCAGGAGGCCCGGCACTTCACCCCCTCGACGACGCAGCGCTACCGCGACCTCGTCGAGCGCACCGGCTTCGTCAGCGCCCTGGGCGAGGGGCTCCCCGCCGAGCCGCTGCCCGGGCTGCGCGGCACCGACCTGGCCGGCGACGACCCCGTGCGCGGCGAGTGGGACGTCGTCGTCCTGGCCCCGCACTTCAGCGTGGCGCTGCTGGCCCGCGACCTCGGGACGACCGGCCCGGATCTGCAGCGGGAGTTCGAGTACGCCCTGACCTACGACCGCGACGTCGCCGTCCGCGCCGCGCGGAGCCTGCTCGGCCGGGTCGCGCCCCGCACCGGCCGCGCCACCCCGGTCGCCCCCGCCCCGCCGGCTCCCCCGGCCGCCGCGCCGACGGCCATGGGCTCGGAGCTGCTGGGGGACCCCGGCCTGGTGCGGCGCGCCCTGGAGGCGACGCCCAGCGGGGTCTGCCTGGTCGACGTCCGGCTGCCCGACCAGCCGCTGGTGTACGTCAACCCGGCGTTCGAGCGCCTCGCCGGGCTGCCGCGCGAGGAGCTGCTCGGCCGCAACTGCCGGTTCCTGCAGGGGCCCGGCACCGATCAGGGGGCGGTGGCCCGCATCCGCGGGGCGATCGCCGCCGGGCAGGAGTGCCGCGAGGTCCTGGTCAACCACCGGGGCCCTGAGCAGACCCCCTGGTACAACGAGCTGCACCTGGCTCCGGTCACCGACGCCTCCGGCACCGTCGTCCAGTACATCGGCGTGCAGGTCGACGTCACCGAGCGGGTACTGGCGCAGCGGGCCCTGGAGCAGGAGCGCGACCGCACCCGCGGCTACCTGGCCCGCATCGAGGAGCTGTCGATCACCGACCCGCTCACCGGGCTCTCCACCCGCCGGCACGTGGAAGAGCAGACCGAGACCGCGCTGTGGAACGCGACGTGCGCGGGCGACGCGGTGGCCCTCCTCGTCGTCGCGGTCGACGGCCTCGCCGCGATCGAGGACCGGTACGGCTCCACCGCGGCCGAGCAGCTGCTGGCCGTCACCGGGCAGCGCCTCCGCGATCGTCTGCGGCGCGGTGACCTGGTGGCGCGCTGGGGACGCGACTCGTTCGTGGTCGTGCTGCCGGGGGGGGGGGGGGGGGGGGGGGGGGGGGCGGGGGGGCGGGGGGGGGGGGGGGGGGGGGGGGGGGGGGGGGGGGCGGGGGTGGGGTGGAGTTCGGGAGCAGTTTTTGCCGAG
>NZ_JBJHAD010000029.1:0-19681 GCF_054050875.1 Blastococcus sp. SYSU DS0541 | reverse complement strand
CCCCTCCCGCGGCGCCGGCGGCGGAAGATGGGTTTGGGGGGTTTTTAAACTACCGACGCCGGGGGGGGCCCCCGGGGCCCGACCCCCGGGGCCCCCCCCGCGGCGGGGGCCGCCGTCGGACCGGCGACGTCAGTGGTCGAGCGCCGGCTCCTTGTCCGCCGCGGCGAAGTCGACGTCCTTGGTCTCCGGACCCATCGCCGCCCCGAACGTGATGAAGGCGCAGCCGATCACCAGCAGCGGCAGCACCGTCCACTCGAACGGCATCACCGCGGAGAGCCCGGACTGGTAGAAGGCGTAGAACGAGGGGATGACCACCGCGAGGCTGTAGCCGAGCCCGAAGCCGGTCGCCCGCACCCCGGTCTGGAAGCGCTCGTTGATGTACACCGTCGTCAGGCCCCACACCGAGACCACGAGCACCGCGATGAGCGTGACCATGACCATGACGACGAACAGGTTCTGCGGCTTCCACGCCAGGTAGGCGGCGTAGACCGCGGTGCCGCCGATGCCGGCGATCCCGCCCCACACCATCAGGAACGGCCGGCGGCCGGTCCGCTGGCTGATCACGGCGCAGACCACGTACATGACGGCCACCACGAGGTAGGCGACGATCAGGGTCGCGGTGACCTGGGTCGGGGACAGGTTGCTCTCCGAGCTGAGCAGGCCCGGGAGGATGGCGGTCACGCAGTTCAGCGACAGCCAGAAGCCGGTCATCAGGATGAAGACCTGGATGAAGTTCTTCCTGTTCTGGCCGGTGAACAGGTCCTTGACCGGGGTTCCCCCGCCGCCGCTGCCCTCGAACAGCTCCGACTCCCGGACGCTCTTCAGGTAGTAGACGACGAAGGCCAGGGCCATGGCGCCGCCGATGAAGAACGGGATGCGCCAGCCCCACTGCACGTAGGGGGAGTCGAGGTCGCCCGCGGGGGCGATCTGCAGCATGACGAAGGTGATCACGGCGACCGAGACGTAGGCGAGCGGGAAGCCTGTCATGATCAGGCCGCCGTTGAGACCGCGCTTCTCCTTGGGGGAGTACTCCATCGCCAGCGGGCTGGCCGCGGTGTACTCCCCGCCGACGAAGATGCCGATCACGAAGCGCAGCAGCACGAAGACGACGACCGAGCCGATCCCCCAGGTCTGGTACCCCGGCAGCAGCCCGACGACGATCGTCAGGATGCCGAAGCCGGCGACGGCGATGACGGTGGCGTTCTTGCGGCCGTGCATGTCCGCGTAGCGCCCGAAGATGAGCGCGCCGAGCGGCCGGCCGACGAGCGTCGCGGCGAAGATCATGCCGGTGATGACGGCCGTGGTGGACGCGTCGAGATCGGGGGAGATGAAGTACCCGATCGCGGGCGCCAGGGCGATGATCGGCAGGTAGATGTCGAACATGTCCACGTAGAACCCGTAGAAGGCGCCCCGCTGGGCGTGCTTGCGGTTCCGTTCGTGCTCGTCGGTGGCCTGCGCGGCTGTCGTCATGCTCGTCCTCCGTCTCGGGGCCAGGTTCCGCGAGCGCGGATCCTGTGGTCGGTACCGGGACCCCCGCCACGGCGCGCGGCCGGGCCGCCGTGGCGGGGGAACGGTGGAGTCGCCGGGAGGGATCCCGTGTGGGTGCGCTGGGCGCCCACCGCGCCGGTCCCGTGTGGTCGGGGACCACGTGCCGGGGACAATGTCGGACATTAAGCAGCTGTGTCAAGGGTCACGGTCCGATTCGGTCGGCGGACCCGCCCGCCCTCGGGGCCTCCGGCACTACACAGTTCCCGTTACGGCGCGTCAACCTCGCAAGTCACCGGCGCGCCCGAGCCCACGGGTGGCCCGGCGGGCGAGGTGGAACGGGGTCGTCGGTAAATGTCCGACATTGACACCCGGCGAGGTGACTGCCTACGTTTCGGCGCAGGCCGCGAGACACGAGAGGGCGGTGCCGACCAGTGCCACCGACGACGACCAGGGCGGGCTCCCACGCGCCCCTGCAGGGGCTCCGCGTGGTCGACATGTCGACGTCCTACGCGGGCCCGACGGCCTCCATGTACCTCGCCGACCTCGGCGCCGACGTGGTCAAGGTGGAGCGCCCGCGGACCGGTGACGACGCCCGCTGGTGGAGCCCGCCGAGCGTCGACGGGGCATCGGCCTGGTTCGCCTCGGCCAACCGCAACAAGCGCAGCGTGGCCATCGACCTCCGGACCACGGACGGCATCGCCGTCCTGCACCGGCTGCTGGCCGGCGCCGACGTCCTCATCGAGAACCTCAACCCCGCGAAGCTCGCGCCGCTCGGGCTGAGCCCGGAGGACGTCCGGGCCCGCCACCCGCGGCTCGTCTACTGCGCGATGTCGGGGCTCGGGCTCACCGGACCGGACGCCGAGCTGCCGGGGTACGACCTCGTCGCCCAGGCCCGCTCCGGGCTGATGTCGGTGACCGGCCCGGCCGGCGGGTCCCCCCAGCGCGTCTCGACCGCGCTCTCCGACATCGTCACCGGGATGGCGGCGGCGCTCGCCGTCAGCGCCGCCGTCGTCCGGCAGCGCACGACCGGGCGGGGCGACCTCGTCGACGTCTCGCTCCTGGACTCCGACCTGGCCCTGCTCGCGCCCCGGGTGGCGGCCTACCTCGCCGGTGACCCGGAGCCCGCCCCCAGCGGCGGGACCGACTCCGTCCTGGCCGTCTACCAGCCGTTCCCGACCGCCGACCGGGACATCGTCATCGCGATCGGCAACGACGTCATCTGGCGGCGCTTCTGCGCCGCCGTCGGCCTGCCCGACCTCGCCGAGGACGACCGCCTCCGCGACAACGCCGGGCGGCGCGCGCACCGCGGCGAGCTGATCACCGCGATCACCGCGGTCCTCGCGCGGCGGCCGGCGGGCGAGTGGCTGGCGGTCCTCGCGGACGCCGGGGTGCCCGCCTCGCTGGTGCAGGGGCTGGCCGAGGTCACCACCGACCCCCAGGTGGTCGCCCGGGGCGCGATCCTGCCGGTCCCCGGTTACGACGGCGTGCTCAACGGCGTGCGCAGCCCCTTCCGGCTGGCGTCGATCCCCGAGCCGCGCAACGAGCGCTTCCCCGAGCTCGGGGAGCACACGGTCGAGGTGCTGCAGCAGGCCGGGTTCGACCCCGCCACCATCGACCGGCTCCTCGCCTCGGGCGCGGTCGCCGCACCGGCGGCCGCGGAAGGGCGGCGGGTCTCGTGAGCGGCTCGGAGGTGCTCGAGGTGCTCCGGGACGGCCCGGTGGCGACGATCCGGATCACCCGGCCCGAGGTGCACAACGCGCTGAACGCCCGGGTCCTGGCCGACCTCGACGCGGTGGTCGCCGCGCTGCCGGCCGAGGGCGTGCGGGCGATCGTGCTCACCGGCAGCGGCCACCGGGCGTTCAGCGCCGGGGCCGACCTCGACGAGCTCGCCGGGCTGTCGGGAGACGAGGCCTACGACGTCCTCGCCGCCGGCCAGGCCGTGGTCGGGCGGGTCGAGCGCTGCCCGGTCCCGGTGATCGCCGCCGTCAACGGGCTGGCCCTGGGCGGCGGGTTCGAGCTGGTGCTGGCGTGCACCTTCCCGGTCCTGGCCGACACCGCCGAGCTGGGCCTCCCCGAGGCGGGGCTCGGGCTGATGCCCGGGTACGGCGGCACGCAGCGGCTGGCCCGCCGGGTCGGGCAGCCGGTCGCGGCGCACACGATGCTCACCGGTGCGCGCATCGCGGCCGACCGCGCCCACGCCCTCGGCCTCACGCCGGTGCCGCCGGTGCCGGTCGAGGAGGTCCTGGCGACGGCGCAGGAGCTGGCCGGCCGCATCGCGGCCCGCGGGCCGCGGGCGGTGCGCGCGGTCCTGCTGGCGCTGCGGCACGGAGGCGACACCCCGCTGGAGGCGGGCCTGGCGTTCGAGACCGCGCTGGCCGGCCTGGTCACCGGCGGCGCCGAGGCGGCCGAGGGCATCGCCGCCTTCAAGGCCCGCCGCGCGCCGCGGTTCGACGACGCGCCCGCGCGTCCGGAGGAGGACGCGTGACCGTTTCCACCACCGGCGGGGCGCCGGTGCACGACCTCGAGCCGGACGCCTACCTGGCGCTGCACGGCGCCCTCGACGAGGAGGTCGCCGACGCACTGCTCGACCCCCGCGAGCGCGCGGTGCGGACGCGCACCCGCGAGGTGGTCGCCGAGCACGTCGCCCCCGGCGCGGCCGCCCGCGACCGCGACCACGTCTTCGCCCACGACAGCTACCAGGCGCTCGCCCGCGCCGGGCTGGGCGGGCTCCTGGTGCCGGAGGAGTACGGCGGCACCGGCGACAGCACGGTGGCCTACGCGGCGGCGATGGAGGAGATCACCGCCGGCTGCCCGGCCACGAGCCTCGTCTACATGACCCAGATGCACGCCGCGTACCCGATCCTGCACGCGGGCGGCCCTGACCTGGCGCGGCGGTACGTCCCCGGCCTGGCCGACGGCAGCCGCTACGGGTCGCTGGGCGTCACCGAGCCCGGGGCCGGCAGCGACGCCTCCGCCCTCCGCACCCTCGCGGTCGCCGAGACGGACGCGGACGGGCGGACCACCGGGTACGCCCTGACCGGCTCCAAGACCTTCATCACCACCGGCGACCGCTCCGACGTGGTGGTCTGCTTCGCCACCGTCGACCCGCGCGCCGGCCGGCGGGGGATCACCGCCTTCGTCGTCGACGGCGACGCCCCGGGGCTCACCCGTGGCGCCCCGATGCGCAAGACCGGGATGCACGGCTCCACCACCGCCGAGCTCTTCCTCGACCGGACGCCGGTGCCGGTGTCCCACCGCCTCGGCGGGGAGGGCGAGGGCTGGGCGATCGTCGTCAGCTCGGTGACGAAGTCGCGGATCAGCGCCGCGGCGCAGGGCGTCGGGCTGGCCCGCGGCGCCTACGCGCACGCGCTGGTCGCGCTGCAGCGGGTGCACGGCGCGGACCTGCCGCCGGACGTGGCCTTCGCCCTGGCCGACATGCGCGGCGCGATCCTGCGTGGCCGGCTCACGCTCCTCGCGGTGGCCCGGGAGGTCGACCGCACCGGCGGGGCCGGCGGCGGGGCGATCGGGCTGATGAAGCAGGCGTGCACCGACATCGGCTGGCAGGTCGCCGTGGCGGCCACGAAGGCGCTCGGCCGGGTCGGCGACCTGTCCGGGGTCGGCATCGAGCGCTACCTGAGGGACGCCAAGGTGACCCAGATCTACGACGGGACCAACGAGGTGCAGCGACTCCTGATCGCCCGCGACACCGCCGGACGGCTCAAGGGGGTGCTGCGGTGAGCACCGCGGAGCAGCCGCTGCTCGGCAAGGTCGCCGTCGTCACCGGCGCCGGCCGCGGTCTCGGCCGGGCCCTCGCGGTCGCGCTGGCCGGCGCGGGCGCCGACGTCGCGGTGGCGGCGCGCAGCCGCGACCAGCTGGAGCAGGTCGCCGCCGAGATCGAGGGCACGGGACGGCGGGCGCTGGTCGTGCCGACCGACGTCACCGACGCGGCCGCCGTCCAGCGGCTGGTCGACACGACGGTGGCCGAGCTCGGTGGCCTCGACGTCCTGGTCAACAACTCCG
Organism: Blastococcus sp. SYSU DS0541; assembly: GCF_054050875.1. NCBI lineage: Bacteria > Bacillati > Actinomycetota > Actinomycetes > Geodermatophilales > Geodermatophilaceae > Blastococcus > Blastococcus sp. SYSU DS0541. Next base: position 14,173 of record NZ_JBJHAD010000029.1, on the reverse strand, counting down.
GCGTCATCGACAGCACCCCGCTGCTGGAGCAGGACCCGGCCGAGTGGGACCGGGTCATGGACACCAACGTCCGCGGCACCTACCTGGCCACCCGCGCCGCCGGCGCGCACATGGTGGCGCAGGGGTCGGGCAAGGTCGTCAACATCGCCTCGAACTTCGCCTTCAAGGGGGTGCCCGGCCACGCGGCCTACTGCGCCTCCAAGGCCGCGGTCGTCGCCTTCACCCGGTCGATGGCCGTCGAGTGGGCCCGCCACGGGGTCCAGGTCAACGCCCTGGCCCCCGGCTACTTCGCCACCGACATGAACGCCGAGCTGCGCGCCGACGGCGAGGCGCTCTCCCGGGTGCTGCGCGCCGTCCCCGCCCGCCGGATGGGGGAGGCGCAGGAGCTGGCCCCCTGGCTGCTGCTGCTGGCCGGCCCCGCGTCGGACTTCATGACCGGCGAGGTGGTCGTCGTCGACGGCGGCCAGACCGCCCGGTGACCGCCCACCCGCACCCGACCGCCGTACCGGCGAGGGAGAGAGACCGATGACCCAGGACCAGCTCACCGTCGCCGTGGTCGGCGGCGGCACGATGGGGGCGGGCATCGCCGTCGTCGCAGCGCGCGCCGGCCACCGCACGATCCTCCGCGACCTCGACGACGCCGCCGTGGAGCGCGGCCTCGGCACCGTGGAGAGCTTCCTGCGCCGCAGCGCCTCGCTCGGCAAGCTCACCGAGGAGCAGCTCGAGGCCGCCCTGGCCAAGCTGTCGGGCACCACCGAGCTCCGCGACCTGGCCCCGGCGGACGTGGTCGTCGAGGCGGTCTTCGAGGACCTCGAGGTCAAGAAGGCGCTCTTCGCCGAGCTCGACGGCGTCGTCTCCCGCGACACGCTCTTCCACACCAACACCTCGACGCTGTCGGTCACGTCGATCGCGTCGGGCTCCCGGCACCCCGAGCGGGTCGTCGGCACCCACTACTGCAACCCCGCGCAGCTGATGAAGCTGGTCGAGGTGGCGGAGGGCCGGCACACCGCCCCGGAGGCCACGAAGCGGTCGCTGGAGTTCCTCGCCGGCGTCGGGAAGACCACGGTGCTGACCAAGGACCGCCCCGGCTTCATCCTCAACCGCTTCCTCATCCCCTGGGAGAACAACTGCATCCGCGCCCTGGAAGCGGGGCTGGGCACCGTCGAGTCGATCGACCGGGCCGTCCTGGGGGCGCTGCGCCACCCCATGGGTCCCTTCCAGCTGCTCGACGTGGTCGGCCTCGACGTGCACAAGGCGGTGTCGATGCGGCTCTACGAGCAGCTGCGCGAGCCGCGCTTCGCGCCCCCGCCGCTGGTCGACCGGATGATCGCCGCCGGCGACCTCGGGCGGAAGACCGGCCGCGGCTTCTACACCTACGAGACCACCAAGGCCTTCGGTGCCTGAGGCCGGCAGCAGCGAACGGAGTTCGAGCATGAGGACCTTCCCGCGGGTCGCCGTCCTGGGGTTCGGGACGATGGGCGCCGGGATCGCGCAGGTGGTGGCCGCCTCCGGTCGCGACGTCGTCGTCCTGGAGACCGAGCAGGCCCGGATCGACCGCGGCCGGGACGCGGTGCGGACCTTCCTCGACGGCGGGGTCAGCCGCGGCAAGACCACGGAGGAGGAGCGGGACGCCGTCCTCGGCCGGATCCGCGGCACGACCGACGTCGCCGACCTCGCCGGCGTGGACCTGGTGGTCGAGGCGGTCGTCGAGCAGCACGACGTCAAGGTGGAGCTGCTCGGACGGGTCGCGGACGTCGTCGGGCCGGAGGCGGTGCTCACCACGAACACCTCGGCGCTGTCGGTCACCGACCTGGCCGCCTCCCTGGACCGGCCCGGACGCATGGCGGGGCTGCACTTCTTCAACCCCGCACCGGTGATGGCCCTGGTCGAGGTGGTCCGGGCGCTGCAGACCGACGCCGACGTCGTCGCCGACCTGGTCGCCTTCGTCGAGGACCTCGGCAAGTCGCCGGTGGAGGTCAAGGACCGACCGGGCTTCCTGGTCAACCGGCTGCTGATGCCCTACCTCAACGACGTCGTGCAGGAGTACGACGACGGGCTGGCCAGCGCCGAGGACATCGACGTCGCGATCCAGCTCGGGCTGGGCTACAAGCTCGGCCCGCTGGCGCTGCTGGACCTGATCGGCATCGACGTCCACCGGCACGCCACCGAGTCCGCCTACGAGGCGACGCTCGACCCCCAGTTCGCCCCACCGCCGCTGCTGCACCAGATGGTCGCGGCCGGCTACCTCGGCACCAAGAGCGGTCGCGGCTTCCGCGCGGGCGCCGACGAGCACGGAGAGGTTCGATGAGCGACTACACCGACATCCGGAGCGAGACCTCGGGGCCGGTCCTGACCCTGACGATCGACCGGGAGGGCGCCGGCAACAAGCTGCGCGTGCAGACCCTGCTCGAGCTCAAGGACGCCCTCCAGCGCTTCCGCACCGATCCCTCGCTGCGCGCCGCGGTGCTCACCGGGGCGGGCGACAAGTTCTTCTGCATCGGTGGCGAGCACGACGAGACGACCTCGCTGGACTACTCCCAGGTGCTGCCGATCATCGACGTGTACGAGGCGATCGACACCATCGCCAAGCCGGTGGTCGCCGCCGTGAACGGCTTCGCGGTGGGCGGCGGCAACGTGCTGCACAACGTCTGCGACCTCACCATCGCCGCGGAGAACGCCGTCTTCCGGCAGGTCGGGCCCATGGTGGGCAGCTTCGACGCCGGCTACGGCACCTGGTACCTGGAGGACTCCATCGGCCGGAAGCGGGCCAAGGAGATGTGGTACCTCAACCGCAAGTACACCGCGGCCCAGGCGCTGGCGATGGGCCTGGTCAACGAGGTCGTCCCGGCCGGCCAGGCGGTGTCGCGGGCGCAGGAGGTGGCCGCGGAGATCGCCACCCGCAGCCCGATGGCCATCGGGGCGCTCAAGGGCGCCTTCTCCGCCCGGCACACCGGCGTGCTCGGACAGGCGCGCATGGCCCACGACCAGCAGCTCACCCTGTACCTGGCCACCAAGGAGGCGCACGAGACGGGGAACGCCTTCGGCGCCAAGCGGTCGCCGGACCCGGAAACCTTCTGGTCGTGAGGCGGCCCTGGGCCGGGCCCCGGCTCGACGACGACCAGCAGGCGGTCCTCGACCTGGTCGACGACCTCGCCGCGGACCGGCTCGCGCGGGTGGGCGACGACCGCCCGGACGACGTCGACGCCGCGCGGCGGGTCCTGGCCGAGCAGGGCCTGTGGACCCTCGGCGCAGCGGAGTCCGACGGCGGCGGGGGGGCGCCGGCCGCCACGATGCTGGTCGCGCTCGCCCGGCTCGCCGGGACGTGGCCGGCCCTGGCGTGGGCGTCGGTGCAGGCGCACGCCGCGGCCCCGGTGCTGGCCGCCGGCCGGCTGCCCGCGCTGCTCGACGGCCTGCACGACGGGGCCCCGGTCGCGGTGGCGGTGGCCGACCCGGGCTCGGTGACCCTGGCCGGGGGGCGGCTGACCGGCGCTCTCGACCGGATCGACCCCGCCGGCCGGGAGCCGCGGCTGGTGGTGCTCCTGGACGCCGGCACCGCCGTCCTCGTCCCGCCGGAGGGGATCACGTTCGGTGCCCCGGTCGCGCGCACCGGGCTCGACGGCGCGCTGACCGTCGGCGTCGGGCTGGACGCCCGGGTGCCCGACGACCACGTGCTCCGCGGCCCGCAGGCCGGGCGCGCCCGCACGCTCCTGGACGCCGGCGCGGCCGCGGTCGCCGCCGGGATCGCCGAGGCCGCGGCCGCCGCGGCGCTGGGGTACAGCGCCGACCGGGTGCAGTTCGGTGCCCCGCTCACCGAGCTCCCGACCGTCCGCGCCGCGCTGGCCGCCCAGGCCGCGACCGCCCGCACGCTCCTGGTGTCCGCCGTCACGGCCGATCTCGACCGCCCGGACGCCGTGGCCGCGGCCCTGCTGCCGGCCTGCGACGCGGCCCTCGACGTCGCGGCGGCCGCGGTGCAGTCGCACGGCGGCTACGGCTACATGACCGAGTACCCCGTGGAGGGCCTGCTGCGCGACGCGGTGTCGCTGCGCGCGGCGTGCGGGGCGGTGGAGGCGGCCCGGGCGGCGGCCCGCACGCTGGTCGGGGCGCAGCCGTGAGCGCCGGCGGGGCCGGCCGGCCGGCGCCACCCCTGGCCGGCGTCCGGGTGCTCGACTTCTCCGCCCTGCTGCCCGGGCCGCTGGCGACGCTGCTGCTCGCCGAGGCCGGCGCGGAGGTCCTGCAGGTGGAGCGGCCCCCGCACGGCGACGAGATGCGCGGCTACGTGCCCCGCCTGGGCGACAGCAGCGCCAACTACGCGCTGCTCAACCGGGGCAAGCGCAGCGCCGCCGTCGACCTCAAGGACCCCGCCGTCCGCGACCGGCTCCTCGCCCTGGCGCCCGAGGTGGACGTCGTCGTCGAGCAGTTCCGGCCCGGCGTCATGGACCGGCTGGGCCTGGGCTACGAGGACTTCCGGGCCGTGGCTCCCGGGATCGTCTACTGCTCGATCACCGGCTACGGCCAGACCGGGCCGGCGGCCGGCCGCGCCGGGCACGACCTCAACTACCTCGCCGAGTCCGGGCTGCTCGGGGTCGTCGTCGACGACCGCGGCGACCCGCACCTCCCGCCCACGGTGATCGCCGACATCGCCGGCGGCACCTACCCCGCGGTGGTGAACATCCTGCTGGCCCTCTTCCGGCGGCAGGCCACCGGCGAGGGCTGCCACCTCGACGTCGGGATGACCCCGAACCTGAGCACGCTGGCCTACGGCTACCTCGCCACCCACGCCGGCAGCGGGGCCTGGCCGGAGCCCGGCCGCGACCTGCTCACCGGCGGCAGCCCGCGCTACCACCTGTACCGGACCGCCGACGGCCGGCACGTGGCCGCCGCGCCCCTGGAGGAGCGCTTCTGGCGCCGCTTCTGCGAGCTCGTCGACCTGCCCGACCCCCTCCGGTCCGACGCCGGCCGGGAGGAGGAGGTGATCGCCGCGGTCGCCGAGCGGATCGCCGCGCACCCCGCCGCCCATTGGCGCGAGCTGTTCGAGGGGCAGGACGTGTGCTGCTGCGTCGTCGCCACGCTCGAGGAGGCCGCGCGCAGCCAGACGCTGCGCACCCGCTCCGCGCACCGGGTGGCCGGGCCCGGGTTCGACGTCGGCGCGCTCCCCGTCCCGGTCGTGGACGAGCTCCGGTCGCCGCCGGGGCCCCTGCCCTACCCGCCGCTGCGGACCGGCCCGGAGGCGCTGACCTTCGGCCGGCCCGCCACCCCCACCAGGAGCCCCGCATGAGAGCAGCAGTGGTCCAGGAGTTCGGCCCGCCGGACACCCTCGTCCCCGGCGAGCTCGCCGATCCCGTGGCCGGCCCCGGCGAGGTGCTGGTCGAGGTGGCGGCGGCCGGGGTCAACTTCCCCGACGTCCTCGTCGTGGCCGGCAGCTACCAGATCCTCCCCGAGCGCCCGTTCGCCCCCGGCAAGGAGATCGCCGGCACGGTCCGCGCGGTGGGGGAGGGCGTGGACCGCTTCGCCGCCGGCGACCGGGTGCTGGCCCAGATCGAGCACGGCGGCTACGCCGAGCTGGTCGCCGTGCCGGCGGCCCAGGTGGTCGCGCTGCCCGACGAGGTGCCCTTCGTCGACGCCGCGGCCTTCGGGCTGGGCGCCATCACCGCGCACTTCGCCCTGGTGCGGCGGGCCGGCCTGCGCCCGGGGGAGACGGTCCTGGTCACCGGCGCCGGCGGCGGCGTCGGCTCGGCCGGCGTCCAGATCGCCAAGGCGCTCGGGGCCACGGTGATCGCGGTGGCGCAGGACGAGGAGCGGGCGGCCCTCGCCCGGCAGCAGGGGGCCGACGCGGTGGTGATGGCCGGCCCCGCGATGCGCGACGAGGTCCTGGCGCTGACCGAGGGGCGCGGGGCCGACGTCGTCCTCGAGCTCGTGGGCGGCGAGGTGTTCGCCCAGTCGCTGCGCTGCACCGCCTGGGAGGGGCGGCTGGTCGTCATCGGGTTCGCCTCCGGCGACCTGCCGACGATCAAGGCCGGCCACGTCCTGGTGAAGAACCTCGCCGTCCTGGGCCTGCAGGTGTCCGACTACCGCGACCGGGAGCCGGAGTCGGTCCGGGCCGCGATCGAGCACCTGCTGCAGCTGTACGTCGAGGGGCGGCTCACGGTGCCGGTCGCCCGCACCTACCCCCTCGAGCAGGCCGGTGCCGCCCTCGAGGCCGTCCGCTCCGGCAGCGTCGCCGGCAAGGTCGTCCTCACCTGCTCCCCGGCCGCCTGACCCCCGCATCCGAGCCCACCGACCCGCACGAGGAGCGACCGTGGTGACCGACCAGCGAACGAGCACGCCACCCCCGGACCCGGCCGCCGCCCATCCGGGCGTGCGACCCGACAGCCGGCTGACCCCCGGGCTCGCCCGCGAGTACGAGGAGAGCGGGGCGTGGGAGGCGCGGCCGCTGCGCGCGCTGCTCACCTCGGCCGCCGCCGAGCAGCCGCAGCGGGTGGCGGCGATCGACCGGGTCAGCGGCGCGCCGGGTGCCCGGCGGACCACCTACGCCGAGCTCGACGAACGGGCCCACCGCTACGCCTGCGGGCTGCACGCCCTGGGCGTCCGCGCCGGTGACTTCGTGGCGGTGATGCTGCCGAACTCGACCGACTTCGCGGCGCTCATCTTCGCGATCAACGAGCTGGGGGCGGTGTACAGCGGCATCCCGGTGGCCTACGGCGAGCGGGAGGTCGAGGTCATCCTGCGCCGCACCGGGGCCACCGTCGTGGTGGTGGCGGAGCGGTTCGGCAGCAACAGCCCGCGGGCGCTGGTGGAGGGCCTGCGGGGCGGGCTGCCGTCGGTGCGGCACGTCGTGGTGGCCGGCGGCCCGGCCGGGGAACCCACGGCCGGGGACGGCGCCCGGCCGCTCTCCTCGCTGCTGGACGCCCCCGAGGTGGATTTGCCCGCGCCCGATCCGCGCGCGCTCTGCCACGTCGGCTTCACCTCCGGCACGACCGGCGAGCCGAAGGGGGTCATGAACACCCACCAGACCCTCTTCGCCGTGCTGCGGAACTGGGTGGCGCACGTGGGCCGGGACACCCTCGGCGAGCCCCTGGTCAACCTGATCGCCTCGCCCGTCGGGCACCACACCGGCTTCCTCTGGGGCGTCCTCCTGACCACCTACCTGCGGGGCACGGGGGTCTACCTGGACCGCTGGGTGCCCGAGCAGGCCGTCGCCGTGGTGCGGGAGGAGGGCGTCACGACCATGTTCTCGGCGCCGACGTTCCTGCAGGACCTCGTGCTGACCGAGCTGGCGCACGACGAGGAGTGCTCGCTGCGCACCGTCGTCCTGGCCGGGGCGCCCGTGCCGCGGACCCTGCCGACGGTCGCCGGCGAGCTGTTCGGCTGCTACGTCTGCCCGGCGTGGGGCATGACCGAGCTCGGCATCGGGATCTCCTGCGCGCCCTCCCTGCCGGCGGCGGCCCAGGCGACCGACGGCGTCCCCGTGCCCGGCACCGACGTCAGCGTCGTCGACACGGCCGGGGAGGAGGCCGGCCCCGGGGTCATCGGGGCGCTGCGGATCCGGGGCCCCGGGCTCTTCCTGGGCTACCTGGACCTGCCGGAGGCGACGGCCCGGGAGATCGACGCCGACGGCTGGTTCACCACCGGCGACACCGCGCGGCGCACCGAGGAGGGGTACGTCCTGCTCGAGGGGCGCACCAAGGACATCGTCATCCGCGGGGGCGAGAACATCCCCGTCACCGTGGTCGAGAGCCTCCTGTTCCAGCACCCGCAGGTCGTCGAGGCCTCGGTCATCGGGATCCCCGACGTGCGGCTGGGCGAGCGGGCCTGCGCCGTCGTCGTGCCGCAGGGGAGCGCCGAGCCGACGCTGGCGGAGGTGTGCGACTTCCTCCTCGCGCAGGGGCTGAGCAAGCACTTCCTGCCCGAGCGGCTGGAGCTGGTCGACTCGCTGCCCAAGACGCCGAGCGGGAAGATCCGCAAGGTGGAGCTGCGCAACCGGTTCGCGGCCTCGTGAGCACGCTCTTCGTGGGGCTGGGCCGCATGGGCGCACCGATGGCCCGCCGGCACGCCGCCCGGTTCGACACGGTGCTGTTCGACGCCGACCCCGCGGTCGCCTCCGCCCTGGGGGAGGAGCTGGGCTGCCGGGCGCTGCCCTCGCTCGCCGAGCTCCCCGCCGACGTCGACACCGTCGTCCTCATGCTGCCCGACAGCCGAGTCGTCGAGGCGGTGCTCCTGACCGACGGGCTCCTGGCCCGGTTGCCGGAGGGGGCGCTGGTGATCGACATGGGCTCCTCGGAGCCGGCGAGCACCCGGCGGCTGGCCGCCGACGCGCGGGCGCGGGGCACCGGGTACGTGGACGCGCCCGTCTCCGGGGGCGTCGCGAGAGCCGTCACGGGGGAGCTGTCGATCATGGTCGGGGGCGATCCCGGGGACGTCGAGCGCGCCCGGCCGCACCTGGAGCCGCTCGGCGGAGCGGTGCTCGTGGTCGGCGCCGCGGGCGCCGGTCACGCCGCCAAGGCGCTGAACAACCTGCTGTCGGCGACGAACCTGGCGGCCGCCGCCGAGGTGCTCACCGTCGCCGCGGGCTTCGGCATCGCCCCCGAGGTGATGGTCGAGGTGCTCAACGCCTCCACCGGCCGCTCCCAGGCCACCGAGGTCAAGTACCCGAAGCACGTCCTGACCGGCAGCTACGACTCCGGCTTCGCCATGGACCTGATGATCAAGGACCTGGGCATCGCCCGGTCCCTGGCCGCGGCGCAGGGCGCCAGCACGCCGGTCACCGACGCCGCGTACGCCGCGGCGGTCGGGGCGCGCGAGGCGCTCGGCGGGACCGGCCTGGACCACACCGAGATCGCCCGCCACTACGAGGCGGTCAACGGGACCCCGCTGCGCAGCGGGGCCGCAGACCGGCCCGCACCACCCGCCACCGACGACGAGGAGACCCCGTGACCGACGACCCGCAGGCCTACATCGACGACATGGCCCGATCCCGGGGCTACGTCCTCGACTACCACAAGGTCATGGCCAAGCACGACTTCCCGGTGCTGCAGGCGGCCAACGGGCTGGTCAGCGCCGCCTACCTCGACCAGCGCCGGCTCGACCGGAAGACCAAGGAGCTGATCTTCATCGTCAGCCTGACGGTGATCCGGGCGTCCAAGGGGCACATCCAGAGCCACATCCGGGTGGCGCTGGACCTGGGCGTCAGCCCCGAGGAGATCCTCGAGGCGATCGAGATCGCGCTCCCCGAGGCCGGGATCGTGGCGTTCCAGGCGGGCTTCGACGCGTGGCGTGAGGTCGTCGGCGCGGACGGCCTCGAGCCGACGGTCGCCGTGCACGAGGGCGGCCGCGGGGCCTGATGGGCGGGGCCGGGGAGGCGGCGGCCATGGCAGCCGGAGCGGGAGCGGGTGCGCCGCCGGAGGACGTCTACGAGGTGGTCGTCGTCCGGCACGGCACCCGCCGGGCGCGGCGGAGCGAGGTGTTCCTCAACTACGCCCAGTACGGCGAACCGGACGCCGACTTCACCGTCGACTACCACCTGTGGATCCTGCGCAACGCGCACACGACGGTGCTGGTCGACACCGGGTTCGCCCGCGGGCCGGCGGAGGCGCGGGGGCGAACGGTGCTCGTCGACCCCGCCGACGCCTACCGGCGGCTCGGGGTGGACACCGCCGCGCCGCACACCCTGGTGGTCACCCACGCCCACTACGACCACATCGGGAACGTCGGGCTGTTCCCCGCGGCGACCGTGGTGGTCAGCGCCGCCGAGGTCGACTTCTGGACCTCACCGATGGCGGCCAAGCCGCTGATCGGGCACTTCACCGAGGCCGACGAGGTGGCGGCCCTGACCCGGGCCGAGGCCGAGGGGCGGCTGCGCCGGTTCTCCGGGTCCTGCGAGGTCGCACCGGGGGTCGTCGTCACCGAGGTGGGCGGGCACACGCCGGGGCAGGCCGTGGTCACCGTGCGCACCGCCGCCGGGGTGGTGCTGCTCGCCTCCGACGCCGTCCACTTCACCGAGGAGCTGGAGCGCGACATGCCCTTCATCGCCGTCACCGACCTGCCCGGTCTGTACCGGGGGCTGCAGACGGTCCGCGACCTGGTCTCCTCCGGGGCGGTCGACCACGTGCTCACCGGCCACGACCCCGGCGTGCTCGACCGGCTCGAGCCGGTGTCCCCGGAGCTGGCCGGCGTCGCCGGCGTGCTCGGGAGGCTGCCGGCGTGACCGGGCGCGAGTGGCTGACCGGCTGGGCCCGCGCGGTGGCGGCGGACCCCGAGAACGCGCACATCGGGCGGTTCTCCGTCTTCACCGCCCGCCTCGTCGACGACCGCGGCGGGGACGTCCTCGTCCGCTACGACCGGGGCGTGGTCGGCATCGGGGACGGCGGCCCCGGCGCCGACCTGGAGCTCCGCGGGCCGCTGTCCGCCTGGCGGGAGCTCGTCGACCCCGGAGCCGCGCCGCGCCGGCACGACCTGCTGGCGCTGACCAAGGTGCCCGACGGCCTCGAGGTGGTCGCCGGCCGCGAGCAGCTCATCCGGCACCTGCGGGTCATCACCCGCCTCGTGGAGCTCGCGCGGCTGCACGACCGGGGAGCGGCGCACGGCGCCGCCGCCGGCGGGGGGAGGGGGCGGTGATCGAGGACGTCGTCGGCCGCTACGTGAACCTCCGGTCGTCCGGCACCCCCTACCGCGTCTACTTCGAGGAGGCCGGCTGCGGACCGGTGCTGCTCGCCCTGCACACCGCCGGGTCGGACAGCCGCCAGTTCCGCCACCTGCTCGGCGATCCGGAGGTGACCGGCCGGCACCGGGTCGTCGCCTTCGACCTCCCCTGGCACGGCCGCTCTCTCCCGCCGGACGGGTGGTGGACCGATGAGTACCTGCTCACCACCGACCGCTACGTGGCCTTGGTGGAGGACGTCTGCGCGGCGCTGGACCTGGACCGGCCCGTCGTGCTCGGCTGCTCGATGGCCGGCTCGCTGGTCATCGAGCTCGCCCGGCGCGACCCCGGTCGCTGGGGCGGGGTGATCGGGCTGTCGGGGGCGCTGCACGTCGAGGGGCGCTTCCAGGACTGGTCGCTGCACCCCGACATCAACGCCCAGCAAGCCGTCGCCTCCTGGACGGCGAGCCTGATGTCGCCCTCCAGCCCGGAGGTCTCCCGCCGCGAGGTGTGGTGGACCTACAGCCAGGGCGGCCCGGGGATCTACCGCGGTGACACGTACTTCTACTCTGAGGACCTCGACCTGCGCGGCCGGGCCGGCGAGATCGACACCGCGCGGTGCCCGGTGTACCTGCTCACCGGCGAGTACGACCACGCCTGCACCCCCGAGGACACCGCCGCGGCGCTGGCGGCGATCCCGGGTGCCCGCGGCGGCACCATGCCGGGGATCGGGCACTTCCCGATGGCGGAGAACTACCCCCTGTTCCGCACCCACCTGCTGCCGGTGCTCGACGAGCTCGCCGCGGTGCGCGCCGGCGACGGAGCGGCCCAGCCCCCGGAGGACCGTCCATGAGCGCGATCGACGCCCACTGCCACGTCTTCGTCGCCGACGGCGTGGGCGACCCCCGCCTGGTCGGCGGGGCCGCCTACGAGCCGCCGCCGGTCGACGTGCACGACCACGCGGAGCACCTCCGCGCCGCCGGCTGCGACCGCGGGGTGCTGGTGCAGCCCAGCGCCTACGGCGACGACCACCGGTGCCTGCTGGCCGCGCTGCGCACCCGGCCCGACGCGCTGCGCGGCGTCGCCTGCGTCGCGCCGGGCACGCCCCCGGAGGAGCTGGCCGTCATGCACGCCGCCGGGGTGCGGGGTACGCGCGTGCAGGACGGGTACCCGGGCGGCGTGCCCGTCGAGTCGCTGGTGGAGGTCGGCGAGACGGTGGCGCCCCTGGGCTGGCACATCGAGGTCTGGACCGACGTGCGCCGGCACCTCGACCGGCTCGGCGACGCCGTCCGCCGCTGCCCGGTGCCGGTCGTCCTGGACCACCTCGGCTACCTGCCGTCGGACGTCGGCGTCGACCATCCGGCCGTGCAGCTCGTGCTGGAGCTGCTCGCCGAGGACCAGGTCTGGGTGACCCTGTCCGGGCTGGAGCGCCTGCTGCCTGCCGGGGCCGGGGGGACGCCCGGCGACGCCGCGTTCGCCGAGGCGTGGGAACGGCACGAGGAGGCGATCGCCGCCCGGGTCCGCGCCCTCGTCGAGGTGCGGCCGCAGAACCTGCTGTGGGGCAGCGACTGGCCGCACGTCGGGGTGACGCTGCCGCTGCCCGACGCCGCCGGGATGCGCCAGCGGCTGGAGCGGTGGGTGCCCGACCCCGCCGTCCGGCACGCCGTCCTCGTCGACAACCCGGCCCGCCGGTACGGCTTCGCACCCGCCACGACGCCCGCCGAGCCGGCCGCCCCCGGGCCGGGCGGGGGCTGACCGGCACGCACCGCACGATCCGCTCCCCGCCGACCCGTCAGGAGATCCGGATGGCCTCGTTCACGTTCAGCCAGCTCAGCCCCACGGCCTACCTCGAGAGGTCGGCGCGGGTGTTCCCCGACCGCACCGCGATCATCGACGGCGAGCGCCGCCACACCTACCGGGAGTTCGCCGACCGGTCCCGCCGGCTGGCCGGTGGGCTCGCCGCGCGCGGCATCGCACCCGGGGACCGCGTGGCGGCGCTCTGCGCCAACAGCGGCACGATGCTGGAGCTGCACAACGGCATCCCGTGGGCGGGCGCGGTGATGGTGCCGCTGAACACCCGGCTCTCCCCGGGGGAGCTCGGCTACGTCCTGGACCACTCCGGGGCCTCGCTGCTGGTCGCCGACCCGCAGTTCGCGGCGACCGCGGCCGAGGTGGCCGGCGCGGCCGGGATCCCGCTGGTGCTGGCCGGTGACCCGGACAGCGAGTACGAGCAGCTGCTGGCCGGCGCCGAGCCGCTGGCGCTGCCGTGCGCGGACGAGACCGGGCTGCTCGCGCTGAACTACACCTCGGGCACGACGGGGCGGCCGAAGGGCGTCATGTACGCCCACCGCGGGGCCTACCTGCAGGCCCTCGCGATGGCGATGCACACCGGGATCGGCTCCCGCAGCCAGTACCTCTGGACCCTGCCGATGTTCCACTGCAACGGCTGGTGCTTCCCGTGGGCGGTCTCGGCCGCCGGCGCCACGCACGTCTGCCTGCCCAAGGTCGAGCCCGCCCGCATCTGGGAGCTGCTGCGCACCGAGGGGATCACCCACTTCAGCGCGGCGCCCACCGTGCTGACCATGATCCTGAACGCCGACGAGGCGGCCGCGGGCCCGGTGGAGCCCCGGGTCCAGGTGCAGACCGGTGGCGCGCCGCCCACCCCGACCCTGCTGGCGCGCATGTCGGCGCTGAACATGGAGGTCACGCACCTGTACGGGCTGACCGAGACCTACGGTCCGCTGGCGCTCAACGAGTGGCACCCGGAGTGGGACGACCTCGGCGCCGAGCAGCAGGCCGAGCTCAAGGCCCGGCAGGGGGTGGGCAACGTCGTCGCCGACCCGCTGCGCGTCGTGGACGACCAGGGCGCCGACGTGCCGCGCGACGCGACGACCATCGGCGAGATCGTGGCCCGCGGCAACGACGTCATGCTCGGCTACTACCGGGACGACGAGGCCACCGCGGCGGTCACCCTCGCCGACCCGGACGGGCAGCGGGGCTGGTTCCGCACCGGTGACCTCGCGGTCGTCCACCCGGACGGCTACGTGGAGATCCGCGACCGCAGCAAGGACATCATCATCTCCGGTGGCGAGAACATCTCCTCGGTGGAGATCGAGCGCGCCCTGGACGCCCACCCCGCGGTCGTCGAGTCCGCCGTGGTCGCCGAGCCGCACGAGAAGTGGGGCGAGGTCCCGGTGGCGTACGTGACGCTGCGGGCCGGGGCCGACGTCGAGGACCAGGAGCTGGCCGACTTCGTCCGGTCGCGGCTGGCCTCCTTCAAGACGCCGAAGCGCTTCGTCCGCGGCGACCTGCCCAAGACCTCGACCGGCAAGGTGCAGAAGAACCTGCTGCGCGAGCAGCACGCCTGACCCACCCACCGACCACCGCAGCACCCCTGCCCGACCACGACACCCGGGAGAACACCATGGCCATCGCGACGATCAACCCGGCGACCGGCGAGACGCTGAAGACCTATGAGCCGTTGGGGGAGGAGGCGTTGGAGGAGAAGCTGGCTCGTGCGGCCCGGGCGTTCGCGGGCTA
>NZ_JBJHAD010000028.1:0-20930 GCF_054050875.1 Blastococcus sp. SYSU DS0541 | reverse complement strand
CCCCCCCCCCCCCCCCCCCCCCCCCCCCCCCCCCCCCCCCCCCCCCCCCCCACCCCCCCCCCCCCCCCCCCCCCCCCCCCCCCCCCCCCCCCCCCCCCCCCCCCCCCCCCCGCTGCGACCCCGCCGGGGGTCCGGTCCTGGTGACCGGGCCCCCGGCCGTGCGTCGGCTACCGTGCCCGGGCACCCACGACGAGAACAGGCAACGCTGTGCAGCAGCTCCTCAACGGCATCTTCATCGGCTCGATCTACGCGCTGTTCGCCATCGGGTTCACGCTGGTCTTCGGCATCCTCGACCGGCTGAACCTCGCCCACCCCGCGGTCTTCGCCGCCTCGGCCTTCGTCGGCATCGAGCTGGTGGAGCGGGGTGGCCTCTCCCTCTGGACGGCGCTGCCGATCGTCTTCGTCTTCGGCGCCGTCCTCGGCCTGGTCATCGAGCGGGTGGCGTTCCGGCCGCTCAAGAACCGGGCCGACGCCCACTTCGCCGGGCTGATCTCCTCGATCGCGCTCGCCGGCATGCTCATCGCGCTGCTGCAGTGGCGCTACGGCCCGGACACCCGCCGCTTCCCGCCGGGCTCCTTCCCCGACACCCGGTTCGAGGTGTTCGGCGCCCAGGTGACCCTCGTGCAGGTGGTCATCCTCGCGGTCTCGCTCGCCCTGATGGTGGGCCTCACCTACATGGTCACCCGCACGCGGCTGGGCCGGGGCATGCGCGCGGTCGCGGAGAACCCGACCGCGGCGCGGGTGCTCGGCGTGAACGTCGACCGGGTCACCGCGGTCACCTTCGCGATCTCCTCGGCGCTCGGCGCGGTCGCCGGCGTGCTCTTCGCCATCAACGTGAACACCGCTCAGCTGGGCATGGGCGCCGCGATCGAGCTCAAGGGCCTGGCGGTCATCATCGTCGGCGGCATGGGGTCGCTGCCCGGTGCGCTCATCGGTGGGCTGCTGCTCGGGCTGGCCGAGGTGTTCGCCGTCCAGTACATCGGCTCGTCGTGGGTGAACGTCATCGCGTTCGGCCTGCTGTTCGTGATCCTGCTGCTGCGCCCGCAGGGGCTGCTCGGCGCGCGGAAGGTCCGGGAGGTCTGATGCTCGGCCAGTACGCCACCACGCTCACCTTCATCGCGCTGGGGGCGATCTTCGCCTACTCCTTCTACGCCGTCCTGATCGCCGGGCAGCTCAGCCTCGGCCAGGCCGGCTTCGCCTCCCTCGCGGCGTTCTCCGGTGCCTACCTGGCACCCAGCGGGGCCGACGTCGGTGACGTCCCCGCCCTGCTGATCGCCGTGGCGATCGGCATGTCGGTCGGCGCGCTCGGCGCCGTCGTCCTCGGCCTGCCGACCATGCACCTGCGCGGGGTCTTCCTGGCCATCGCGACCCTCGGCTTCGCCGAGGCGGTCCGCGTGGTGCTGCTCAACCAGGAGTGGACCGGCGGCGCCCAGGGCCTGGGGGTCCCCCGGATCCTCACCGTCGGCATGGCCTGGACGGCGCTCGCGCTCGTGGCCTACTGGTTCTGGCGGATGGGGCGATCGCGCTACGGCCGTGCGCTGGAGGCCATCCGCGAGGACGAACTGGCCGCCCGGTCGATGGGCATCGACGTGGGGCGCCACCGGCTCGCCGCATTCGTCACCGCCGGCGCGGTCGCCGGGCTGTACGGCGTCCTCTACGCCTACTACGTCCGGCTCATCGCCCCCAACGACTTCGACTTCGTCGCGGCCGTCGAGGGGCTGGTCACCGCGGTGGTGGGCGGCTCGACGATGTTCCTGGGGCCGCTCCTGGGCAGCGGCTTCCAGACGATCGTCCCGGAGATCCAGCGGGCGGTCGGGGTGGAGGCCGGCTGGATCCGGCCGTTCCTGGCCAGCCTGCTCCTCCTGGTCGTCATCCTCTTCCTGCCCGGGGGGCTCGCCAGCCTCATCCCGCGGCGGACCCGCATGCCCTCCGGTGACGACGGCGACTCCACCACCGGCCTCGCCGGCCGCCGCCACCCGGCGGCCGGGGAGCCGGTGGTCACGCTCGCGGGCCTGGGCAAGGAGTACGGCGGCGTGCACGCCGTCCGCGGCGTGGACCTGGAGATCCGGGCCGGCGAGGTCGTCGGCCTGATCGGCCCCAACGGCGCCGGCAAGACCACGCTGGTCAACATGATCAGCGGGCTGGTCCCGCCCAGCTCCGGGAGCGCGACGGTGCTCGGGACGGCGATCGGCAGCACCCCGGTGCACCGCATCGCGGCGGCCGGGGTGAGCCGCACGTTCCAGCACTCGAAGCTGTTCAACCGGCTCTCGGCGCTGGAGAACGTGCTCGTCGGCGCCCACCTGGTCAGCAGGCCCACCTTCCTGCGGCGGCTGATCTGGCTGCCGTCGGCGCGGCGGGACGAGCGCGCGGCGCTGCGGCAGGCGGCCCGCTGCCTGGAGCGGGTCGGGCTGAGCGAGCTCGCGGGCAGCCGGGCGGAGGCGCTGTCCTACGGCGACCAGCGCCGGCTCGAGATCGCCCGCGCGCTGGCCTCGGACCCCTCCCTGCTCATCCTGGACGAGCCGGCCGCGGGGATGAACCACGTCGAGGCGGCCCGGCTGTCGGAGCTGATCCGGTCGCTGGCGCGCGACGGGCTCACCATCCTGTTCATCGAGCACAACGTCGGCATGGTCCTGCAGACCTGCACCCGCGTCGTCGTCCTCAACTTCGGCGAGGTCATCGCCAGCGGTGCGCCGGACGAGGTCGCCGCCGACCCGGCCGTCATCGAGGCCTACCTGGGGTCGGCCGACGACGACGGCGACGAGGGCCCCGTCGCCGAGACGGCCCGCTCCGGCGCCACCGCGGCCGGCGCCGGCGACGCGCCACCGGACGCCGTCGCCAACGTGCGGCCTGGCGCCGCCGGCACCCTGGACACGCCCGACAGCACGAGGGATGCGACATGAGCGACCCGATCCTCACCGTGGAGGGCCTGCGGGTGACCTACGGCCGGGTCGAGGCGGTGCGCGACGTCTCCTTCCGGGCCGAGCAGGGATCGCTCGTCACGCTGGTCGGTGCGAACGGCGCGGGCAAGTCCTCGGTCATCAACGCCGTCTCGGGCATGCTTCGGCCGGCCGGTGGCCGGATCACCTTCGAGGGCCGGGACATCACCCGCACCCCCGCCCACAAGCTGGTGGGCCGCGGGCTGGTGCAGGTGCCCGAGGGGCGGCAGATCCTCGCCACCCTGACCATCGAGGAGAACCTCCAGATGGGCACGTGGCACGCGGGCACCGGCGGCGCGCGCCGCGTCGACGAGATGTACGACCGGTTCCCCGTGCTCGCCGAGCGGCGGGCGTTGCCGGCGGGGGCGCTCTCCGGTGGGGAGCAGCAGATGCTGGCCATCGCCCGCGCCCTGGTCGCCGGACCCACCGTGATGCTCATGGACGAGCCCTCGATGGGGCTGGCGCCGAAGATCGTCGACGAGGTGTTCCGCGTCATCGAGGAGATCCGCGCGTCGGGCACCACGGTCGTGCTGGTGGAGCAGAACGCCCGCCGGGCCCTGCGCGCCGCCGACCACGGGTACGTGCTGCAGAGCGGCGAGGTGGTGCACTCCGGCCCGGCGGCCGAGCTGCTCGCCGACGAGCGCATCGTGCAGGCCTACCTGGGGGTCGAGAGCGGCACCTGACTCTGGGGGGCGGTGACGTGCTGGAACGGCCCCCGTGCAGGGTCCCGCCGCGAGCGCAGCGAGTGGTGGGGGGCACGGGGGTCCTCCTAGGGTGCGGGGCGTGACCGACTGCCTGTTCTGCCGCATGGTGTCCGGTGAGATCCCCGCCGACGTCGTCCACCGGACCGAGCGGGTGCTCGCCTTCCGCGACATCAACCCGCAGGCCGCGACGCACGTCCTGGTCATCCCCACCGAGCACCACCCGACCGCGGGCGCTCTCGCCGAGGCCGACCCCGCGTTGATGGGCGAGGTCGTGGCCGCCGCGCACGCGGTGGCCCGGCAGGAGGGCCTGGTGACCGGCGACGGCGCCGAGCCCGGGTACCGGCTGGTGGCGAACACCGGGCCGGCGGCCGGGCAGACGGTCCACCACGTCCACCTCCACGTGCTGGGCGGCCGCGACCTCGGCTGGCCGCCGGGCTGAGCGGCACGGCCCCCGTCCCGGGATCCCGGACCGCCTGAGAAGGTGGGCCCATGACCGAGAGCACCGCGCCCCTCCGCATCGAGCGCGACGGCGACGTCGCCGTCGTCGTGCTGGAGAACCCGCCGCTGAACCTCTTCGACGCCGCGACGTTCGACGCGATGGAGGCGGTGGCCGGCGAGCTGGTCGAGCTCACCGACCCGGCACGGGCCGACCGGGCCCGCGCCGTGCTGGTCGAGGCGCGCGGCAAGGTCGTCTCCGGCGGGGTCGACGTCACCTACTTCCGGGACATCGCCGAGGGGCCCGACCCGGCCGGCCGGGGCGGGGAGCTGTGGGCGCGGTTGCTTCGCGTCGCGAACGCCTTCGAGGACCTGCCCGTACCCACCGTCTTCGCCGCGCACGGGCTCTGCCTCACCGCCGCCTTCGAGCTGGCCCTCTCCTGCGACATCCTGCTGGCCGCGGAGAAGGCCTCGTTCGGCCTCGTGGAGATCGTGGTCGGCCTCACGCCCTCGATGGGTGGGCCCCAGCGGCTGGCCGAGCGGGCCGGGCCGGCCCGGGCCAAGGACCTCATCTACACCGGCGAGCGCCACCCGGCCGCCGTCCTGGAGCGGTGGAACGTGGTGAACCGGGTGCTCCCCGACGAGGGCTTCGCCGAGGCGGCCCGCGAGTACGCGCGCCGGGTCGCCGCCGGGCCCACGGTGGCGCACGCCGCCACCAAGCGGCTGGCGACCGTGGCGGTGCGCGAGGGGGCCCGCGCGGCCGACGCGCTGGTGCCGGAGATCTCCGGGCCGCTGTTCGCCACCGAGGACCTCCGCGGCGCCGTCGCCTCCTTCCTGACGGAGGGGCCGGGCAAGGCGTCCTACACCGGTCGCTGACCCCTTCGGGCGAGCCAGGTTCCGGACGTCCGCGCGCGGGTAGAGTCGATCGGGTCACCGGTGCGGATCCCCGCACCTCACCGTCGCAGGAAGGCAGGGTCGAGGGTTCTTGCCCGACACCTCCCCGAACGTCCCCGTGCCAGGAGCGCCCACGTCGCGTGAGGCCTCGGCACAGGCCGCCGCGGCGGACGGCGCGCTCGCCGGTCCGCCCGCCCCGTCCGTCCCTCCCGTGCGGACCACCATCACCGTTCCCGACGGCGTCCCGATGGTCGCCCTCCTCGGCTCGGGCGACGAGCTGCTCCGGCTCGTGGAGGCCGGCCTCGACGCCGACGTCCACGTGCGCGGCAACGAGATCGCCGTCACCGGGCAGCCGGCCGACAACGCCTTCGCCGTCCGCGTCTTCGACGAGCTGATCGCGCTGATCGGCACCGGCCAGGTGCTGCGACCGGACTCGGTGCGCCGCGTCATCGGCATGCTCAAGGCCGGGGGCGACGAGCGTCCGGCCGACGTGCTGAGCCTGGACATCATCAGCCGGCGCGGCCGCACCATCCGGCCGAAGACGCTGAACCAGAAGCGCTACGTCGACGCCATCGACGAGCACACCGTCGTCTTCGGCATCGGCCCGGCCGGTACCGGCAAGACCTACCTGGCGATGGCCAAGGCGGTCCAGGCGCTGACGACCAAGCAGGTCAACCGGATCATCCTGACCCGCCCGGCCGTCGAGGCCGGCGAGCGGCTGGGCTACCTGCCCGGGACGCTGAGCGAGAAGATCGACCCCTACCTGCGGCCGCTCTACGACGCGCTGCACGACATGGTCGACCCGGAGTCGATCCCGCGGCTGATGCAGTCGGGCACCATCGAGGTCGCGCCGCTGGCGTACATGAGGGGAAGGACCCTGAACGACGCGTTCGTCATCCTCGACGAGGCGCAGAACACCACCGCCGAGCAGATGAAGATGTTCCTCACCCGGCTCGGCTTCGGATCCAAGATCGTCGTCACCGGTGACGTCACGCAGGTCGACCTGCCCGGCGGCGCCCAGAGCGGGCTGAAGATCGTCCGCGAGATCCTCGACGGCATCGAGGACGTCCACTTCGCCAACCTGACCAGCACCGACGTCGTCCGCCACCGGCTCGTCGGCGACATCGTCGACGCCTACGAGCGCTGGGACGCCACCCGGCAGGCACCCACGAGCCGATCGGCCGCCGGCGCGGCGCCGGCCCGCACGTCCCGACCGCGCCGGCAGGGGAGCTGACCGACGTGCCCGTCGAGGTGTCCAACGAGTCCGAGATCGCCGTGGACGAGGCCGAGCTGGCCGGCGTCTGCCGGTTCGTGCTGGGCGAGATGAAGATCAACCCGATGGCCGAGCTCTCCGTGCTGTGCGTCGACCCCGACTACATGAGCAGCCTGCACGAGCGGTGGATGGGCGAGAAGGGCCCCACCGACGTGCTGGCCTTCCCCATGGACGAGTTCGACAGCGGCCGGCCCGACGACCCCGAGCCCGGCCCCGCCCTGCTCGGCGACATCGTGCTGTGCCCCTCCGTCGCCGTCCGGCAGGCCCGCGCCGCCGGTCACTCCATGGACGACGAGCTGGTGCTGCTGGCCACCCACGGCGTGCTCCACCTGCTGGGCTACGACCACATGGAGCCCGAGGAGGAGAAGGAGATGTTCGGCCTCCAGGGCAAGCTCATCGACGCCTGGCGGGCCGCTCCGCGCGAGCCGGTGACCGGTGCGCCGGTGGCCAAGGAGACCGGTTCCCGATGACTGCCGGCGCGATCACCAACCTGGTGGTCGCCATCTGCCTCATCCCTCTCGCCGGTCTGTTCGGCGCGATGGAGGCGGCCCTCCAGCGGGTCTCGAAGGCGCGCGTGGAAGAGCTCCGCCGCGACGGCGTGAAGCGGGCCGCGGGCCTGGAGCAGGTCGTCGCCGACCGGGCGCGGCACGTCTCGCTGCTCCTGCTGCTGCGGATCCTCTGCGAGATGGTCGCCGCAGTCATCGTGGCGCTGCTCTTCTTCGACCTGTGGGACAGCACGCTGCAGGCGGTGCTGGCGGCGGCGGGCGTGATGACCGTGGTCAGCTACGTGCTGGTCGGCGTGGGCCCCCGCACCCTGGGCCGCCAGCACGCGTACGGCACGGCGCTGGCCACGGCGGGGATCGTCCGGTTGCTGGGCCGCGTGCTCGGGCCCGTCGCCAGCCTGCTGATCCTGGTCGGCAACGCGATCACCCCCGGGCGCGGCTTCCGCGACGGCCCCTTCTCCTCGGAGGTGGAGCTGCGCGAGCTGGTCGACATGGCCGAGGAGCGCGGCGTCGTGGAGTCCGGCGAGCGCAACATGATCCACTCGGTGTTCGAGCTGGGCGACACGATCGCCCGCGAGGTCATGGTCCCGCGCACCGACGTCGTCTGGATAGAGCGCACCAAGACCGTGCGCCAGGCCCTGGCCCTCGCGCTGCGCAGCGGCTTCAGCCGCATCCCGGTCATCGGCGAGAACGTGGACGACGTCGTCGGTGTCGTCTACCTCAAGGACCTGGTCCGCCGCTCGCAGAACACGCAGGACCGCAACGGGCCCAAGGTCGAGGAGCTGATGCGCCCGCCGACGTTCGTGCCGGAGTCCAAGCCCGTCGACGAGCTGCTGCGCGACATGCAGGCCGCCCGCATCCACATCGCGATCGTGGTCGACGAGTACGGCGGCTTCGCCGGCCTGGTGACCATCGAGGACATCCTCGAGGAGATCGTGGGCGAGATCGCCGACGAGCACGACGCCTTCCAGCGGCCGGAGATCGAGCACCTCGAGGACGGCTCGGCGCGGATCACCGCCCGGCTGCCGGTGCAGGACCTCGCCCACCTGTTCCCGGGCGTGGAGCTGCCCGAGGACGACGACGTCGAGACCGTCGGGGGCCTGCTCGCCCGGGAGCTCGGGCGGGTGCCGATCGAGGGGGCCGCGGCCGAGGTCGGCGGGCTGCGCCTGGTGGCCGAGAGCACCGGCGGGCGGCGCAACCGCATCGACACGCTGCTGGTCTGCCGGTTGCCCGAGCCGTCGGAGGACGGCGAGGAGCCCACCGAGGAGCCGCACCCGTCGGGGGCCACCCGCGCGGAGCAGCCGGCCGGCGTGGTGGAAGGCTGACACAGGACCCTCCCGCCCCACCCCTCCAGGCTCGCGGCGGGCCCCTGCAGGAGGGCCGACCCACCGGACGAGGATGACTCTGTGGCTGATCTGCACCCCGAGGACGCGAAGCTCGTGACGCTGGCCCGCTCGGCGCGCGCCCGCACCGGCGCCACCGAGGGCGCCGCGGTGCGCGACACGGACGGCCGCACCTACGTGGCCGCGAGCGTGGCGCTGCCCTCGCTGACCCTCACCGCGCTCCAGGCCGCCGTCGCCGCCGCCGTCTCCAGCGGGGTCGAGGGGCTGGAGGCCGCCGTCGTCGTCTCCGCGGCCGAGGCCGTGGAGCCCGCCGGCCTGGCCGCCGTCCGCGACCTCACCGCCGGCGCCCCGGTGCACCTGGCCGGGCCCGACGGCGCCCTGCGCGCCTCGGCCTAACCGGTCAGCGGCACGCCGAGGGAGTCGGCGAACGCGGCCGGGTCCCGCACCCAGAGACTCAGGGCCCGCTCGCCGTCGTCGTCGAGGTACCGGACGGCGACCCGGCTGCGGCCCGGCAGCCACCCGCCGCGCTTCTCCGGACGCGGCCAGTCCGCCGGGGCGCGGCCGACGTGCACCGCCTGCACCAGCGTCGAGGGGATGACGGCCGCCGGATCGGTGCGGCTCCCGGCCACGTCGAACGAGAGCCCGTGGTCGGTGACGGTGACCCGCCGGGCGTTCAGCACGTACACGGCGATCCCGGCGACGAGGGCCAGCGGTAGCTCGTCGCGCACGGCGTCCGACCCGGCGAGCCAGCCGAACAGCCCCAGCCACAGGACGACGACGAGCACGGCCGCGCCGGCCGCGTACGGACCCCCGGGCCGGTACTGCCAGTAGCGCAGCGGAGCGGGGACGACGGTCGCCGACCGCTTCGGGCCCCAGCCGGCGACGAAGCGGTGGCCACGCACCTGCTCGGCGTGCAGCCGCCGCGCGCGCTCGGCCGCAGCCCGGGGTGGCCGGGCCCTGTTCCGCTGTCGTCCTGCCACGGTGCCGATTCTCCCAGCCCCGCTCGACGCCGAGGGCCGGGGACCGTGACCGCTGGCAGGATCGTTGCGGACGACGTCATCGCTGCCACTTCCCCGGGGCCGGGCACCGGGGGATCGTGGAGGGGTGACCACGTTGCTCTTCCTGCTCCTCGTCGTCGTGGCGCTGCGGACCCTGGCGGGGCCCGCCCGCCGGCGCCGCGACGCGCGGCCCGCGTCCTGGCCGGAGGCCGGGCGGTGGCTGGTGGAGGACGTGCTGGCCGGTGCCCGGGAGCTCGGCCGCCTCGACGCCGGACGGCGCGAGCGGGCGGGCCGCCCCTGGTCCTGACCGCCCGGCGCGGCGCCCCGCACGCCGGGCGCGGCGTTGTCGGCTCCCGGTGGGAGACTGGCGGCCGTGACCGACCCTGACCAGCCGTACCGCAGTGGCTTCGTGGCCCTGGTCGGTCGCCCCAACGCCGGCAAGACCACGCTGACCAACGCGATGGTCGGCGAGAAGGTCGGCATCGTGAGCAACCGGCCGCAGACGACCCGGCACGCCATCCGCGGCGTCGTCCACCGGCCCGGCGGCCAGGTCGTGCTGGTCGACACCCCGGGGCTGCACAAGCCCAAGAGCCTGCTGGGCCGCCGGCTCAACGACGTCGTCCGCGACACGCTGGCCGACGTCGACGTGGTCGTCTTCTGCGTCCCGGCCGACCAGCCCGTCGGCACCGGCGACCGCTACATCGCCCGCCAGCTGCAGGAGGTCAAGGCGCCGGTGGTGGTCGTGGTCACCAAGACCGACGCCGCGGCGAAGAAGCACGTGGCCGAGCAGCTGATCGCGGCCAGCCAGCTGGTCGAGGCCGCCGAGGTGGTGCCGGTCAGCGCGGTGAAGGGCGACCAGGTGGAGCTCCTGGAGGACCTCCTGGTGGGCCTGCTGCCGGAGGGGCCGCCGCTGTACCCGCACGCGCAGACCACCGACGAGGACACCGAGCGGCAGCTCGCCGAGCTGGTGCGCGAGGCGGCGCTGGAGAAGGTGTTCCAGGAGGTGCCGCACTCGCTCGCGGTCACCATCGAGGAGCTGAACCGCCGTCCCGATCCCAAGCAGCCCGGGCGCGAGCTGGTCGAGGTGCACGCGCTGCTGCACTGCGAGCGGCCCAGCCAGAAGCCGATGCTGCTCGGCAGGGGCGGGTCGATCATCAAGGCGATCGGCACCGAGGCCCGCCAGGGCATGGAGGCGCTGCTGGGGGCGCGCGTGCACCTGGAGCTGCACGTCACCGTCCTGGGGGAGTGGCAGGACGACCCGAAGAAGCTCAACCGGCTCGGCTACTGATGGCACACACCCCCAAGGCGCTGTACCGGGACGAGGGCATCGTCCTGCGCACCCAGAAGCTCGGCGAGGCCGATCGCATCATCACCGTGCTCACCCGCCGGCACGGCAAGGTGCGCGCGGTGGCCAAGGGCGTGCGCCGCACCAAGAGCAAGTTCGGCGCGCGCCTGGAGCCGTTCACCCACGTCGACCTGCAGCTGTACACCGGGCGCAGCCTCGACATCGTGAGCCAGGCGGAGTCCATCCGGTCCTACGGTCAGGAGATCGTGGCCGACTACCCGGCCTACACCGCCGGCACCGCCGTCCTGGAGACCGCCGACCGGCTCACCGCGGAGGAGAAGGAGCCCTCGCTCCGGCTGTTCCTCCTCGTGATCGGGGCGCTGCGGGCGCTGGGGGAGCAGTCCCACCCGGCGCCGCTGGTGCTCGACGCCTTCCTGCTGCGGGCGATGTCGGTCGCCGGCTGGGAGCCGGCGCTGGCCGACTGCGCCCGCTGCGGCGAGGCCGGCCCGCACCGGCACTTCTCGGTGCCCGCCGGCGGCACCGTCTGCCCGTCCTGCCGCCCCACCGGGTCGGCCATGCCGAGCCCGGTCACCATCGAGCTGCTCGACGCGCTCCTGACCGGCGACTGGGGCCGCGCCGACGCCAGCCAGGGCATCAACCGGCGCGAGGGCAGCGGGCTGGTCGCCGCGCTGCTGCAGTGGCACCTGGAGCGCGGGCTGCGCTCGCTGCCGCTGGTGGACCGGACCGAGTCGGCACCCCGCCGGGAGATGAGCCTGCTGCATGGAGCGTGAGGTGAAGCCGCCGAACCCGCACCCGTCCGGCGTCCGCCCCCCGCAGCTGCCGGAGGACAAGGTGCCCCGGCACATCGCCCTGGTCATGGACGGCAACGGGCGGTGGGCCAAGCAGCGGGGCCTGCCCCGCACCGCCGGGCACGAGGCGGGGGAGTCCTCGCTGTTCGACTGCGTGGAGGGCGCGATAGAGCTGGGCGTCAAGGCGATCAGCGCGTACGCGTTCTCCACCGAGAACTGGCGGCGCAGCCCCGACGAGGTGCGCTTCCTCATGGGCTTCAACCGTGACGTGATCCGCCGGCGCCGCGACGAGATGCACGAGCTGGGGGTGCGCGTGCGCTGGGCCGGGCGGCGGCCACGGCTGTGGCGCAGCGTCATCAAGGAGCTCGAGATCGCCGAGGAGCTCACCCGGGACAACGACGTCCTCACCCTCACCATGTGCGTGAACTACGGCGGGCGCGCGGAGATCGCCGACGCCGCGGCCGCGATCGCCCGCGAGGTCGCCGCCGGGCGGCTGAGCCCGGACAAGGTCGACGAGTCCACGGTCGCCCGGTTCCTCGACGAGCCCGACATGGAGGACGTCGACCTCTTCGTGCGCAGCTCGGGTGAGAACCGGACCAGCAACTTCCTGCTGTGGCAGTCGGCGTACGCCGAGTTCGTCTTCCTCGACACGCTCTGGCCCGACTTCGACCGGCGGCACCTGTGGGCGGCGTGCGAGGAGTTCGCCTCCCGGCAGCGCCGGTTCGGTTCCGCCTGACCCCACGCGGACGTACGGTGTCCGCGCAGCCGGACGGACCCGGCCGAGGTCCCGAGCAGGAGGGTGGGTGCCATGACGCAGCCACCTCCCCGGGGGCACCCGGCCGGGCCCCCCGACCCGGCCGGACGGCACGGGCCGCGTCCGCACGGCTCGTCCGCATCCGGCGGCCCGGGGCGCCCGCCGGCCGGTCGTCCGAGGAAGCGGACGTTGCTGCCCTGGCTGATCGGCGCCGCGTTGCTCCTGGTCGCCGGTCTGGGCACGCTGCTGGTCGTCCTGCTGGGCGGCGACGCCGAGCGGCGCAGCGCGGAGCTGACCGGTGCGGGGCAGGAGGCGTCGGCCCCGTCGTCCGTGGGCTCCCTTGGCGGTACCGGTCCGCTGCCCGGGGGAGCGCGGCTCTCCGCGCCCGTCGTCGCGGACGGCGGGCTCTACCCAGGGTCCGGGGACGTCGCCCTCGCCTGGGTGCAGGCGATGGCGGAGGGCGACTTCCAGACCGCCTACGATCTCTCCTGCGAGGACGTGCAGGAGGCCGCGGCCGGTGTGGCGGACGGCGGTGACCCGGCGCTGGTGCTGGGCGACTACTTCTACTCCGACACCCTCAGCGGGCACGGGTTCACCGGCGGCACCTTCGACGGGGTCGAGCACCAGCCCGAGTCGGCGACCGACCGCGCCTCGTTCACCCTGGACCTCGACGACGGCGAGCAGTTCCTGTTGTACGTCTACGTCGACGCCGACGGCACGGTCTGCGACTTCTACTGACCGGCGGGGCGCCGCCCGCGCGGGGCGGCGAGGGATCATGCTGCGCGGAGACCGGACGGGGGGAGCACGGGTGTTCGCGGTGACGCGGCTGCGGGTGAGCGCCGACGAGGCGGACGCCTGCGAAGAGGCGGTGACGGGCTTGCTGGCGGCGCTGGCCGCCCGGCCGGGGTTCCGGGGCGGTGAGCTCGGCCGGGCGGCCGACGACCCGACCCTGTGGGCGCTCGTGACCCGCTGGGACGGCGTCGGCGCCTACCGGCGGGGGCTCTCGGCGGCCGAGGTGAAGATCGCCGGCGCGCCGGTCTGGGTGCACGCCCTCGACGAGCCGGGCGCCTACCTGACCGAGTGACGGTGAGCGCATACGGTCGGGTCGTGGTCAGCCGCACCCGCACCGCCCGGTACGCCCGCCGGCGCAAGCGCCACATGGACGCCGTCGAGCACGACCTGAGCGACGCGCAGTGGGCCGCGCTGGAGCACGCGTGGGGTGGCTGCGCCTACTGCGGGGCCACCGGCCGGCCGCTGCAGCGCGACTGCGTGCTCCCGATCTCGCGGGGCGGGCGCTACACGTTCGGCAACGTCGTCCCGGCCTGCGGCTCCTGCAACGCCAGCAAGTGCGACGACGAGGTGACGGGGTGGCTGCGGCGCAAGCGGCTCGACGAGCGGGCCTTCCTCGTGCGCCAGGCCGAGATCCGGGCCTCGCTGGCGCTGCTGTTCTGCCCCGAGGCGTCCGAGCGGGCGGCCGCGGCCACCGACTGACCGGGGCACTCTCCCGGCCAACTACCGTGGGCGGGTCAACCGCCGACCGCCAGCCGGATGGAGCCCCCTCCCCGTGAGCACCGCCAAGCACGACGCCGCCCGCCTCGACAAGGTCGTCAACCTCTGCAAGCGACGGGGCTTCGTGTTCCCGTCCGGGGAGATCTACGGCGGTACGCGCTCCGCCTGGGACTACGGCCCGCTGGGCGTGGAGCTCAAGGAGAACATCAAGCGCCAGTGGTGGCGCACCGTCGTCCAGAGCCGGGACGACATCGTCGGCCTGGACTCCTCGGTGATCCTGCCCCGCCAGACCTGGGTCGCCTCGGGCCACGTCGGCGTCTTCACCGACCCGCTCACCGAGTGCCAGAGCTGCCACAAGCGGTTCCGCGCGGACCACCTCGAGGAGGAGTTCGAGTCGCGGAAGGGCCGGGCGCCGGAGAACGGCCTGGCCGACATCGCCTGCCCGAACTGCGGCACGAAGGGCGCCTGGACCGAGCCGCGCGACTTCAACATGATGCTCAAGACCTACCTCGGCCCGGTCGAGGACGAGTCGGGGCTGCACTACCTGCGCCCGGAGACCGCGCAGGGCATCTTCGTCAACTTCGCCAACGTGATGGGTGCTGCGCGGAAGAAGCCCCCGTTCGGCATCGGCCAGATCGGCAAGTCGTTCCGCAACGAGATCACCCCCGGCAACTTCATCTTCCGCACCCGCGAGTTCGAGCAGATGGAGATGGAGTTCTTCGTCGAGCCCGGCACCGACGAGGAGTGGCACCAGTACTGGATCGACGAGCGCACCCGCTGGTACACCGACCTGGGCATCGCCCCGGAGAACCTGCGGCACTACGAGCACGCCAAGGAGAAGCTCTCCCACTACTCGAAGCGCACCGTCGACATCGAGTACCGGTTCGGGTTCCAGGGCTCGGAGTGGGGCGAGCTCGAGGGCATCGCCAACCGCACCGACTTCGACCTCTCGACGCACACCCAGCACTCGGGCACCGACCTGTCCTACTTCGACCAGGCGAGCAACACCCGCTGGACGCCGTACGTGATCGAGCCGGCGGCCGGGCTGACCCGCTCGCTGATGGCCTTCCTCATCGAGGCCTATACCGAGGACGAGGCGCCCAACGCCAAGGGGGGCGTCGACACCCGCACGGTGCTCAGGCTCGACCCGCGGCTGGCCCCGGTGAAGGCCGCCGTCCTGCCGCTGTCGCGCAACGCCGACCTCTCGCCGAAGGCCCGTGACCTCGCGGCCGCGCTGCGCCGGAACTGGAACGTCGACTTCGACGACGCCGGTGCCATCGGCCGCCGGTACCGGCGCCAGGACGAGGTCGGGACGCCGTTCTGCCTCACCGTCGACTTCGACACCCTCGAGGACCAGGCGGTGACCATCCGCGAGCGCGACTCGATGAGCCAGGAGCGCGTGGCGCTGGACCAGGTCGAGTCCTACCTGGCGGCGCGGCTTCCGGGCTGCTGACGGCCTGACCCGGCCCGTCCCGTCCCGTCCGGCTCGAGCCAGGCGGGACGGGGTGGGGCCACATGCGCCCGCGGCCCCACCCTGCCGCACACGGGTCAAGCCGGTGAGGAGTCGGCGCCGACCAGGTCGTCGACCCGGGCCAGCCAGCCGTCGTCGAGCGGTGCCTCGGTCCGCGCCCGACCCGCGGCCCGGGGGACAGTCACGAACTCCGGCACCGCCGGGGTCGGGCGGTCGAGCTGACGCCGGGCCTGCTGCTCGAGCGCCCGCCGTCCGCTGGAGAGGTCGGCGGCGGCGACGCGCACGAACCCGACACCGAGGGACCGCAGCAGGTCCTCGTCCCGCTTCTCCCGCCACAGCTCCTCGGCGGGGCTTCGCCCGAACGCCGGCTGTTCATACTTGACCCGGCCGTCGAACTCGAGCGCGAGTGCAGCCTCGGGGTACCAGCCGTCGACGACCTTCACCAGCCGTCCGCCGACCCAGAGCTCGACCTGCGGGACGAACGGCGGCAGGCCGAGCGCGGCGAACGTCAGTCGGCCGAACGTCTCCAGCCACGACTCGGCGCGGCCGTCGGCCAACCGGACCGCGCGGACCGCGCGAGGGATGCCAGGGACGCAGGACTGCCGGTCCAGGACGCGCTGGAGCTCCGCCCGGGTGGTCAGGCCGCGCAGCAAGGCCGCATCCGTGGCGGCGACGGCGTGCACCTCGGACCAGGCGCGGGCGACGTCGGCCAGCGTCCGGACCACCGTCGTCACCGGGTAGGCGCCGCGCACGGCGACCTCGTCCTCCGGGAGTGCTGCCCGTGTCATCAGCCAGCCCTGACCGCGCCGCCACCGGTGCGGGTCGGTCAGCTCCACCACCGAGGTGGCCGACCGGGGTCGGGGCAGGCCCCACACCCACGCGGCCGTCGCACCGCTGAGGACGGCGGACGGACGTGCCAGGCGGGTGACCACGGCGAGCGCGTCGAGGCCGGGGCGTCGCCCGGTGCGCTCCACCTCCGCGAGATCGGCCGCGGAGATCAGGATGCCGGGCCGCAACCGGATCCAGGTGCCGCTGCGGACGGCACCGGCGATCTCGGCGCGGGTGACCCCGGCCGCGGTGAGCTCGGAGGTGGGCAGGATCCCGAGCCGGCGTCGGCCGTTTTCGGTGGCGGAGAGGGGAGCGGCGGCGGTCCGGAGCACGCCCCCGATGGTGGGCCCGCAGACCGGGCGTGTGGGCGGCGCGAGGAAGTCTGTGCAAAGCCGGCGCGGTGTGGAGACGCGGTCCTGCCCTCGGCGGATGCGGCTCCACCCGGGTGAGGTGAGGTCGAGCCGCGGGGGATCGCGGCTCAACCCCGCCTCGCGCGGGTTAACCCGGGGACGCGGCGGCGCCGCCCACGAGGAGGGAGATCACCCGCCCGGGCAGCGGGGGGAACGGCGGGCGCCACCTACTCTGGGTGGCATGACCGCCACGCTGGAGCCGACGACGACGGTCCTGCCGCCGCTGCGGCTCGGGGCGCTCTCCGTCGACCCCGCCGTCGTGCTCGCACCCATGGCCGGCATCACCAACCCGGCGTTCCGGACGCTGTGCCGCGAGTTCGGTGCCGGCCTCTACGTCTGCGAGATGATCACCACGCGGGCGCTCGTCGAGCGCAACGAGAAGACGCTCCGGATGATCCGCGCGACCGCCGACGAGAAGGACGCCTTCTCCGTCCAGCTCTACGGCGTGGACCCGGCCACCGTCGGGCGCGCGGTCGAGATGCTCGTCGACGAGGGGGTCGCCGGCACCCGGCCGGCGCACATCGACCTCAACTTCGGCTGCCCGGTGCCCAAGGTGACCCGCAAGGGCGGCGGCTCGGCCCTGCCCTGGCGCCGCGTCCTGCTGCAGAACATCCTGCGCGAGGCCGTGCGCGCCGCGAAGGACGTCCCGGTCACGGTCAAGACCCGCATCGGCATCGACTCCGACCACGTCACCTACCTCGACGCCGGTCGCATCGCCCAGGACGAGGGCGCCGCGGCGATCACCCTGCACGGCCGCACCGCCGACCAGCTCTACAGCGGCACCGCCGACTGGGCACCCATCGCCCGGCTCGTGGAGGCCGTCGACATCCCGGTGCTGGGGAACGGCGACATCTGGGAGGCCGACGACGCCCTGCGCATGGTCGCCGCGACCGGCTGCGCCGGCGTCGTCATCGGCCGCGGGTGCCTGGGCCGGCCGTGGCTGTTCGGCGATCTCGCCGCGGCCTTCGCGGGGGAGCCCCGGCGGGCGCTGCCGACCTTCCGCGAGGTGGCGGCGATCATGCACCGGCATGCGGAACTGCTCTCGGCCGAGCAGGGCGAGCTGCACGGCTGCACCGACTTCCGCAAGCACGTGGCCTGGTACCTCAAGGGCTTCTCGGTCGGGTCGGACACCCGGCGGGCGCTGGCGATGGTGAGCGGCCTCGACGACCTGGCCGGGCTGCTCGCCGGCATCCCCGACCAGCCCTACCCGACCGCCGTCCTCGGTGCGCCGCGCGGCCGCACCAGCACCCCGCGCCCCGTCGCCCTGCCCGCGGGCTGGCTCGACGACCGCGACGACCCGCGTCCCCCCGTGGGCGCCGAACTGGAGACGAGCGGCGGATGACGCAGGGCCCCTTCCTCTACGACGACGACCCGGTGCCGCTGCACACGGGCACGCCCCGCCGGCGGCAGGGCTGGCTGATCGCCGGCATCCTCGGCGTCGTCCTCCTGGCCGGCGGCATGGTCGCCGGCCTGTACGTGGTCCGCGGGTCCCCGGCCGACCAGTCGGCCGAGGTCACCCAGGTCTTCTACGCGGCGCTGGCCGCCGGGGACACCGAGACGGCGTACGCGCTGCTGTGCGAGGAGGAACAGGCACGGCTGGACGCGACGGGCATGGAGACCGAGTACCTCCGGCCCGGCTCGGCCGAGGTCGCCGGGGTCCGGGACGACCCGGTCGAGGGCGCACGGGTCCAGCAGGTGACCGTCCGCTGGGACGACGGCGGATCGGCGCAGCTCGCGGTGGTCAACGAGGACGGCCCGCGCATCTGCGGGATCGGCTGAGCCGCGGAACCGCATCCCGCGACACCCCGACGGGGGCTCGCGCCGCCCGCTCCGGTACGCCACGATCGACGGACGCCGCGGGGGTAGACGTTTAGGACGTCCGCCCCGCACGGCATTGTTCCCATGTGGATCAGCGGGCGGACGCGGAGGTGCGCGGGGTGGCAGACGTGAAGTGGGTCTACGACTTCAGCGAGGGCAGCAAAGACCAGAAGGACCTGCTCGGCGGCAAGGGCGCCAACCTCGCCGAGATGACCAACCTGGGCCTGCCGGTGCCGCCGGGCTTCACCATCACCACCGACGCCTGCCGCTACTACCTCGAGCACGGCGGCACCCCGCCCGAGCTCGACGCCCAGGTCAGCGAGCACCTGACGGCGCTGGAGAAGGCGATGGGCAAGACCCTCGGCGACCCGGCCGACCCGCTGCTGGTGTCGGTCCGCTCGGGGGCGGCGGCGAGCATGCCCGGGATGATGGAGACCGTCCTCAACGTCGGCCTCAACGACGACTCCGTCCAGGGTCTCGCGGCGCAGTCGGGCAGCGAGCGCTTCGCGTGGGACTCCTACCGCCGGCTGATCCAGATGTTCGGCAAGACCGTGCTCGACATCGACGGCGAGCTCTTCGACGACGCCCTCGACGCGGTGAAGGCCGAGCAGGGCACCGACCTGGACCTCGACCTCGACGCCGGGCACCTGCGCGACGTCGTCGACCGCTTCAAGGCGATCGTCCGCGAGCACACCGGCCGCGACTTCCCGCAGGACCCGCGCGAGCAGATGGACATGGCGATCAACGCCGTCTTCGACTCGTGGAACTCCGACCGCGCGATCATCTACCGCCGCCGCGAGCGCATCCCGGGCGACGCCGGCACCGCCGTCAACGTCTGCTCGATGGTCTTCGGCAACCTCGGCATGGACTCCGGCACCGGGGTCGCCTTCACCCGCGACCCGGGCAGCGGTGCGCAGGGCGTGTACGGCGACTACCTGCAGAACGCGCAGGGTGAGGACGTCGTCGCCGGCATCCGGAACACCGTGCCCCTGGCCGACCTGGCCGAGATCGACCGGGCGGCCTACGACGAGCTGATGGCGACGATGGCGCGGCTGGAGTCGCACTACCGCGACCTGTGCGACATCGAGTTCACGATCGAGCGCAACAAGCTCTGGATGCTGCAGACCCGCGTCGGCAAGCGCACCGCGGGCGCGGCGTTCCGCATCGCCACCCAGCTGGTCGACGAAGGCCTCATCGACATGGACGAGGCGGTCCGGCGGGTCACCGGCGACCAGCTCGCCCAGCTGATGTTCCCGCGGTTCGTCTCCGGCGGCGACGCCCAGCAGCTGACGCAGGGCATGAACGCCTCGCCGGGCGCGGCCGTCGGCCGGGCGGTCTTCTCCTCGGAGACGGCGGTGCAGTGGGCAGGGCGCGGCGAGAAGGTCGTGCTCGTCCGCCGCGAGACCAACCCCGACGACCTGTCCGGGATGATCGCCGCCGAGGGCGTGCTGACCAGCCGCGGTGGCAAGACCTCGCACGCCGCCGTCGTCGCCCGGGGCATGGGCAAGACCTGCGTGTGCGGCGCCGAGGAACTGCAGGTCGACACCAAGGCGAAGAGGTTCACCGCCCCCGACGGCACGGTCGTGGAGGAGGGCGACGTCGTCTCCATCGACGGCTCCACCGGCAAGGTGTGGCTGGGTGAGGTGCCGGTGGAGCCCTCGGCGGTGGTGCGCTACTTCGAGGGCGAGATCGACCCCGGGTCCGAGGACGCCGACGACCTGGTGAGGAGCGTGCACCGGATCCTGAGCCACGCCGACGCGGTGCGGCGGCTGGACGTGCGCACCAACGCCGACACCCCGGAGGACTCCGCCCGCGCCCGCCGGTTCGGCGCCCGGGGCATCGGGCTCTGCCGCACCGAGCACATGTTCCTGGGGGACCGGCGGCAGCTGGTGGAGAAGCTGATCCTGGCCGACGGCGAGGAGGAGCGGCAGGCGGCGCTGGACGCGCTGGAGCCGCTGCAGAAGCAGGACTTCCTGGAGATCTTCGAGGCGATGGACGGGCTGCCGGTCACCGTCCGGTTGCTGGACCCGCCGCTCCACGAGTTCCTGCCCGACCTCACCGAGCTCTCCGTGCGGGTGGCCCTGGCCGAGGAGCGCGGGGAGCCCGACGAGGGCAACCTGCGCCTGCTCGCCGCCGTCCGCGGCATGCACGAGTCCAACCCGATGCTCGGGCTGCGCGGCGTGCGGCTGGGGCTCGTCGTCCCCGGCCTGTTCGCGATGCAGGTGCGGGCGATCGCCGAGGCGGCCTGCGAGCGCAAGCAGGCCGGTGGCGACCCGCGGCCGGAGATCATGATCCCGCTGGTCGGCGCGGTGCAGGAGCTGGAGGCGATCCGCGAGGAGGCCCAGCGGGTGCTCGCCGAGGTGTGCGAGGCGTGCGGCATCGAGGTCACGCCGCTGATCGGCACGATGATCGAGGTGCCCCGGGCGGCGCTCACGGCGGGCGAGATCGCCGGATCGGCCGAGTTCTTCTCCTTCGGCACCAACGACCTCACGCAGATGACGTGGGGCTTCTCCCGCGACGACGTCGAGGCGGCGTTCTTCCACCAGTACCTGGACAAGGGCATCTTCGGCATCTCGCCGTTCGAGTCGCTGGACCGCGAGGGCGTCGGCCGGCTCGTGCGGATCGGCGCGGAGGGCGGCCGGGCGGCCCGGCCCGACCTCAAGCTGGGCATCTGCGGCGAGCACGGCGGCGACCCGGATTCGGTGCACTTCTTCCACGAGGTCGGCCTGGACTACGTCTCCTGCTCGCCGTTCCGGGTGCCCGTCGCCCGGCTGGAGGCCGGCCGCGCCGCGCTGGGCGGGGAGCGCGCGGGGTCCTGAACGAGGACCCGGGTGCTCCCCACGCCTCGCAGGCTCGGCGCGGGGGGGGGGGGGGGGGGGGGGGGGGGGGGGGGGGGGGGGGGGGGGGGGCGGGGGCGGGGGGGCGGCGCGCGGGCGCGGCCGGGGGCGGGGGGCGGGGGG
>NZ_JBJHAD010000027.1:0-22301 GCF_054050875.1 Blastococcus sp. SYSU DS0541 | reverse complement strand
CCCCCCCCCCCCCCCCCCCCCCCCCCCCCCCCCCCCCCCCCCCCCCCCCCCCCCCCCCCCCCCCCCCCCCCCCCCCCCCCCCCCCCCCCCCCCCCCCGGACCCGTCATGCTCTGCAGAGGACGACCTGCGGAGGGCGAGTGGAGCGGGACGAGGCGTTCACGCGGTACGTGGACGAGCGCTGGCCGGTGCTCGTCCGCTCCGCAGTGCTGCTCGGCTGCGCCCGCCCGGAGGCCGAGGACCTGGTGCAGACGGCGCTGGTGCGCTGCTACGTCTCCTGGGACAAGGTCGGCACGGCCGAGAACCGCGACGCCTACGTCTACCGGGTGCTGGTGAACTGCCACCACGACAGCCGCCGCCGGCGCTGGTGGGGCGAGCGGCCGACCGCCGAGGTGCCCGACGTCGCGACCGACGACGGCACCGCGCAGGTGGACGACGCCGACGCGGTGCGCCGGGCGCTCGCGCGGCTGAGCCCGGCGCACCGCGAGGTCGTCGTCCTGCGCTACTACGCCCACCTGG
Organism: Blastococcus sp. SYSU DS0541; assembly: GCF_054050875.1. Classification (NCBI taxonomy): domain Bacteria; kingdom Bacillati; phylum Actinomycetota; class Actinomycetes; order Geodermatophilales; family Geodermatophilaceae; genus Blastococcus; species Blastococcus sp. SYSU DS0541. The sequence goes on along the minus strand of NZ_JBJHAD010000027.1, from coordinate 21,784 downwards.
GCGAGCAGCAGATCGCCGACGCGCTGCGCATCGCCCCGGGGACGGTGAAGAGCCGGCTCTCCCGCGCGCTGGCGCAGCTGCAGACCGACCTGGACGTCGCCGAGCTGCGGGGAGGGAGGGCATCGTGACAGAGCGGGAGACCTCGACACTGCTGGGAGAGCTGGCCGACCGGGTGCCGGTGGGCCCGGCGCCGGTGGGCCAGCTGCTGAAGGCCGGCCGCCGGGCGCGCCGTCGCCGCACCGCCGGCGTCTCGCTCGCCGTGGCCGCGGGCGTGGCGGTGGTCGCCGGGGGCGTCGTGACCGTCGTCGACCTGCCGAGCGGGCAGGGCGACGCCGCCGGCTCGGCGTCGGTCCTGGTCGCGGAGGAGCCGCGCGGGGGCGCTCCGGAGGCGGCCGACGCCGATCCGGGCACCGGCATGCCCCCGGCCGACGGCGGGGACGAGCCCGGGACGGCGGCGGGCAGCGAGCTGTCCCAGCTCGCCGAGGACCCGACCGCCGGGCGCACCGGGCCGCTCGACAGCACGGCGACGAGCTCCTGCGCCGTCGAGTACAGCCCGGCCGCGCTGAGCAAGCAGGAGTTCGCCTTCGCCGGCGTGGTGACGGGCATCGGGCCCGCCGTCACGACGCGGCCGGGCGCCTCCGGGCCGCCGGAGGACCTGGTCGGCGTCACCTTCAGCGTGCAGGAGTGGTTCTCCGGCGGCTCCGGCGGCACGGTGACCGTCGACCTCCCGGCGCCGTACGACCCGGCCGCGGGGAGCAGCACGCCGGGCCCGGTCTACGGCGTCGGGTCCCGCCTGCTGGTCAGCGGCGCCGACCGGTGGGAGGGCGACCCGCTGGAGCCGATCGCCTGGCTGTGCGGCTTCACCCGCTACTACGACGAGGAGACCGCGGCTGCCTGGCGCTGACGATCGACCCCGTCCTCCTCCCCGCTCGCACGCCCGCGGCGAGCCTCGGGACGGGTCCGTCAGCGGACGAACGGCTCCTCGCCGGTCTCGCTCACCATGGGCTTCCCGGCGGCCTGCCACTCCCCCATGCCGCCGCCGACGTTCACCGCGTCGAAGCCGTTGGCGTTCAGCCACGCGGCCACGCGCGCCGAGCGGCCACCACCGCGGCAGGTGACGTAGAGCGGGTCCCCCTCGGGCAGCTCGTCGAGCCGGGAGGGGACGTCGCCCATCGGGATGTGCGTGGCGCCCTGGATGTGGCCGTGCACCCACTCGTCGTCCTCGCGGACGTCGAGGACCACGGCGTCCTCGGGCAGCTCGGAGGCGGGCACGGTCGGGACCTGCTGCGGCATCACGCCTCCATCGTGGCACGGGCACCGGCTGCACGACCGGGGTCCTCCGCACTGGGAGGATGGGCGCGATGTCCCCGAGCCACCGGGCTGCCGCAGGCGGCGCCCGCCCGACCCCCGTGCGCGAGCCGGCCTGGGAGCTGCCGCGCTCGGCCATCGGGCTGTGGGTGGTCGAGAGCCTGATCAGCACCGTCTTCGTGTGGCTGGCGATCGGTGCCTTCCTGCTCCTCGTGCCCGCCGACGTCGGCGACCCCGTGCCCCTGCTGCGCCGGCTGGCCCCCCTGGCCGGCGCGGCCTACGCGGTGATCGCGCTGAGCATCCGCCCGTGGTTCAAGCACCGGGTGTACCGGTGGGAGATCACCAACGAGGCCGCGTACACGCGCACCGGCTGGCTCACCCAGACCTGGACGCTGGTGCCGATCTCGCGGATCCAGACCGTCGACGTCACCCGCGGGGTCCTGCAGCAGATGTTCGGCCTGGCCACCGTCGCGGTGCTCACCGCCTCCAGCCAGGGCACCGTGCGGATCTGGCACCTCGAGCAGGGCGTCGCCCAGCGCGTCGCCGACGACCTCGCCCGCCGGGCCGAGCTGGTCCGCGACCAGGCCACCTGAGCCGCCGTGCAGCCCGCGCCCCCACCCCCGCGCCGGCCGGCCGGCCCGCTCCCGCCCTGGCCCCCGCCGCTCGGCCCGCCGCCGGCCCCACCGACGGCCGGCGCCCCGCGGCGGCTCTCGCCGCGCGTCGTCGCCGTCCACACCGCGACGTTCCGCCAGGCCCGCTCCTTCGTGCCCGCGGTCATCCCGATCATCGCGGCGACCGGTTTCGACGGCGGGCTGCGCACCGTCGTCCTCCTCGTCGTCGGCGTCACCGTGCTCTCGCTGCTCACCGCGACGCTGAACTGGTGGCGGTTCAGCTACGCCGACGGGCCCGCCGCCGTCGTCATCACCCGCGGGCTGCTGGCCCGCTCGGTGCGCACCGTGCCCAACGACCGCATCCGCGGCGTCGACGTCGAGGCGCCACCGCTGCACCGCATCTTCGGCCTGGTGCGCGTGCGCATCGACGCCGCCGCCGGGGCGGTCACCGACGGCGACGAGGAGCTGCTGGTCGACGGCATCTCCCGCGCGGAGGGCGACCGACTGCGCGTCGCCGTCCTGACCCACCGCAACGCAGCGGCCCCCGGTCCCGCCCCGGACGGCGAACCGGCGGCCGAGCCGGCCGAGGAGGAGTACGCCCGCTTCGACCACCGCTGGCTGCGCTACGCCCCGCTGATGGGGACCTACCTCGCCGTGCCGCTGGCCGCCGTCGGCGCGCTGTTCCGGCTGGCCGAGGAGCTGCCCGAGCAGTGGACCCCCGAGTTCCAGGAGCCCGACCTCTCCGACGTCCGGCTGATCGGCGTGGGGCTGGTCCTGGCGCTGCTCGTCCTGCTCGTCGGGTCCGTCGTCGGCGCCGCCCTGGTCAACTGGCGTTTCCGGCTGGTGCGCCGCGGCGGCTCGCTGGTCGCCGCCCGCGGGCTGCTCACCCGCCGGCACACCGAGCTGGAGATCGACCGCGTCCGCGGCGTCACGGTCACCGACGGCCTGGGCATGCGGCTGGTGCGGGCGGCGCGGGTCAGCGCCCTGGTCACCGGCCTCGGCGACACCGCCGGGCGCGGGCACCTCTTCCCGCTGGGGCCGCGGGCGGAGGCCTGGGCGCTGGCCCGCCGCGTCACCGAGGACCCCGGCCGGCTCGTCCCGCACCCGCCCGCGGCGCGCCGCCGCCGGGTGCTGCGGGCAGTCGCCTTCGGGGTGCTGGTCAGCGCGGGCGGCGGCGTCCTCCTGGCCGGGGAGGGCGCGTGGTGGCTGCTGGCCGCAGGAGCCGTGCTCACCACGCTGGGCGTCCCGGTCGGGGTCGCCCGCTACCGCGCCCTCGGGCACGCCGCGGGGCCACGGACCTTCACCGTCCGCAGCGGCTGGCTGGTCCGCGAGCAGGCAGTGCTCGAGCGGCGGGCCGTCGTCGGCTGGCAGGTCCGGCAGTCGTTCTTCCAGCGGCGGGCGGGCCTGGCCACGGTCACCGCCTGCGTGGGCGCGGGCAGCGGCGGCTACGCGGCCTTCGACATGGCCGCCGACGAGGTGCCCGGCTTCGCGCTGGCCGCCTCCGAGCCGTGGGCCGGCGCGCTGGGCAGGTGATCCCCCGGGGCCGGGACAACGAACTTCCGAGACCGGTGGTTGTCGATCACGGCCCCGGGTAGCTGGCCCCGCGATGACGTCCTGGGGAACTCAGCCCACGAGGCCACCGGTGTGCCGCACCGGCTCGCCGGCGCCCAGGCCGACGCGGCCGGCCAGCGCCGCCGCCTCCACCCGCGTCGCCACGTCGAGCCGCCGCAGCAGGTGCGCCACCAGCCGCTTCGTCGTCCGCTCCGAGACATGCAGCGTCGTCGCGATGTCCACGGTGCTGGCGCCGTCGGCGATCAGCCGCCACAGCCGCCGCTCGTCGGCGGTCAGCTGGTCGACGAGGCTCCGCTCCCCCGTCGGTGCGGCGTCCTCCAGCAGCTGGCGCAGCAGCGCCTCGGGGAGCACCGACCACCCGTCGAGCACGGCCAGCAGCGGCCGCACCAGCGACTCCGGGTCCGCCGTCTTCGGCAGGAAGCCCGACGCCCCTGCCCGCAGCGCCTCGATCGCGGCGTCGGCCTCGGCCAGCCCCGAGAGCGCGACCACCCGCACCATCGGGTCCGCCCGGCGGACGGCGGCGATGGCCCTCGTCCCGCCGGGCGGTGGCATGTGCAGGTCGACGATCGCGACGTCGGCGTGGTGCCGCCGCACCAGCGCAGCGGCGGCCGACGCGTCGTCCGTCGTCGCCACCACCCGCACCCGGCCCTCGCTGAGCCCCGGCAGGAGCAGGCTCAACCCACGCGTGAACAAGGGGTGGTCGTCCACGACCACCACATCCACCGGCGGCCTGCGGTCAGCAGCGGTCGCGTCGTCGGTCACCCCCACAACTCTCCCGTCGGTCGGTGCGTCTCCCGGCGCCACCGGCCGGCTCCCCGAGGAGGTGCCCGTGACCCTGGCTGCCGACACGCAGTCGTCGACGCGTAACCGTGGACTGCTCAACGATCTCGCCCAGGTGCTGCGCGCGCATCTCCCGCGCCCGCGCCGGGTACCCGCCCCCGACCCGGAGACGCCCAGCCCCGAGGACGCCGTCGTCCGGGCGCTCTGCCACGACATGCGCACCCCGCTGGCCTCGCTGGAGGCCGTGCTGAGGTCGCTCGACCGCGCGCCCGGCCAGGCCGGTGAGCTGCTCGCGCTCGCCCGGGCCCAGACCGCCCACCTCTCCTCGATGCTGCGCACGGCCGACGCCACGGGCGGCGCCGTCCAGCGCTCGCGCGGCACCCGCCCGCTCGGCGACGTCCTGCGTGCCTCCGTGGCGGCCTCCGGGCTGCCCCGGTCCCAGCTCGCGCTGGAGCTGGAGGACGGCGCCGGGGAGATCGGCGTCGGCGACGCCCGCGTGCAGCGCATCCTCCTCAACCTGCTGGAGAACGCCCACCGGCACGGCGACGGCGCACCGGTGCGCCTCCGGGTGACCGCGCGCGACGGCTGGGTGGACCTGGCGATCACCCAGACCGGCGTCCCCGTCGACCGGGTCCTGCAGCACCTGCGGCAGGACCGGCCACCGGTGGACCTCACCGGGCTCGGGCTGTGGTCGGTGCGCCGGCAGGCGGCGGAGCTCGGGGGCCGGGTGCTGTGGTCGGAGGACGGCGCGCGGTTCACCCTGACCGTCCGCCTCCCCGACCGCTGACGGAGGTTGGCACCCCCGGGCCACGGAACGGCACCGGTGGGCCAGCCGGGGCGGGCAGATCCCCTGCGTCACCGCGATCGCGGCGACGTGACGACGCAGAGGAGACACCGTGTTCACGCACACCCAGGCCCTGCAGTACGAGGCGAAGCCCGACGGTCCCGACGCCGCGTTCGCCCGCCGGATGCAGGAGATCCTCGGCGGTCAGTGGGGCGAGATGACCGTCGCCACCCAGTACCTGCTGCAGGGCTGGAACTGCCGGCTGCCCGGCAAGTACAAGGACATGCTCCTGTCCATCGGCACCGAGGAGCTCGCCCACGTCGAGATGATCGTGACGATGATCGACCGACTGCTGGACCACCAGCCGCTCAAGCCGGACGCCGCCGACCGGACCAAGGAGGCGGCGGCCGGGTACGGAGACGTCAACCCGCAGCACGCGATCGTCAACGGCGGCGGCGCCTACTACCGCGACTCCATGGGCCTGCCCTGGAGCGGCGGGTACGTGACCGCGAGCGGCAACCTGATGGCCGACTTCCACTACAACGCCACCGCCGAGATGCAGGGCCGGCTGCAGGTGTCGCGCCTGTACAACATGACCGACGACCCCGGGGTCAAGGAGATGCTGAAGTTCCTGATCGCCCGCGACCACATGCACCAGATGCAGTGGCTCGCCGCGATCGAGGAGCTCAAGGCGGACGGCCTCGAGGGCATCCCGGTGCCCGAGGCCTTCCCGCTGGAGGAGGAGCCGGGCGACGCCGGCTACGCCTTCATCCTCGCCTCCGACGGCCCCGAGGCCGCGGCCGGCCGCTGGGCCCACGGCCCGACCCCGGACGGCCGGGGCGAGTTCACCGCCCGTCCGATCGAGGCCACCGCCGACGCCCCGCAGCTGCCCCCCGGTGACCCGCGGCTCTTCCCGACGCCGCAGATGGAGGGTCAGTCGATGCTGCAGAAGGCCAAGGACATGCTCACCTGAGGTCCGGACCAGCTCGTCGCGCCGTCGCCGTGCCGGCGGCCCGCCCTCCCCGGGTGCGGCCGCCGGCCCGGCGGGCCCAGCCCCTCCCGGAGGTCCTGCCGTGCACCTGCACCTGCCCCGCCTGCCCGTCGCTGCGGTCCTGCTCTCGCTGGTCTACCTGGCGGCGGTCGCCGTCGCGATCAGCGCGCCCGGGCAGCACGCCGTCGCCGGCCTGGTCGTCCTGACCGGCCTGGTCGCCCGCTGGGTGGTCCGCGCCCGCCGTCCCGAGCGCGCGGCCGATCCCGTCGCGCTCGCCGTGGCGGGCACCACCACCGCGGTCGACGCCGTCCTTCCCACCGAGCCCGTCCCTGCCGCGGCCCCGGCGCACGCCACCGCCGCCTGAGCGAGGCCCGACGCGCGAGGCGCGCGCCCCCTCCCGGGGACGCGCGCCACGCAACTGGGTTGAACAGCCTGGCTCCAGGGGCCCGCGCCGAGCGGAGCGAGGTGCGGGGAGGAGCCAGGTCCTCTCAGTGCTTGACGGCCTTCTCCGCCCCGATGCCGGTGAACGCCCGGACCTCGAGCTCGGCCCACTTGGCCTCGTTCGGCTTCTCCTTGGTGACGACGGTGCCCAGCCACCCGAGGATGAACGACGCCGGGATGGAGACCAGCCCGGGGTTGCGCAGCGGGAACCAGGCGAAGTCGACGCCGGGGAACATCGACGTCTCGGTGCCCGAGACCACCGGGGAGAAGAGGATCAGCCCGACGCAGATGATCAGCCCGCCGTAGATCGACCACAGCGCGCCCTGGGTGGTGAACTTCTTCCAGAACAGCGTGTAGAGGATCGTCGGCAGGTTCGCCGAGGCGGCCACCGCGAACGCCAGCGCCACCAGGAAGGCGATGTTCAGCCCGGCGCGCAGCGCCAGGATGCCCAGCCCGATGGAGATGGCGCCGATGACGACGGCGGTGATCCGGGCGACCTTGACCTCGCCGTTGGGCGGGACGTCACCCTTCTTGATCACCGACGCGTAGACGTCGTGGGCGAAGGAGGCCGACGCGGTGATCGTCAGGCCCGCGACCACCGCGAGGATCGTGGCGAACGCGACGCCGGCGATGATGCCGAGCAGCACCGTGCCGCCGAGCTCGAACGCCAGCAGCGGAGCGGCCGCGTTGACGCCACCCGGGGCCGCGACGATCGTCTCGGCACCCACCATGGCGCCGGCGCCGTAGCCGATGATCAGGCTGAACAGGTAGAAGATGCCGATCAGCCAGATGGCCCAGACCACCGACGTCCGGGCGGCCTTCGCCGTCGGCACGGTGTAGAAGCGCATCAGCACGTGCGGGAGGCCGGCGGTGCCGAGCACCAGGGCCAGCGCCAGGCTGATGAAGTCCAGGCGGGTGGTGTCGCTGATGCCGTACTGCGCACCGGGGTTGAGCACGCCCGTCGTGCCCGCGCTCTCCACCGCGCCACCGAGCAGCGCCGACAGGTTGAAGCCGTAGTCGGCGAGCACCCACAGCGTCATGACCAGCGCACCGGCGATGAGCAGACTGGCCTTGATGATCTGCACCCACGTGGTGCCGCGCATGCCGCCGACGAGGACGTAGAAGATCATCAGCGCGCCGACCACCGTGACGACGAGCGCCTCGGCCACCGGCCCGCTCACGCCGAGCAGCAGGGCGACGAGGCCACCGGCGCCGGCCATCTGGGCGAGCAGGTAGAAGAGCGAGACCGCCAGCGTGGAGATCGCGGCCGCGGTGCGCACCGGGCCCTGCCGCATCCGGAAGGCCAGCACGTCGGCCATCGTGAAGCGGGCGGTGTTGCGCATGAGCTCGGCGACGAGCAGCAGAGCGACGAGCCACGCCACCAGGAAGCCGATGGAGTAGAGGAAGCCGTCGTAGCCGTAGATCGCGATGGCGCCGGCGATGCCGAGGAACGAGGCCGCCGAGAGGTAGTCGCCGGCGATCGCCAGGCCGTTCTGCTGGCCGGTGATGGTGCGACCGGCGGCGTAGTAGTCGGCGGCGCTCTTGTTGTTGCGGCTGGCCCGGAAGGTGATGGCCAGGGTGACGACGACGAACGCGCCGAAGATCGAGATGTTGATCGCCGGGTTGCCGATCGTGGCGTCGGCGGCGTGCAGGTCAAGCACGAGTGGCCCCCTCGGTGCGGGTGTCGCCGCCGGCGGGCGTGCCGGGCGCGTAGTCGTGGGCCTCGAGGCGCTCGCGCATCTCGTCGGCGATGGGGTCGGTGCGCCTGTTGGCGTGCGCCACGTAGAGGTGGGTGATGACGAACGTGGTCACGAACTGGCCGAGCCCGAAGAGCAGGCCGACGTTCACGTTGCCGAACACCTGCGTGGACATGAAGTCCGAGGCGTACGTCGAGAGGAGCACGTAGAGCAGGTACCAGACGAGGAACGCCACGGTCATCGGGAAGGCGAAGCTCCGGAAGCGCTTCTTCAGCTCCACGAACTCCGGCGAGTCCTGCGCGGCGCGGTACTCCTCGGGCGTCAGCAGACGCCGTTCCTGTGGATCGGTCAAGGTGCGAGCTCCTGGTTCGATCGAGCGGGCGTCGACATGCGGGCAGTCGGAACTGTGAGCCCTGTCACGGTAGGGCTCGCGGTTCCCGGTGGGCACCGGCCGCGCCGCCGCTGCGCCGAGCGGTGAGCCTGGATCGGCATACGGCAGGTCCGGCGAGACGAGCGGTCGCGCCGTCCACCACGGGCGTCGCGGGAGCACGCCGTCCTCAGCGCGGCAGGACGCCGCGGTCGAGCTGCACCGCCTCGGGGGTGTGCAGCAGGACCATGGTCCGGGCGGCGTGCCGCGGCACCCGCCGGGGCGTGGCCAGGGAGACCGCCACCATGGTGAGGAACGCCAGCGGGACGGTCCAGGCCGCCGGCTGGGCGAGCAGCGCCCCCGGCCACCCGGCCGGCGCCGCGCCCAGCAGGGTGGCCAGCACCGCGCCGCCGGCGCACCCCCCGCCGACGAGCATCCCGGCGATCGCACCGGCGTCCGTGAGCCGGCGCCACCAGATGCCCAGCACCAGCAGCGGGCAGAACGTGGAGGCGGCGAAGGCGAAGGCCAGCCCGACCGCCCGGGCGACGCCCACCCCCTCGGCCAGCAGGGCCAGGCCCAGGGGCACGAGGACGGCGACCACGGCCCCGGCCTGGAAGGCGCGCACGCCGCCGAACCGGCGTCCCAGCCCGTCCTGGCTGATGACGCCCGCGACCGCGACGGTCAGCCCGGACGACGTCGACAGGAAGGCCGCGAACGCCCCCGCCGTGGTCAGCGCCGAGAGCAGCTCGCCCAGCGTGCCGCCCAGCATGCGGGCCGGGAGCTCCAGCACCACCGACTCGGTGTTGCCGCTGGCGATGAGGTCGGGGGCGTAGAGCCGGCCGAGCCCGCCGTACACCGGCGGCAGGAGGTAGAAGACGCCGAGCAGAGCCAGCACGAACAGGGTCGTGCGCCGCGCCGCGGCCCCGTCGGGGTTGGTGTAGAAGCGCACCACGACGTGCGGGAGCCCCATCGTGCCGAGGAACGTGGCGACGATGATCGAGTACGTGGTGTAGAGCTCGTGCTCGCCCGTCCCGGCCAGCGGCGACTCCCAGGAGTCCCCGGGCGTCGTCCCGGTCGAGGCCGGGGAGACGCCGCCGTCCCCGAGCCAGGTGGTGACCATGAACAGCAGCGGGAAAAGCAGCGCGGTGAGCTTCAGCCAGTACTGGAAGGCCTGGACGAAGGTGATGCTGCGCATGCCGCCGAAGAGCACGTTGACCAGCACCACCGTCGCGACGAGCACGCCGCCCAGCCAGGCGCCGGTCCCCGTGGTGGCGGCCAGCGCGAGGCCGGCGCCCTGGAACTGCGGCATCAGGTAGAGCCAGCCGATCGCCACGACCAGCAGCGCGGAGAGCCGGCGCACCCCGCGCGACTCCAGCCGGCTCTCGGCGAAGTCGGGCAGCGTGTAGGCGCCGGAGCGGCGCAGCGGCGCGGCGACGAGGACCAGCAGGACGAGGTAGCCCGCCGTCCAGCCGACCGGGTACCAGAGCATCTCCGTGCCGAAGGCCAGCACCAGGCCGGCGACGCCGAGGAAGGACGCCGCGGAGAGGTACTCCCCACCGATGGCCGAGGCGTTCAGCCCCGGCCGCACGGTGCGGGAGGCCACGAAGAAGTCGCTGGTCGTGCGGGAGAACCGCCAGCCGTAGGCGCCGACCGCCAGCGTGGCCACGATGACGAACGTGACCGCGGTGACGCTGTAGCCCGCGGCGCTCACGACCGCCCGCCGGACGGCCGGGGCGTCACGACCGGTCCAGCACGTCGGTGAAGGCGCGTTCGTTGCGCTCGGCGGCCCGGACGTAGAGCCAGCCGACCACGAAGAGGAACGGGTAGACGGCGAACGCCAGCAGGAGCCACGGGAGCGGCACAGCGAGCACCTCGACCGTGGTCAGGTCGGGCGCGAGCCAGAAGAGCAGGGGGATGCCGCCGACCACCACGACGAGGGTGGTGAGGGCGAGCAGCGCCAGCCGGAGCTGGGAGCGCAGCAGCGAGGACATGTACACCTCGCCCAGCGCGGTCTGGGTCTCAATCTCGCGGGCGCCCGGGACCCGCTGCACGCGCGCCGCGCCGGTGCGCGGGCTCGTGACGCGCACCCGCCGGGGCGTGGGGTCCGGCACCGGTCAACCCCGGCCCGGCGCACCCGGCCGGGCGCGCCGCACCAGGAGGTCGCGCAGCTCCCGTGTGTGCCGCCGGCTCACCACCAGCTCCGTGCCGCCGACGACGACCGTGCACCGCCCGGCGTCCATCCGGACCTCCTCGACGTGCTGGAGCGCGACCAGCAGCGACCGGTGGATCCGCACGAAGCCGGCGTCCTTCCAGGTCTCCTCCAGCGTCGTCAGCGGCACGCGGACCAGGTGGCTGCCCGACGCGGTGTGCAGCCGGGCGTAGTCACCCTGCGCCTCGACGTACCGGACGCTGGATCGCGGGACGAATCTCGTCACACCGCCCAGCTCCACCGCGATGTCGTCGTCCACCGCCACGGGCCCACCGGCCCGCGCGCCGACCACCCGGCGCACCGCTTCGGACAGCCGGTCGTCGCGGACCGGCTTGAGGACGTAGTCGACGGCGCCGAGCTCGAACGCGTCCACCGCGTGGTCGTCGTGCGCGGTGACGAAGACGACCGGCGGCGGCACCTTGAACCGGGACAGCACGCGCGCCAGGTCGACGCCGCCGAGCCCGGGCATCCGGATGTCCAGGAAGACGGCGTCGACCGACCGCTCCTGGAGCAGGCGCAGCGCGTCGGTGGCCGAGTCGCTGGTCAGCACCGCCCCGATCCTCCCGTCCCGCTCGAGCAGCCAGCGCAGCTCCTCGAGGGCCGGGCGTTCGTCGTCCACGACCAGGACGGTCAGCCGGTCTGCGGTCACGGCACCTCCTCGCCGGCGGTCGTCGGCGTCGAGACGGACCGTGCGCGTGCGGGACGTGGCCCACCCGGTCACGGGCGCACCCCGGGCGCGAACTTCGGGACCCGCACGATGACCTTCGTCCCCGCGCCGGGGCAGGTCTCGACGACCAGACCGTAGTCGTCCCCGAAGGCGGTGCGCAGGCGGGCATCGACGTTGCCCAGCCCCACCGAGTCGACCGAGACGTCACCGGCGAGGGCCCGCCGCACCTTCTCCGGGTCCTCGCCGATCCCGTCGTCCTCCACCGAGATCAGGCACTCGCCGCCCTGGTCGGCGGCGATGATGGTCACCGTCCCGGTGCCGGGCTTGCGTTCGAGGCCGTGCCGCACCGCGTTCTCCACCAGCGGCTGCAGGCAGAGGAACGGGACGGCGACCGGCAGGACCTCCTGCGCCACCCGGAGGGTGACCTGGAGCCGGTCGCCGAACCGCGCCTTCTCGAGCACCAGGTACCGCTCGATCGACCGGAGCTCCTCGGCCAGGGTCGTGTACTCGCCGTGGTGGCTGAAGGAGTACCGGGTGAAGTCGGCGAACTCCAGCAGGAGCTCCCGTGCCCGCTCGGGGTCGGTCCGGACGAACGAGGCGATCGCGGTCAGCGAGTTGTAGATGAAGTGCGGGCTGATCTGCGCCCGCAGCGCCCGGACCTCGGCCTCCATCAGCCGCGTCCGCGAGGCGTCGAGCTCGGCGAGCTCCAGGTTCCCCGACACCCAGCGCGCGACCTCGGTCACGGCCCGGACGAGCCCGGCGGAGGCCGACGAGGTGAACGCCTGCAGGGTGCCGACCACCCGGTCCTCCACCACCAGCGGGCTGATCACCACCTGGCGCAGCCCGCACCCGGCGTCCGAGCAGGGGAAGTTCCTGCGGTCCCGGACCACCGTGTTGCCCGACTCCAGGACGACGGCGGCGAGCGCTGCCGCGTCCTGCTCGTGGTGCCCGAAGCGGCCGTCCCAGGCCAGCGTCGTCACGGTGTCGGTCAGCGCGACGGCCGGGACCCCGAGCAGGTCGCGCAGGTGCCGGATCGCGCGTCCGGCGGAGCCGCTGGTCAGGCCCTCCCGCAGCTCCGGCGCCGTGAGCGAGGCCGAGTGGAGGGTCCGGAACGTGGCGTGCTCCGCCTCCGTGCCCAGGTGGCCGGGGCGCAGCCATCGCAGTGCGTCACGCATCGCCGGTTCTCCCTCCAGGCCGGCCGGCCGTCGGACCGGAAGCCAGCAGACCCTAGATCCTGACGGCTCGCGCGGGCGCGCGACGCGGGGACAGCCCGGAGCGGGGCGTCTCGCCCAGGACGAGACGTAGCCGGATCGCTCCACCGCCGTAACGCCGCGCGAACACGGCCCCGGTGCAATGGCTCATGGTCGCGATCAGCGCTCTGCCCTCGGGTTGGTTCGCGGTGGCCCGGGCCGCCGACGTGGGGACGACGCCGGTGCCGGTGGGCGCCGGCGGGCGGGCCTGGGTGGTGGTGCGGCTGCGGCCAGGTGCCGAGGTCAGCGCCTTCCCGGCGCAGTGCCCGCACCGGGCCGCCCCGCTGGCCACCGCCACGGTCTCCGGTGGGCGGCTCGAGTGCTCCCGCCACGGCTGGCGCTTCGACGCCGACGGCCGGTGCGTCTCCGCCCCCGCCCTCGGCCCGGCGGGCGTGCCGCCCCCGCGAGCGGACCTGCCCGTGCCCTGGGCGGTCGAGGAGCGGCACGGCTGGGTCTGGCTGGCCCCCGACCGCACCGCCCTGCCGCTGCCGCCCCGGCCCGTGGTACCGCCCGCGCCCGAGGCGGTGCCACCCGCCCCCGGGCCCCGGGGCCCGGTGTTCGGCAACCTCGACCCCTCGCTCGCCGCGGCCTGGCACCCGGTGGCACTCTCCCCCGAGCTGCGGCCCGGCGGCTGGCTGCAGGTCCGGCTGCTCGGGCGCACGTGGACGCTGCGGCGGGACGGCGACGAGGTGCGCGCCGATCCGCCCGCGCACGGCGTCCGGGAGCGGCAGGGCGTGGTCGAGCTGGCCCCGTCCGCGCCGGTCGAGGTCCCGCTGGAGGTGCCGGAGGACGCCGACCGCCGGTTCCTGCACCGCTGGCTCGCCCCCCGCCGCACCCCGGCCCCCGCGGCCGTCGTCGCCGACCTCCTCCTGGACGTCGCGCGGCTGCCCTTCGTGCACGGCGCCACGACCGGGGCCGCCGACCACCCGGAGGTGCCGCCCTACGAGGTGGTCCGGGAGACCGGCGGTCTGCGCTCGGTGCAGGAGCAGTGGTGCGACGACCCGCTCGACCCCGAGGTGGCCCTGGGCGGGCGGCCGCTGCGGCAGCGCCGTCGGGTGACCTACGTGCACCGGGTCCCCTTCGCCCTGCGGGTCCGCCGCGACCAGCTCGACTCGGGGGCGGCGACGACCGTGGTCACCCTGCTGCAGCCGGAGGACGCCGACTCCACCCGCGTGCTCACCCGGCTGCTGCACTCCGCCGGGCCGGGGCGGCCGCTGCCCTCGCGCGCGCTGATGGCCGCGCACGCCGCCGCCGAGCAGCGGGCCCTCGACGCCGACCTCGCGCTGCTGGTGGGCACCGGGCTCCCCGGCCTGCCGCTGGACCGCCGGGACGAGCTGCACCTGCCCGCCGACCTGCTGGGGGTGGCGCTCCGGGACGCCCTCTGCGACTTCCGGGCGACCGGGCGCACGCGCGCGGCCGCCTGACCGGCTCACTCCCCCGGCAGGCGCTCCCCGCACCGCGGGCAGGCGGTGGGCGGGTCCTCGTCGGCCAGCCCGCCGCAGGCCGGGCACACCCGGCGCAGCCAGCACGCCGGGTCGCCGCCGTCGTCGTCGGGCCGGTACCGGCGCTCGTCCTCCACGCGTCCACCCCCAATGCGACAACTCTGTTGCGGTCCGCCCACCGGAGGGTCGGGGGGACCGGCCGGGGTAGCCCTGGACGGTCGTACGCCACTCCGGGAGGACCAGCATGACCCGCCGCTCGCGCAGGCACCCGTTCGCCGCCCTGCTCTTCGCCACCGCGCTGCCCCTGGCGGCCTGCGGGACCGTCGCCGAGGAGGAGGAGTCGGCGAACCCGATCGAGGAGTTCGGCACGGAGGTCGACGGCGGCAACCCCGGCCCGGACGAGGCGGTGACCGAGGACATCAAGATCACCGCCCTGGGCCTCGCCTACCCGGAGGACGAGGTGTGGGAGGTCGGCGAGGACGTGACGCTCTACGCCGCGATCGCCAACACCGGGACGACCGGCGACCAGCTGATCGACGTCCGCGGCGAGGACTTCGCCGGGGCGGAGCTGACGTCGCTGGACGGGACCGACGGCGCGATCGACGTGCCCGAGGAGGACAACGTCTACCTGGAGCCGGAAGGCCCGCCGTCGGTGGTGCTCACCGACCTGGACACCACCCTGCGCTCGTCGCAGTCGATCCCGGTCACGTTCGTGTTCGAGGAGGCCGGTGAGATCACCATGGAGGCCCCGGTCGTCTCCGCGCCCCCCGGTCAGGGCGACTTCGAGGCACCGGAGGACCCGACCTCTGAGAACTGATCCGCCCACGGAAGGACCCGGGGATCATCCCGAGGGGCGACGAGACCGACGCAACGGCTCCCTAGGCTCGCGGGCATGGAACGCCCGCCCGCCGCCGAGGGCCTGGTCCCCTGGCTGCGGGACCGGCCCTTCGTCGTCGACGCGGGGCTGGCCGCCGTCATCGGCCTGGTCACCGTCGTCCTGCCCGCCGGCGCCTACTGGCCCGGCGAGGCGGCGGCGTTCGTCGTCGGCGTGCTGCTGGTGGCCCCGCTGGCGTGGCGGCGCCGGGCGCCGGTCCACGCCGCGGCCGCCGTCGTCGCGGCCGGCGTGCTCGAGCTGGTCGTCGTCGACCAGTTCCTGGCCGCCAACTGCGCGGCGCTGGTGATGGTCTACTCGCTGGCCGGCTACGCCCCGCGCTGGGCGAGCCAGGCCGGGCTCGGCATCGGCCTGGCCGGCGCGGCCCTCGCCGCCCTGCGGTACTTCGGCGGGGGCCTCACCGAGAGCACGATCCTCACCGCCGGGGCGATCGGCGTCTCGGTGGTCGCCGCCTGGGCGCTGGGCGACCTGCGGCGGGCGCGGCTCCAGCGGTTGGCCTCGCTGGAGGAGCGCGCCCAGCTGCTGGAGCTCGAGCGGGACCAGGAGATGCGGCTGGCCGCGACCGCCGAGCGCGCCCGCATCGCCCGCGAGATGCACGACGTCGTCGCGCACTCCCTGTCGGTCGTCATCGCGCAGGCCGACGGCGGCCGCTACGCCGGGAAGGCCGACCCGCAGGCGGCCACCGACGCGCTGGAGGCGATCGCCGCGACCGGCCGGCAGGCGCTCACCGACATGCGCGCCCTGCTCGGCGTGCTCCGGGACGGCGGCGGGGAGGAGTACGCCCCGCAGCCCGACGTCGGCGCGATCCCGGCGCTGGTCGAAGACGTGCGCGCCAGCGGCCTCGACGTCGACCTCATCATCGAGGGGACGCCGCAGCCGATGCCGGCCGGACCGCAGCTGGCCGCCTACCGGATCGTGCAGGAGTCGCTCACCAACGTGCTCAAGCACGCCGGCCCGGCCGGCCGCGCCTGGGTGCGGCTGCAGTGGCGGCCCGACGCGCTGGAGCTCTCCGTCCTCGACGACGGCCGCGGCGCGGCGGCGGCGATCACCGGGTCCGACGGCCGGGGCCAGGGGCTGCGCGGCATGCGCGAGCGCGCCCAGCTCCACGGCGGGCGGCTGGAGGCCGGCCCCCGGCACGGTGGCGGGTTCGGCGTGCACGCCGCCCTGCCCTACCGTTCGCCCCGATGAGCGACGCAATCCGGGTCGTCCTGGTGGACGACCAGCAGATGGTCCGGGCCGGTTTCCGCATGGTCATCGAGTCGCAGCCCGACCTGACCGTGGTCGGCGAGGCCGGCGACGGCGCGGCGGCGGTCGAGCTGCTGGCCGGCACCCCCGCCGACGTCGTGCTCATGGACATCCGCATGCCCGGCACCGACGGCATCGAGGGCACCCGGCGGATCACCGCGCTGCCCGAGCCGCCGCGGGTCGTCGTCCTGACCACCTTCGACCTCGACGAGTACGTGGTCGCCGCCATCGGGGCCGGGGCCAGCGGTTTCCTGCTCAAGGACGCCGCCCCCGAGGAGATGCTGGCCGCGATCCGCACCGTGCACGCGGGCGACTCCGTCATCGCGGCGAGCTCCACCCGCCGGCTGCTGCAGCACGTGGCGCCCCTGCTCCGCGGCGGCGTGGCCGGCGGGGTGCTGCCGGCCACGGGCGGGGACGACGCCGCGCTGGCCGAGCTCACGCCCCGCGAGCGCGAGGTGCTCGAGCAGATGGCCTACGGCGCCACCAACAGCGAGATCGCCGCGCAGTTCTTCGTCAGCGAGGCGACGGTGAAGACGCACGTGGGCCGCGTGCTGGCCAAGACCGGCTCCCGCGACCGGGTGCAGGCCGTCGTCCTGGCGTACCGCTCCGGGCTGGTCGCCCCCGCGGACCTGCTCCGCAACGCCTGAGCCCGCAACCCGCCCCCT
Source organism: Blastococcus sp. SYSU DS0541 (assembly GCF_054050875.1). Lineage (NCBI taxonomy): Bacteria > Bacillati > Actinomycetota > Actinomycetes > Geodermatophilales > Geodermatophilaceae > Blastococcus > Blastococcus sp. SYSU DS0541. Next base: position 4,863 of record NZ_JBJHAD010000027.1, on the reverse strand, counting down.
CACCCGCGCGCCGGTGCCGGGCGACCGGGGCCGGTACGACCTGGGGATGACAGCGGAGATCGTCCTGGGCTCCGACGCGGGACGACGCCTCCCGGCGAGAGCGTGAGCACCGTCGTCGTCCCCCGACCTCGGAGGCATCCCGTGTCCGTCCCCGTCATGACCGTCCCCGGCGAGCCGCCGGCGTCCCTGTCCGGCGCCGCCGTCCGCGCCACCGGCCTGCGCAAGACCTACGGCAGCGGTGAGACCGCCGTGCACGCGCTGGCCGGCGTCGACGTCGCCTTCGCCCGTGGCGAGTTCACCGCGATCATGGGCCCCTCGGGCAGCGGCAAGTCCACGCTGATGCACTGCCTGGCGGGGCTCGACACCGCGACGGCCGGCCAGGTGTGGCTGGGCGACACCGAGCTCACCCGCCTGCGCGACGACCAGCTCACCACGCTGCGCCGCCGGCGGATCGGGTTCGTCTTCCAGGCGTTCAACCTGCTGCCCGTGCTGCCCGCGCGCGAGAACATCGTGCTGCCGATGCAGCTGGCCGGGCAGCGCCCCGACCCCGTCTGGTTCGACGACGTCGTCGCGCGCCTCGGCCTGCGCGAGCGGCTGGGCCACCGCCCGCACGAGCTCTCCGGCGGCCAGCAGCAGCGCGTGGCGATCGCCCGCGCCCTGCTCGCCCGCCCCGACGTCGTCTTCGCCGACGAGCCCACCGGCAACCTCGACTCCCGCAGCGGCGCCGAGGTGCTCGGCCTGCTGCGCTCCAGCGTGAAGGAGACCGGCCAGACCGTCGTCATGGTCACCCACGACGCCTCGGCCGCCGCGTACGCCGACCGCGTGGTGCTGCTCGCCGACGGCCGGCTGGCCGGCGAGCTCACCGACCCGACCGCGGCGTCCGTGCTCGACGCGCTCCGCGACCTGGGGGCCTGACCCGTGCGCGCAGTGACGCTGGCGAGCATCCGGGCGCACCTGCCCCGCCTGATCGCCTCCACCCTCGCGATCGTCATCGCCGTGGGCTTCGTGGTCGCCACCCTGGTGCTCAACGAGACCACCCGCGCCACCGTGCTGACGGCGGCCGGAGCCCCGTACGTGGAGACCGACGTCGTCGTCACCTCCGACAGCGGCGTGGGCCTGGCCGGGCACGTCGACACCCTCACCGGGCTGTCCGGCGTGCAAGCCGTCGACCCGACCTGGCAGACCTCCGTGCAGGCGGTCACCCCCGGGCGCACCGGCGCCCAGTACCTGCTGGTCGAGTCGGTGGCCGCCGACCCGCAGCTGCGCTGGCAGGAGCTGGCCGACGGCGCGCTGCCCGCACGGCCGGGGGAGATGGCGGTCAGCGAGCGCGTCGGCGCCGCTGTCGGCGACGTCGTCCCCGTCACGAGCTACGACGACGAGGGCACCGGGGTCACCACGGACACCACCGTGACCGGGGTGGTCGACCTGGGCGGGGACCCCACCGCCGGGATCTACGGCAAGGTCTACGTCGTCGCCGACCAGGCCCGGGCCTGGGGCGCGATCGAGCCGACCGAGCTGCGGATCGCCGGGACCACCGCCCCCGACGTCCTGGCCGGCGAGGTGCGCGCCGCCCTGTCCGACGCGGAGGTCACGGTCCGCACCGGCACGGAGCAGGCCGAGAACTCCGTCGCCGCCCTGACCGGCGACGCCACCTGGCTGACCACCGCGCTGCTGGTGTTCGCCACCATCGCCGTCGTCGTCGCCGGGCTGGTCATCGCGAACACCTTCGCCGTGCTGCTGGCCCAGCGCACCCGCGACCTGGCGCTGCTGCGCTGCGTCGGCGCCACCGCCCGGCAGGTGCGGCGCAGCGTGCTCGGCGAGGCCCTGCTCACCGGGCTGGCCGCCTCGGTGGTCGGCGTGCTGGCCGGCGTCGCGCTCTCCGCCGCCGTCTCCGCGGTGGTGTCGGGGACGGACTCCCCCGTCCCGCTGTCGGGGGTGTCCGTGCCGCTGCACGCCGTGCTGGTCGGCCTCGCCGTCGGCACGGCGACCACGCTGATCGCCGCGCTGGCCCCGGCCCGCGCCGCCACCCGGGTCGCCCCGCTCAGCGCGCTGCGGCCCACCGACCCGGCGCCGCTGCGCTCCCGCGGGGGCGTCGCCCGGCTGGTCACGGGGCTGCTGCTCGCCGTCCCCGGCGTCGGCCTCATGGCCCTCGGCGTGGGGACCGCTCAGCTCCTGGTCTCGCTGGCCGGAGGGGTGCTCAGCGCGCTGGGGATCCTGCTGCTCGCGCAGCGAGCCGTGCCCCCGATCGTGGCGGCGGCGGGCGGGGTGCTCGGTCGGTTCGGCGGGCTCCCGGCCCGCCTGGCCAGCGGGAACGCCACCCGCAACCCCCGGCGGACGGCGGCCACCGCGACCGCGCTGCTCATCGGGGTCACCCTGACCACCGCGATGGTGGTGGGCGCCAGCTCGACGCGGGCCACCGCGCAGGCCGGTCTCGCGGCGGCCTACCCGACCGACGTGGTCGTCAGCGGCTCGGGCGACGAGCTGACCAGCTCTCTGCAGGGCCGGCTGGCATCGGTGGACGGCGTCGTCGCCACCGCCGCGCTGACCGGGGCCGAGCTCACCGGGCCGGGCGACACACCCACGCTGGCCGCCGGCGTCGACGCGGCGGAGGCGCTGCCGGTGCTGCGCTCGACGGCCGACACGACGCTGCCCGAACCGGGGCAGGTCGTGCTCGACGGCTGGAGCGCCGAGCACTGGGGGGTCCGGGCCGGCGACCCGGTGACCCTGACCGCCGGCGACCGGTCCCGCACGCTGACCGTGGTGGCCGGCGAGACCGACTACCCGCTGCTGGCGGCCACCGACCTGCAGGCGCTGGCGCCCGGGGCACCGGTGGACACCATGTGGCTGCGGCTGGCCGACACCGCCGACCAGACCGCGGTGATCGACGAGATCACCGACCTGGCCGGCAACGCGCTGCCCGCCTCGTTCGTGACGGGGCTGGCCAGCGAGCGGGCCGCGATCGACGAGGTGGTCGACGTCCTGCTGCTCGTGGTCACCGGGCTGCTCGGCGTGGCGGTGCTCATCGCGCTGATCGGGGTGGGCAACACGCTGGCGCTGTCGGTGGTCGAGCGGCGGCAGGAGAGCGGGCTGCTGCGGGCGCTGGGCCTGACCCGCGGCCAGCTGCGCGCCCTGCTGGCCTGGGAGGCGGTGCTCGTCGCCGGCGTGGCCGCGGTGCTGGGCGTGCTGCTGGGCAGCGTGTACGGGCTGGTCGGCGTCGCGTCGGCGCTCGGCTCGTACGGCGAGCTGGTGCTGAGCATGCCGTGGCTGCAGGTCGGCGCCATCGTGCTGGTCGCCACGGTGGCGGGGCTGCTCGCCTCGGTGCTGCCGGCGCGGCGCGCGGCGCGGACCCCGCCGGTGGCCGCCATCGCCGGCTGACCCCGCCACGATCACCGGACCTGATCGTGCGGTGTCCTCCCTCAGCGCCCACCGTGAGGGAGGACGCTGCACGATCAGGTCCCCTGGTCATGTCGGGAGGACGTCGCTCGCCTCACAGCCGCCATCCATCTCCGGCTGGGATGCTCGAAGCGTGCCGTCCCGCATCGCTCGCCGCACCGCCCTCACCGCCGCCCTCCTCGCCGGCCCCGTGGGCTGGGTGACCGCCGCCGCCTGGGGCCTGCCGACGGCCCTGGGCGCGCACCGCCGCCGGCTCCGCCCCGTCGTGGCCGGGTCGCCGCAGTTCTCCGAGGGCAAGTTCCACAACCGCATGCCCACCCCGGCGCTCTCCCCGGCCAACACCCGCGACGGGCTCCTCCGGCAGTGGCACGAGGAGCGGCACGTCGGGCTGCCGGGTGGCCCGATCCCGCTGGCGCAGGCCCAGCTGCCGGACGACGCCGCCGAGCTCGCCGTCACCTGGTTCGGCCACGCCAGCGCGCTGCTCGAGATCGACGGTCACCCGGTGCTCCTGGACCCGGTGTGGGGTCACCGCGTCTCGCCGTCACCGATCATCGGGCCCACCCGGCTGCACGAGCCGCCGATGGCCCTGGACGAGCTGCCGCAGGTGGACGCGGTGCTCATCTCCCACGACCACTACGACCACCTCGACCTCCCCACCGTCCGCACGCTGCTGCGCACCCAGCGCGCGCCGTGGGTGGTACCGCTCGGCATCGGGGAGCACCTGAGGAAGTGGGGCGTCCCCGAGGCCCGGATCGTCGAGCTCGACTGGGAGGGCGAGCACCGCATCGGCGACCTGGCGCTCACCTGCACCGAGGCCCGCCACTTCTCCGGCCGGTACTTCCACCGCGACACCACCCTCTGGGCTTCCTGGGTGGTGTCCGGCCCGCGGCACCGGGCGTTCTTCGGCGGCGACACCGGCTACACCCCGGCGTTCGCGGGCATCGGCGCGCGGCTGGGCCCCTTCGACCTCACCCTGCTGCCGATCGGCGCCTACAACGACGCCTGGCACGCGATCCACATGGACCCCGAGGAGGCGGTGCGCGCGCACGGCGACCTGGGCGGGCGCGTCCTGCTGCCGGTGCACTGGGCCACCTTCAACCTGGCGTTCCACCGGTGGTCCGAGCCGGTGGAGCGGCTGCTCACCGCGGCCCGCGCCCGCGGTGCCGACGTCGTCGTCCCGCAGCCCGGCGAGCGGATCGACGTGCTCTCCCCGCCACCGCTGCGCGACTGGTGGACGGCGGTGGGGTCGGCCCGGCCCGACGCGGAGCCGGACGACGCCGGCGTCGGCAGCAGCGTCCTCGTGCGGGCGCTCACCCGCCTGGCGTCACTGCTCCCCGGCTAGCTGTAGTGACCAGGTAGGTCGTTGACGCGGCTGATCGGTGGTTGGCCGTCGAGTGCGGTGTGGCTGCGGTGGTGGTTGTAAGTGTGCAGCCAGCCGGGGAGCACGTCGGCGCGTTCGCGGCTGGAGTG
>NZ_JBJHAD010000026.1:0-24797 GCF_054050875.1 Blastococcus sp. SYSU DS0541 | reverse complement strand
GGGGGGGGCAGCGGGATCCTTCAGGTGTGCAGGCCGCACTCCGTCTTGGTGGAGCCCGCCCAGCGGCCGGCGCGCGGGTCCTCGCCGTCCGCGACCGGGCGGGTGCACGGGGCGCAGCCGATCGAGCCGTACCCGATCTCGAACAGCGGGTTGACCGGGATCGCGTGCTCGGCGATGTAGCGGTCCACGTCCTCCTGCGTCCAGGCGGCGATGGGGTTGACCTTCACCATCTCGCGCTTGGCGTCCCAGTCGACGATCTTGGTGTTCGCACGGGTGGGCGACTCGTCCCGCCGCACCCCCGACGCCCAGGCGACGTAGCCCGACAGCGTCCGGGCCAGCGGCTGCACCTTGCGCAGCGAGCAGCACAGGTCGGGGTCGCGGTCGTGCAGGGCGGCGCCGAACTCGCGGTCCTGCTCGGCGACGGTCTGCTCGGGCCGCACGTTGACCAGCGTGATCGGCAGGACGGAGGAGATCCAGTCGCGGGTGCCGATGGTCTCGGCGAAGTGGTACCCGGTGTCCAGGAAGACGACGTGCACGCCGGGGACCGCGCGGGAGGCGAGGTGCGCGAGCAGCCCGTCCGCCATGGACGAGGTGATCGCGAACTCGTCGCCGAAGGTGTCGCCGGCCCAGGTGAGCACGGCGAGCGCCTGCTCGACCGGGTCGGCAATGCCGTCGAACCAGGCGTCGGCGGCCTGGGCCAGCAGCGGCGTCGGCCGCAGCGCGATGGTCACTCCTGCACCCCCGTGGCGATCAGGCGGACCGAGAAGGCCCGCAGGCACGCGCCGCAGCGCCACCCGTCTTCGTGCGGCGTGAGCTCCTCGTCGCCGCAGTACGGGCAGTGGAACACCGGTAGCTGCCGGCTCCTTCCGCCCTCCGGCGACTCCTCGGTCACAGCAGCCACTCCTCGTCCGCCCGGGACACGTAGTGGGCGAAGGACTCGCCCGGCGTGCGGCGGTCGAGGAAGCCGCGGAGGACCCGCTCGCAGTAGTCGGCGGTCTCGGCCTTGGTGACCTTGTGGCCGCGGAACTTCCGGCCGAACGTGGCCTCGACGCCGAGGTGGCCGCCCAGGTGCACCTGGAAGCCCTCGACCATCTCGCCGCTGTCGTCGCGCACCATCGAGCCCTTGAAGCCGATGTCGGCTGTCTGGAACCGGGCGCAGCTGTTCGGGCAGCCGTTGATGTTGATCCCGATCGGGGTGTCGAAGTCGGGCAGTCGGCGCTCGAGCTCGGCGTAGACCTCCTGCGCGAAGTGCTTGGTCTCGACGATCGCCAGCTTGCAGAACTCCAGCCCGGTGCAGGCCATCATCCCGCGCCGGAAGGCGCTGGGCCGCACCTGCAGGTCGTGCTCGGCGAGCGCGTCGACCAGCGCCTCGACCTTCTCGTCGGGCACGTCGAGGATGACCAGCTTCTGCTGCGTCGTCGTCCGGATGCGCCCCTCGCCGTACTCGTCGGCGAGGTCGGCGATCGTGGTGAGCAGCGAGCCGCTGATCCGGCCGGTGCGCAGCGCGAAGCCGACGGCGTTGCGGCCGTCCTTCTGCCTGCTGACGCCGACGTGGTCGCGCTGGTCGTGCTGGGCCGGGGCGGGCGCCGGGCCGTCGGGCAGCTCCTGCCCGAGGTACTCGTCCTGCAGCACCTGCCGGAACTTCTCCGGGCCCCAGTCGGCCATGAGGAACTTGATGCGGGCGCGGTTGCGCTGGCGGCGGTAGCCGTAGTCGCGGAAGACCGCGGTGCAGGCGGCCCACACGTCGGTGACCTGGTCGGGCCGCACGAACACGCCGATCCGCTGGGCGAACATCGGGTTGGTGGAGAGCCCGCCGCCGACCCACAGGTCGTAGCCGGCCTCGCCCGACTCGTCGACGACGCCGACGAAGGAGACGTCGTCGATCTCGGGCTCGGTGCAGTGGTCGACGCAGCCCGACATCGACGTCTTCCACTTGCGCGGCAGGTTGCTGAACTCCGGGCTGCCCACGTACTTGGCGACGGTGTCGGCGATGACGTCGGTCGCGTCGATCACCTCGTCCTCGAGGATCCCGGCCAGCGGGCAGCCGAGCATCACCCGCGGGACGTCGCCGCAGGCCTCCATCGTGGAGAGCCCGACCGACTCCAGGCGGCGCCAGATCTCGGGGACGTCCTCGATGCGGATCCAGTGGTACTGCACATTCTGCCGGTCGGTGACGTCGGCGACGTCGCGGCCGAACTCGGTGCTGATGCCGCCGAGGACGCGCAGCGCGTCGCTGGTCAGCTGCCCGCCGTCGATGCGGGCCCGCATCATGAAGTAGGAGTCCTCGAGCTCCTCGGGCTCCAGCACGGCGGTCTTGCCGCCAGGGATGCCCTGGGCGCGCTGGGTGTAGAGGCCCATCCAGCGCATCCGGCCGCGGAGGTCACCGGGGTCGATGCCGTCGAAGCCGGTCTTCGAGTAGATGTCGAGGATGCGCTGGCGCACCTCGAGACCGTCGGAGTCCTTCTTCATCCGCTCGTTGGGGTTGAGCGGCTCGCGGTAGCCCAGCGCCCACTGGCCCTGCCCCCGCTGGGGCCGGTTGCTGGTGCGGGTGGGGGTGCTCACGTGGCGTACTTCTTCCTGCGCTCGCCGACCGCCCGGCAGCGGGCCGGGGTGGGAGGCGCTGCTGGTTCGGGACGCAGCGGACAGCTGCGCGGAGGACCTGGGTCAGCGCAGGGCGCGACAGGCGGCGCTGGAGACGAGCGCCAGGTCGATGTGCAGGCGCGCGACGAGGAGGCTGCCGCGGTCCGTCATGCCGCCGATCCTCCCACATCCGGCGCGACGGGGTGCGGAGCTCACCCCGCGAGGGGTGGTTCCGCCGGCACGCCGCCGTCCCTCAGCGGGGAGCGGGCTCGCTGAAGGACCGCCACGCCGTGTCGATGGCGACCAGTTCGGCCGCGTGCGGCGGGAGCTGCCCGGCGACGACGTCGGCCACCGTGACGCCCTCGAGCACCCGGCGGTAGGCCTCGCGGGCGGCGACCCACACCTCGGCCAGCGCGCCGGCCGCCCCCGGGTAGGTCACGTCCTCCGGGCGCTGGCCGTGCACCTCGGCCAGAAATCCCTGCTGCACCCGCATCACGCGCGCGATGGAGATCTCCGACGCGGGCAGGGCCAGGCGGTACCCGCCGTCCCGGCCGCGCTGGCTGGTGACCAGCCGGGCGTGCTGGAGGTCGGCCAGGATCGCCTGCAGGAAGCGGTTCGGGATGTTCTGGGCGGTCGCGATGCGGTCGCAGGTGAGCGCCTCGGGTGCCGCCGCGGCCAGCTCCACGACGGCTCGGACGGCGTAGTCGACCCGGGCGTTGATGCGCACGCTGCCCATACTGCCGCCATCTGGGAGAGTGCCCGGGTGTTCCGGCTGCGTTTCACCGCGTTGGTGGAGGCGCCGCTGACCGTGGCGTTCGACGTCGCCCGTGCCCTGGGCCGCCCCTGGCCGTTCCCGCTCCAGGAGGTCGTCTCCGTGCGGCCGGAGCGCGACGTGTTCGCCGCGCCGGTCGGCGCCCGCGGCTGGGTCACCCACTCGCGCCGCTTCTCGGCCACCGGTGCCGGCACGCTCATCGACGAGCAGGTCGACTGGGAGACCGGGCTGCCCGGTCTCCTGGGCGGGGTCGTCGACCGGGCCGTGCTGCGCCGGCGGGTGGCCCGGGCGATGCAGGCGCACCTGGACGCCTGCGCCGCGGCCGCCGCCCTGCGGGCCCGGGAGGTCGTGCAGGTCGTCGGCGCCGCCCTCGTCGAGGGCGACCGGGTGCTGGTCGCCGAGCGCGCGGGCGGCCCCTACGACGGCTGCTGGGAGTTCCCGGGCGGCAAGGTCGAGCCGGGGGAGACCGACCTGGTGGCGCTCGTGCGGGAGTGCGCCGAGGAGCTCGGGGTCGCCGTCGCGCCGCAGGCATTCCTCGGGGAGGTGCCGCTGGACGGCGTCGTCGGCGGTGGTGCCCCGGGGGCGTCGACGATGCGGGTCTGGTGGGCCCGCATCGCGCACGGCTCGCCGGTGGCACGGGAGCACGCGCAGCTGCGGTGGGTCGGGGCGGCCGACCTCGACGCCCTCGACTGGATCCCCGCCGACCGCCCGCTTCTGCCCGCCGTCCGGGCCCTGCTCGCCCGGCTCTGAGACCGGGACGGCGACGGGCCCGCTCCCGCGTGGGGAACGGCGCCCGTGGCGACGTGAGGGACGTCCCTCCTGCAGGGACCCGCGCCGAGCGTCAGCGAGGGGTGCGGTGCTGGAACGGCCCTCCTGCAGGGACCCGCGCCGAGCGTCAGCGAGGGGTGCGGTGCTGGAACGGCCCTCCTGCAGGGACCCGCGCCGAGCGTCAGCGAGGGGTGGGGGGCAGGAGGGTCCTTCTACTTCTTGAAGACGTCCTTGACCTTCTCCCCGGCCTGCTTGAGGTTGCCCGATGCCTGGTCGGCCTGGCCCTCGGCCTGGAGGTCGCGGTCACCGGTGGCTTCCCCGACCGACTGCTTGCCCTTGCCGCTCAGCTCTTCGGCCTTGTTCTTCATCTTGTCCATGCCGCTCATCGCGTCGTCCTCCCGGTCGTCGTCGTGCGCGTGGGGGCAGCCATACCCCACCTGTGACCTCGCGACACGCTCGCCGGAAAGCCTCCGGCCGAGGCGTCGGGACCGCGGGAGGACGGCCCGCCGGACGCCCCCTGGGGCGTGGAAGTTACGGTGGGAAGGCGGATCGTGGACACAGGTCACAAGTCGGTGACGTCCGTGGACACCCCCTCCGAGGCGTGCCTAGGGTCCACCCGTCGCAGTCCCGGTCCCCAGCGGTCCGGCTGCGTCCGGTTCGAGACCAATCAGTCGTCCACTCGCCCGCGGGGCCTGGGTCGACCTGTCCGTTCCCCCCGCTGACGCGGGACGAGGGAGGCATTGCACGTGAAGTTGAGCAAGCGCAGAGGTGGGCTCGTCGCGGCCGGCGTCGCCGCCGCGATGATGCTGTCCGCCTGTGGTGGCAGCGATGAGAACGGTGGCGAGGGCGGCACCGCCGCCGAGGGTGGCGGCTCGTTCAGCGTCTACGTCGGTGAGCCGGAGAACCCCCTCGTCCCGGGCAACACCACGGAGAGCGAGGGCCACCAGGTCATCTCCTCCCTGTGGACGGGCCTGATCGAGTACGCCGCCGATGGTGCCGTGGAGTACACCGGCGTCGCCGAGTCCATCGAGTCCGAGGACAACACCACCTGGACCATCGAGCTCAAGGACGGCTGGACCTTCCACGACGGCACCCCGGTGACCGCGCAGTCCTTCGTCGACGCGTGGAACTACACCGCCTACAGCCCCAACGCCCAGGGCGCGTCGTACTTCTTCTCGAACATCCTCGGGTACGACGACCTGCAGGCGCCGACCGACGAAGAGGGCAACGTCACCGGCGACCCCGCCGCCCAGGAGATGAGCGGCCTGCGGGTCATCGACGAGAACACCTTCGAGGTCGAGCTCGCCTCGCCCTTCGCGCAGTTCCCCGTGACCGTCGGCTACAACGCCTTCTGGCCGCTCCCCGAGGCCTTCTTCGAGGACCCCGAGGGCTTCGGCGCCCAGCCGATCGGCAACGGCCCGTTCCAGGCCGAGAGCGAGTTCGTCCCCGGTCAGGGCATCACCGTCACCCGGTACGAGGACTACGCCGGCGAGGACCCGGCCGTGGCCGAGTCCGTGGACTTCCGCGTCTACGCCGACCTGAACACCGGCTACAACGACCTGCAGGCGGGCAACCTCGACGTCCTGCCGGACCTCCCCCCGGACGCCCTGGCCTCGGCCCAGGACGTGCTGGGCGACCGGTACCTCGAGGCCCCGTCCTCCGGGTTCACCTACCTCGGCTTCCCGACCTACGACGAGCGGTTCTCCGACCCGCGCGTCCGTCAGGCGCTGTCGATGGGCATCGACCGGCAGGCGATCTCCGACGCCATCTTCGCCGGTAGCCGCACGCCCGCCGACGCCTACGTCGCCCCCGTCGTCGACGGCTACCGCGAGGGTGTCTGCGAGTACTGCGAGCTGGACGTCGACGCGGCCAACGCGCTGCTCGACGAGGCCGGCTTCGACCGCAGCCAGCCGATCGAGCTGTGGTTCAACGCCGGCGCCGGCCACGACGCCTGGGTCCAGGCCGTGGGCAACCAGCTCCGCGAGAACCTCGGCGTCGACTACGTCCTCCGGGGCGAGCTGGACTTCGCCGAGTACCTGCCGCTGCTCGACGAGCAGGGCGTGACCGGTCCCTTCCGCCTCGGCTGGAGCATGGACTACCCGAGCCCGCAGAACTACCTGGAGCCGCTGTACTCCACGGCGGCGCTGCCGCCGGCGGGCTCCAACGCCACGTTCTACTCGAACCCCGAGTTCGACGCGCTGATCCAGCAGGGCAACAGCGCCTCGAGCAACGAGGAGGCCCTCGACTTCTACAACCAGGCCGAGGACATCCTGCTCGAGGACATGCCGATCGCCCCGATGTTCTTCGACCTCGAGCAGGCCGGGCACTCGGAGAACGTCAGCGACGTGGTGATCGACGTCTTCGGTGACATCGACGTCGCCAACGTCACGCCCATCAGCTGACGCAGCCGCACACCGCAGGCCGCCGCCGGGGAACCCCGCCCAGACCGGGCAGGGCTCCCCGGCGGTCGGCCGCTCGGGCTCGTCCCGCATCATGGACGACGCGTCCGCGCCCGTCACAGGGGAACGGCGCGTCCTGACCGAGGAGCGACATGGGCCGCTACATCGCGCGCCGCCTTCTACTCACGATCCCGGTCATGCTCGGGGCCTCCTTCCTGATCTTCGCGCTGGTCTACGCGCTGCCGGGGGACCCCATCCGGGCCCTGGGCGGCGACCGACCCCTCGCGCCCGCCGTGGTGGCCCAGCTGACCGACGAGTTCAACCTGAACGACCCGCTCTGGCTGCAGTACGTCAAGTACGTCGGTGACCTGCTGCAGGGCGACTTCGGCACCGACTTCCGCGGCCGCGAGGTGCTCGACACGATCACCCAGCGCATGCCCGTCACCATCAAGCTGGCGCTGGTCGCCATCGCCTTCGAGATCCTGATCGGCATCGTCGCCGGCGTCATGGCCGGCATCCGGAAGAACGGCTTCTTCGACAACGTCGTGCTGGTGAGCACCACGCTGATCGTCTCGATCCCGATCCTGGTGCTCGCCTTCGTCGCGCAGTTCACCTTCGGGTTGCAGCTGGGACTGTTCCCGATCGCCGGCGTGAACGACGGCTGGTACAGCTACCTGCTGCCGGGCCTGGTGCTGGCCGCCGGATCGCTGGCCTACGTGGCCCGCCTGACCCGGACGAGCATCGCGGAGAACATGCGGGCCGACTACGTGCGCACCGCGCGGGCCAAGGGCCTGCCCCGCCGGGACGTCATCGTCCGGCACACGCTCCGCAACAGCCTGATCCCGGTCGTGACGTTCGTCGGCGCCGACATCGGCACCCTCATGGGCGGCGCGATCGTCACCGAGACGGTGTTCAACCTCCCGGGCATCGGGCGGGCGGTCTTCGACGCCGTGCGCGCTCAGGAGGGCGCGGTCGTGGTCGGCATCGTGACGCTCCTGGTCTTCGTCTTCATCTTCTTCAACCTGGTCGTCGACGTGCTCTACGCCGTCCTCGACCCGAGGATCCGCTATGAGTGAGCCGAACCTGACGACCGTGGGTCACGACGAGGCCGGCGCCGGCGGCGTGACCGGCGCGACCGACCAGCCGGACGGGGGGCGCCAGAACAGCCTGTGGAGCGACGCCTGGCGCCAGCTCAGGCGCAACGCCTTCTTCTGGATCGGCGCGCTGTTCGGCCTGCTCTTCGTCGCGATGGCGCTCCTGCCGTCGGTCTTCGCCCGCGGCGTCGACCCGCGCTCGTGCAACCTGTCGAACAGCAACGCCACGCCGTCGGCGGAGCACTGGTTCGGCTTCGACCAGCAGGGCTGCGACTACCTGGCCAACGTCGTCTACGGCGCGCGGAACTCGCTGATCATCGGCCTGCTCGCCGTCGTCGTGATCCTGGTGTTCGGCGTCCTCGTCGGCGCCATCTCCGGCTTCTACGGCGGCGTCACCGACAGCATCCTGTCGCGCATCGCCGACATCTTCTACGCGCTGCCGTTGATCCTGGGCGCGCTGGTGGTCCTGCGCAGCGGCATCCTGGGCCGGGGCGTGGTCGCCGTGGCGATCGCGCTGGCGATGTTCGGCTGGATGACCGCCATGCGGCTGGTCCGCTCGCAGGTCATCGCGGTCAAGAGCTCCGACTACGTCGCCGCCGCCCGGGCGATGGGCGCCTCCGACAGCCGGATCCTCGTGCGGCACATCCTGCCCAACGCCGTCGCCCCGGTGCTGGTGTACGCGACGATCACCATCGGGGTGCTCATCGCGGCCGAGGCCACGCTGACCTTCCTCGGGGTGGGCCTGCAGGCGCCGGCGATCTCCTGGGGGCTGCAGATCGACACCGGCCAGGACCTGCTGCGCACCGCGCCGCACGCCGTCCTCTTCCCGAGCCTCGTCCTCACCCTGACGGTGATGGCGTTCGTCCTCATGGGTGACGCCCTGCGCGACGCCCTCGACCCGAAGCAGCGTTCATGAGCACCGCGTCCACGTCCGTCCCGTCCAGCCCGGCCGGCGGCGCCGGGGCGCCGCTCCTGGAGGTCGACGACCTCCGGGTCCAGTTCCGCACCGGATCGGGCCTGGTCAACGCCGTCAACGGCGTGAGCTACACCGTCTCGGAGCGGGAGACCCTCGCGATCCTGGGCGAGTCCGGCTCGGGCAAGTCCGTCTCCGCCCAGGCGATCATGGGCATCCTCGACTCGCCCCCGGCGGAGGTCACCAGCGGCCGGATCGTCTTCGAGGGGCGTGACCTGCTCACGCTGCCCGAGGAGGAGCAGCGCAAGGTGCGCGGGCCGGGGATCTCGATGATCTTCCAGGACGCGCTCTCGTCGCTGAACCCCGTGTACAGCGTCGGCTTCCAGATCGGGGAGATGTTCCGGGCGCACCGGGGCACCTCCCGCAAGGAGGCCAAGCAGCACGCCGTCGAGCTGATGGACCGGGTGCGCATCCCGGCCGCCAAGGAGCGGGTCAACGACTACCCGCACCAGTTCTCCGGCGGCATGCGCCAGCGCGTCATGATCGCGATGGCGCTGGCCCTCGACCCGCGCATCCTCATCGCCGACGAGCCGACCACCGCGCTCGACGTCACCGTGCAGGCCCAGGTCATGGACCTGCTCAAGGACCTGCAGCGGGACACCGGGATGGGGCTGATCCTCATCACCCACGACCTCGGTGTGGTCAACGAGGTCGCCGACAACGTGGCCGTCATGTACGCCGGCCGCATCGTCGAGCGAGGCACCGTCGACGAGGTGTTCGGCAACCCCGCTCATCCCTACACCGACGGGCTGATGCGCTCGATCCCGCAGGTGGAGGTCAAGGGCGGCCGGCTGCAGCCGATCGGCGGGCAGCCGCCGAACCTCGCCGCCATCCCCTCGGGCTGCCCCTTCCACCCGCGCTGTCCCAAGCGCCGCACCGGTGCGCAGGCGGCGCCCGGTCGCGACTGCGTGGCCGACGTCCCGCCGCTGCGGCTGGTCGTCCCGGGCCGTGAGGCCGCCTGCCACTACAGCGAGGAGGTCCTCCATGTCTGACGACGGCTCCGGCGCCACCGCGGCGAGCGCCGCGGACCGGGCCGCGGCGTCCGACGCCGCCGACGCGGCCAGCCGTCCGGTGCACACCCCCGGCGAGGTGCTGCTCGAGGTCAAGGACCTCAAGAAGCACTTCCCGCTGACGCAGGGCATCGTCCTCAAGCGCACGGTGGGCCACGTCCGCGCCGTGGACGGCGTCAACCTCCGGCTCCGCCGGGGCGAGACCGTCGGCCTGGTGGGGGAGTCCGGCTGCGGCAAGTCGACGGTGACCAAGATGCTGGTGGCCCTCGAGAAGCCGACCGACGGGCAGATCCTCTACAAGGGGGAGGACGTCACCAAGCTGAGCGGCCGCGGGCTCAAGCAGTACCGCCGCGAGGTGCAGATCATCTTCCAGGACCCCTACGCCTCGCTGAACCCGCGGATGACCGTCGGGGACATCGTGGCCGAGGGCTGGTCGGTGCACGCCGACATCGCGCCGAAGAAGGGCCGGCTGCAGCGCACCCAGGAGCTGATGGAGCGGGTCGGCCTCAACCCCGAGTTCGTCAACCGGTACCCGCACCAGTTCTCCGGCGGCCAGCGCCAGCGCATCGGCATCGCCCGCGCCTTGGCGCTGCAGCCGGAGGTCATCGTCTGCGACGAGCCGGTCAGCGCGCTGGACGTGTCGGTCCAGGCGCAGGTGGTGAACCTGCTGGAGGACCTGCAGAACGACTTCGGGCTCTCCTACCTGTTCATCGCCCACGACCTGTCGGTGGTGCGGCACATCTCCGACCGCGTCGCGGTGATGTACCTGGGGAGCATCGTGGAGGAGGGCACCGACAGGCAGGTCTACGGCTCGCCCGCCCACCCCTACACGCAGGCGCTGCTCTCGTCGGTGCCGGTGCACGAGCCGCACCTGCGCGGGCTCAAGGAGCGGATCCTGCTGCAGGGTGACGTCCCGAGCCCGGCGAACCCGCCCTCGGGGTGCCGGTTCCGCACCCGCTGCTGGAAGGCCCAGGACATCTGCGCCACCGAGGCCCCGGCCCTGGTGGACCGCGGGCAGGGGCACCCCTCGGCGTGCCACTTCGCCGAGGCGCGCGCCGTCGTCCCCACCGAGGCCTGACCCCCGCTGGGATCAGGTTCCCTGATCCCAGCGGGTCCTCCCTCACGGTGCGCGGTGGGGGAGGACGCTCCGCGGTGAGGGAGGACGACGACGACCCCGGGTCGGTGGCTCTCGCGGGACCGACGGCCTCAGGGAGAATGGCCGATCGTGACCGCTGACCGACGTCTGCTCCTCGTCCACGCGCACCCCGACGACGAGACGATCAACAACGGGGCCACGATGGCCCGCTACGTCGCCGAGGGCGTCGGCGTCACCCTGCTCACCTGCACGCTGGGCGAGGAGGGCGAGATCCTGGTGCCGGAGCTGGGCCAGCTGGCCGCCGACCAGGCCGACCAGCTCGGCGGCTACCGGATCTGGGAACTCCGTGCGGCGATGATCGCCCTCGGCGTCGAGGACTCCCGCTTCCTCGGCGGGGCCGGGCGGTACCGCGACTCCGGGATGATGGGGACGCCGGCCAACGAGCACCCGCGCGCGTTCTGGAACGCCGACCTCGACGAGGCGGTGGCGCACGCCGTCGCCGTGGTCCGCGAGGTGCGCCCCCAGGTCGTGGTCACCTACGACGAGTTCGGCGGCTACGGCCACCCCGACCACATCCAGGCCCACCGCGTGGCCATGCGGGCGGTCGAGGTCGCGGCCGACCCCGGCTACCGCCCCGACCTCGGCGCGGCCTGGGACGTCGCGAAGGTGTACTGGAACGCCATGCCGCGGTCGGTGATCCGGGAGGGCATCGAGGCCATGGCCGCCCTCGGCGAGGCCTCCCCCTTCGACGGGCTGGGCGACCTCGACGAGGTCCCGTTCGTGGTGCCCGACGAGGTGGTCACCTGTGCCGTGGACGCCCGGGCGTACGCCGGCCGCAAGGACGCCGCCATGCGCGCCCACCCGACCCAGATCACCGTCGACGGCCCGTTCTTCGCGCTGTCGAACAACCTCGGCCAGGAGGTGCTCGGCGTCGAGTACTACCGCCTGGTCCGGGGCGAGCGCGGGCCGGCGTCCGGCCCGGACGGCCGGGAGGACGACCTCTTCGCCGGCCTCGAGGTGTGAGCCGCCGGGGCCCGGTCACGGTGGGCCTCGGCGTCTGCGCGGTGCTCGTCGCGGCGTGGCTGGCGGTCGTCGAGGTGCTGTGGCTGCCGCTGCGGGTCGGTGGCGTGCTGGTGCCCGTGTCGGTGCCGGCGGCGGTGGTCGGCAACGTCCTGCTGGTGTCCGCGGCGCTGCGGCTCAGCGGGTCCAAGGTCGTCGCCGCCCTCCCCGCCGCTACCTGGCTGGTCGTCGTGGTGGCGGCCATGGCCCGGCGTCCCGAGGGTGACCTGCTGCTGGTGTCCGGCGGCGCGCTCGGCATCGTGAGCACCGCCTTCCTGCTGCTGGGGGTGCTCGCCGCGGCCCTCGCCGTGGGGCTGGCGCTGGGCGCGCCGGCCCGCCGGGTCACCCCCGCGGCGCCCACCGGTAGTGGTAGCGGTGGTGCTCGGTGAACCCCAGCCGGGCGTAGAGGGCCAGCGCGGGGGCGTTCGACGCGGTCACCTGCAACAGGCAGGACGTCGCCCCGCGGGTGCGGGCCTCGGCGGCCAGCGCCGCCATCACCGCCGTCGCCAGGCCGCGCCGCCGGCAGCCCTCGTCGACGGTCACGGCGCTGACCACCAGCCAGCCGTCGCAGACCACGCCCCGGGCGACGGCGGCCGGCCGGGACGCAGCGGGATCGGGCCGGACGGAGGCGAACAGCGGCCGCTCGGCGTTGCGCAGCACCGCCTCCGCCGTGGCCGGGAGCGCCGCCCCGCGGTGCCGGTAGCCGGCGAGCCAGGCCGTGTCGGGGGCGTCGTCGAGCACCACCGGCACGTCGGCGGCGGGCCACGGGCCGGCCGGCGCGATGAGCACCAGGGTGTCCTCGTCGCGGATCCAGCCGGCGGCGGCGAAGGCCTCGTCGGCGGCCTCGGCGCCCGGCGTCGGGACAGCGGCGCACGGGCGCAGTCCCCGCCCGCCGTACCAGGCGGTCACCGCGGCGACGGCCGAGGGCAGGTCGTCCGGCGGGTCCCCGGTCACCAGCACCGAGTTCGCGCGACCGGTGAAGCCACCCCGGCGCGCAGCAGCCAGTCGCCGTACGGCTCCTCGTCCAGGCCGCGCCAGGTACGGGCCGCGGGCCGTTCCAGCTCGGCGACCCGGGTGGTCGAGGCGGCGGTCACGGCGACGATCATGACGCGCGGCGCCGCGCGGGGCGTGGCCGCTCCCGTCAGTGGCGCGGGGGCGCCGTCGTGCCCAGCGCGGCCGGCAGGGGGCGGGCGTTCAGCCAGCCCAGCACCCGCTCGGCCGGCATCGGCCGGGAGATGTGGTAGCCCTGCGCGACGTCGCAGCCCCACTCGCGCAGCGCGGCCAG
Organism: Blastococcus sp. SYSU DS0541; assembly: GCF_054050875.1. Classification (NCBI taxonomy): domain Bacteria; kingdom Bacillati; phylum Actinomycetota; class Actinomycetes; order Geodermatophilales; family Geodermatophilaceae; genus Blastococcus; species Blastococcus sp. SYSU DS0541. The sequence continues at coordinate 11,761 of NZ_JBJHAD010000026.1, read as the reverse complement.
GGCGCCGGCGTCCTCGACCCCCTCGACGACCATGCTCATCCCGAGGTCGCGGCTCAGCTGCAGGGTGCTGCGCACGATCGCCGCCGCCCGCGGGTCGGACGTCAGGTGCGTGACGAAGCTGCGGTCGAGCTTCAGCTCGTCCACCGGCAGCGCCCGCAGGTAGGACAGCGAGGAGTAGCCGGTGCCGTAGTCGTCGACCGACAACCGCACGCCCAGCCGCCGCAACCCGGCCATGACCTGCTGGCTGCGGGCGGCGTCGGCCATCAGGACGTCCTCGGTGATCTCCAGGACCAGCGCGCCGGCCGGCAGGGAGCAGGTCTCCAGCAGCATCGCGACCTGCTCGGGCAGGGCGACGTCCTGCAGGTTGGAGACCGAGAGGTTGACCGCGACCGACAGGTCGTGGCCGTGGGTCCGCCAGCTGTGCAGGTCCCGCAGCGAGCGCTCGAGCACCCGCAACGCCAGCCGGCGCATGAGGCCGGCCTGCTCGGCCAGGGGCAGGAAGACGTCGGGGTAGAGCAGTCCCCGCTCCGGGTGCTCCCACCGGACGAGCGCCTCCAGGCCCACGACGGTGCCGGTCCGCAGGTCCAGCTGGGGCTGGTAGTGGTTGCGCAGCTGCTCGCCGTCGAGGGCGGAGCGCAGCTGCTCCAGGGTCTGCAGCCGGTCCCGGGTGGCGGGGGTGCCGTCGGGGGCCCACAGCTCGTAGCCCAGGCGCCCGCGCTTGGCCGCGTACATGGCGGTGTCCGCCCGGGCCAGGAGCAGCGAGCGGTCGCGCCCGTGGTCCGGGGAGAGAGCGATGCCGATGCTGGCGTCCACGTGCAGCGACATGCCGGCGAGGACGAAGGCGTCGCGCAGCGCGGCGCCCAGCGCGTCGGCCACCTCGCGGGCCCGGTCGACGTCGGCGTCGGGCAGCAGGACCGCGAACTCGTCACCGCCCATGCGGGCCAGCAGGTCGCCGGGGCGCAGCGCCCGCTCGAGGCGGGGGCCGACGAGGCAGAGCAGGTCGTCGCCGACGCTGTGCCCGAAGCTGTCGTTGATCTCCTTGAAGCGGTCGAGGTCGATCATCAGCAGGGCGCACCGCCGGTCCCGGTCGCCGTAGACGGTGGTCTCCAAGGTCTCGATGAACTTGCGGCGGTTGGCCAGCCCGGTGAGCGGGTCGTGGTGCGCCTCGGTGGCCAGCTGGGCCAGCCGCTCCTGCTCGGCGGCGCGCAGCTCGGCGTTCTCCACGACCAGCGCGCCCTCGAGGGTGACCTGGCGGACGGCATCGCGCACCGACGGGCTCCAGGTGCGGCTGGCGCCGACCGATCCGGTGACGACCAGCCCCAGGAGCCGGTCGCCCGACATGAGCGGCACGCTGATGTAGGAGCTCACCTCGAGCGCCCGCACCAGCTCGGGGTCCAGCAGGTCGGTGGCGGCGGCGTCCTCCACGAAGACGGGCGCCCGCTCCTCGGTCGCCAGGCGCCACAGGGGGACGCCGGCCGCCGGCTCGCCCACCAGCCGGGCCTGCACGACCTGCTTGTGCTCCTCGGGCCAGTCGACGTGCCGGACCTCGCTGATGCGGTCGTCGCCGTCGACCAGGTAGGCGGCGCTCCGGTCGGTGCCGGCCAGCCGCTGGACGGCGCGGGCGAGCACCTCCGCGGCGGCGGCGGCCCCGGTCACCGCCGAGCCGTCGACGAGCAGCTGCCGGACGACGCGGGCGGTGGCGAGCGACGCCGCGCGGGCCTGGCTGGTGCGGGCCTGCTCGATGACGCCCCCGAGGTGCGCGCCGGCGGCGGCGGCCAGCCGGCGGACGTCCTCGGAGAACGGCCGCACCTGCGTGCTGTCCAGGGTGAGGACGCCGGCCAGGTCGGGGCTGCGGCCCAGGGGGACCGCGAGCGCGGAGGCGATGTGGAAGGAGTCGACCCACCAGCCCGAGACGAGGTCGGAGTCGCGGTCGGCGGTCAGGGGCGTGCCGGTGCGCAGCACCGTCTCGGCCAGCTCCAGGGGTACGGGCGCGGCGCGGAACTGCCGCCAGGTGGCCAGGTCCTGCCGGCCGTCGGCGTACGCCGCCATGCGGGGCACCAGCCGACCGTCCTCGAGCAGGAAGACGCAGGCGCGCTCGACCTCGCCCAGCTCGGCGAGCTGGCGGCAGGCGGAGCCGAGCAGGTGGTCCATCGACTGCGCCTGCGCGGCGGACTCGATCAGCTTCAGGAGGACGCCGGCCTGCTCCAGCCGACGCTGCTGGGTGCGCCGGGTCCACGCCTCGGCCAGCGCGGCGGCGATGCGGGGGGCGACCTGGCGGAGGAGGTGCGGGGCGGCGGCCGCGGCGGGCTCGACGGTCAGGACTCCGACGACCGCGCCGTCCAGCACCAGCGGCTCACCGTGCGCCGAGCGGATGCCGACCTCGGCGAGCTGCCGGTCCTCGGCGCGCCGGCCGTCCGCGTGGGCGACGACGGGCCGGCGGCCGGTGACGACGGCGGAGAGGAAAGGGGAGTCGCACAGGTTCGCGGGGGTGCGCAGGGCGGGGTGCAGGGGGAGCTGGCCGCGGGTGGCGCTGGTGGACTGCCGGAACGGGACGACGAGCTCGGTGGTGGCCTCGTGGACCCACACCGACACCCGGGTGGCCCCGGAGGACGCGCGCAGCCGGGAGAGCAGGTGCACCAGGGCGGCGTGCGCGTCGAAGGGGGACGCCGGCGGCTCCAGCCGCGGCGTCACCTCACCCTGCGTCGTCCCGGACACGTCGTCGAGATCGGCGCCCCGGCCCGCTGCTTGAGCGCTGGGCGGGAACCCACCCCCATGGGGGGACGCCCGCCGACAGGCCGCCGGAGTGCCCCGCACGGGGGACGTGAAGGGTGGCCCGTGGAACGCCGACCGGGCCCGGAGGTGATACTAGGGACGCATCTGACGCGACCGGCCTCGCCCGGCGCGCCGCCCGAACGTCCCCGGAGGGAACCCCGTGACCTACGTCATCACCCAGGCCTGTGTCGACGTTCTCGACAAGGCGTGCATCGACGAGTGTCCGGTGGACTGCATCTACGAGGGCGACCGGATGCTCTACATCCACCCCGACGAGTGCGTCGACTGCGGCGCGTGCGAGCCGGTGTGCCCGGTGGAGGCCATCTACTACGAGGACGACGTCCCGGACAAGTGGAAGGACTTCTACAACGCCAACGTGGAGTTCTTCTCCGACCTGGGCAGCCCGGGCGGCGCCGCGAAGACCGGGAAGATCGGCAAGGACCACCCGCTGGTGGCCGCGCTCCCGCCCCAGGGCGAAGGTCACTGACCGCTCCGGTCCCCGGCAGGCCCCGCGCGCTGCCGGACTTCCCGTGGGACTCCTTGGCCGGGGCGCGGACGCGGGCGGCACAGCACCCCGGCGGGGTGGTCGACCTGTCGATCGGCACCCCGGTCGACGACACCCCCGCCGTGCTGCGCGAGGCGCTGGCCGGGGCGGCGGACGCCCCGGGCTACCCGACGGCGCTCGGCACCGTGCCGCTGCGCACCGCCGCCGCGGGCTGGCTGGCGCGGCGGCTGGGCGTGCAGGTGGCCGACCCGCTCGGGGCTGAGCCGTCGCTGATCCCGACGGTCGGCTCCAAGGAGCTCGTCGCCCTCCTGCCCACCCTGCTGGGGCTGCAGGGCGGCGCGAGCACCGTCGTCGTCCCCGAGGTCGCCTACCCGACCTACGAGGTCGGCGCCGTGCTCGCCGGCCTCGCGGTGCGCCGGAGCGACACGCCTCCGGCCGAGGGGGCCGGCGTCTCCCTGGTCTGGCTGAACTCCCCGGGCAACCCGCACGGCCGGGTGCTGGGGGTCGACCAGCTGCGTGCGTGGGTCGACTGGGGCCGGGCGCACGGGGTCCCCGTCGTCGCCGACGAGTGCTACATCACGCTGGGCTGGGACGTGGAACCCCGCTCGATCCTGCACCCCGACGTCTCCGGTGCCGACCACACCGGCCTGCTGGCGGTGCACTCGCTGTCCAAGCAGTCGACGGCGGCCGGCTACCGGGGTGGCCTGCTCTCCGGCGACCCGGAGCTGGTGCGCCGGGTGTGGGAGGTGCGCCGCCACCTCGGGCTGCTGGTCCCGGGGCCGGTCCAGGCCGCGATGGCGGCCGCGCTGGACGACGACGCGCACGTCGACGCGCAGCGGGAGCGGTACCGCCGGCGGCGTGACCGGCTGGCCGCCGCGGTGCGCGCGGCGGGGATGCGCATCGACCACTCGGAGGCGGGCCTCTACCTGTGGGCGACCCGGGACGAGGACTGCTGGGCCACCATCGACTGGCTCGCCGGGCGCGGCATCGTCGCCGCTCCCGGAAGCTTCTACGGACCGGCTGGCGCGCGGCACGTCCGGCTGGCGCTCACCGCGAGCGACGAGCGGATCGACGCCGCCGTGGAGCGCCTGCGCGGCTGAGAGCCGGCCACGCACCAGTCCGCCTCCGGCCGGGACGAGGTCGTGGCGTCCCCGAGGGGTGGGCGGATCGCGTCCCGTCCGGGTGGGTCCTGCTCGGTGGTGGCGCCGCGTGCCGTCGCCGGGCGGTGACGCCTCCACCGAGCGGCGCCCGGGGGCTGCCCGCGTGCTGAGGCGTTGAGGGATCTCAACGCCTAAGCACGTCGGCCGGTGACGACGGATGCGGGTGGATGCCTCAGGCGAAACCGCAGGTCAGGCGGGTGCCGGCTGGCTCTCGGATGGCGCCCTCGCGGCGGCGCCCCTGTGCCGCGACAGGCGTTGAGGGATGTCAACGCCTCGCCCTCTGGTGCCTCGCTTCACTGCGGTCGCAACCTTCTTCCAACGCACCACCACGGACCATCCGATGCAGGAAGAGGGATCCCCATGCTCCGCAGGAGAACCGCGACAGTGGCTCTGGCGACCGCCGGCCTGATCGCGATGCCGTCAGCCGCCTTCGCCGACACCGTCGACATGGCCCCGACCTCCATCACCGACGACGCCGGCTCGACCGTCGCGTTCACGGTCAAGCTGCTGGCTGACGCGCAGGGCGAGGCGCAGGGCGACGTCCCCGGCTGCAACGCCACCACCACCGCTCCCGTCCGCATCGACCTGACGTCGGACAAGTCGTGGGCGACCACGAACCCGGCGTTCGTGAGCGTGACCGACTGCACGAGCGAGCACAGCGTCAACCTCGTCCTCGCTGCCGGCGCTCCGGACGGCGAGCACGCCAAGATCACCGGTGTCGCCACCGGTGGTCTCCAGGACGTGGCTGTGCAGGTCAAGGTGCAGGGGCAGATGACGACGCAGCTGTTCGACTCCACGTTCCGCCAGGACTTCATCAACGTGCACGTGGACAACCCGGCCGTGACGCCGCCGCCCCCTCCTCCGGCGCCGGACGCCGACGGTGACGGGATCCCCGACGCTTCGGACAACTGCCCCACCGTCGCGAACGCCGACCAGGCCGACGCGGACGGCGACGGCCTCGGCAACGCGTGCGACAGCAACTCGTACGCCCCCGCAGTCGGCACCCAGGCCGGAGCCGCCAACGGCAACGAGGGAACCGTCGGTAGCCCGGCGACGTCCGGGTCCTTCACCGACCAGGACGGCAACAGCACGCTGACGATCACCAAGGTGGACGGCGCGGGCACGGTCGTCGACAACGGGAACGGCACCTTCTCCTGGAGCCACACCACCACGGACGACGCCTCCGGGAGCGTCACGGTCCAGGCCTCGGACGGCGAGCACGACTCCGTGACGCAGACCTTCTCCTGGACGGCTGCCAATGTCGCCCCCGTAATCACCGGCGTGACGCAGACCCGCGTCACCAACTGCGCCGTCACCCTCGGGGCGACCTACACCGACGCGGGCTCGGCCGACACCCACACCACCTCGGTCCTGTGGGCGGACGGCAGCACGGACCTCGCCCGGACGTTCACCGCTGCCGGCAGCTACGACGCCACCGTGACCGTGACCGACGACGACAGCGGCTCGGACAGCGAGACGGTCACGGGCGTCCGCGCCTACAACACCGCCAGCGCGATCATGCAGCCGATCAACAGCACCGGCTCCCGCAGCGGCTTCAAGGCCGGCAGCACCATCCCGGTCAAGATCACCGTGACGGGCTGCGACGGGGCCGCGGTCAGCAACCTCACCCCTGCTGTGAACCTGGTGCAGGGTGACACGACGCCCGACGTCGCGGTCAACGAGGCGGTCATCAGCGAGGTCGCCACCAACGGCAAGCTGATGCGCTGGGACGGGAGCCAGTACATCTACAACCTGTCGACCAAGCTCAGCCAGTTCACCAACGCCGCCCTGACCCAGGGCACGTACACCGTCTCGGTGAGCGACCCGAGCTTCGCGGCTCCGGTCAAGGCAGCGTTCGACCTCCGCAAGTGACCTGAGCGGGCCGGCCCGCACGCGCTGACACAGGGCCGGGCCCGGGGAGCGATCCCCGGGCCCGGCCTCCGTCTTGTCCGTCGCTACGGACCGAAGCGGTTCTCCGGACGGTTCGACCCCTGCCGCGAGAGCTGCACCGCGGACTGCCGGTCCTTCACCTGCAGCTTCTTGAGGACCGCGGCGACGTGCGACCGCACGGTGACGGGCGCCACGAACAGCTTCTTGGCCATCTCCTCGGTCGACAGCCCCTCGGCCATCAGGTCGAGGATCTCCGCCTCCCGCTCGGTCAGCTCGATGTGCTTCGCACGGTTGGGCAGGAACAGCCGGCGCCGGGCCGGCGGCTGGAACTCCGCCACGACCTGCTGCACCAGCCAGCGGGGCAAGGTCGTCTCGCCGGCCAGCGCGGAGCGCAGCGCCGGGCCGATGCGTTCGGGGTCCATGCCCTTGACCAGGTAGGCCGAGGCGCCGGCCCGCAACGCGTTGAACAGGTCGCGGTCGTCCTGCGACGCCGTCAGCATGACCACGGTCGTGCCTGGCAGGGTGGAGCTGATCTCCGCCGCGGCGGCGATACCACCGCCGGGCATGTGGATGTCCAGCAGGCACACGTCGGGGCGCCGCTCGCGCGCCTCCCCGACGGCGGCGTGTGCGCTGTCCACGTCGGCGACGACCTCGAAGCCCTGCTCCTCCAGCGCCTCGCGGACGACCGCCCGCGTCGGCGCGTGGTCGTCGGCCAGCAGGACCTGCAGCACGTCGCTCACGGCCAGCTCACACGCACGGTCGTGCCCTCTCCTGGAGCGGAATCGATCCGGAGCGCTGCCCCGAGCGCCTCGGCCCGCTGCCGCATGCTCGTGAGGCCGAACCCTCCCGGCCGGGCGGTGGAGGGATCGAAGCCGCGTCCGTCGTCGATGATCGCCAGGCACGTCGGATCGGACGTCATCCGGAGCTCGACCCGCTGCGCGGCCCCGTGCCGCACCGCGTTGCGCACCGCCTCGGCAGTGATGCGCAGCAGGGCCTCGGCGCGCGTCCCGTCCACGTCCGCCGCTGACCCGAGCTGGGTGACGACCTTCACGTCGTACCGGTGGGACATGTCGTCGGCGAGCCGCTGCAGGGCCACCGAGAACGGGTCGCCGGGAGACGCGGTCAGGGCGCTGATGGCTTGTCTCGCCTCGTCCACGGCCCGCGCGGCGGCGGCGTCGATGAGCTCGGCCGTCGCCCGGTCCGGCCGGGTGGCCAGGCGGCGGGCCTGCGTGGAGATGTAGGTGAGCTCCTGGGTCAGCCCGTCGTGCAGGTCACGCGCCATGCGACGACGGTCCTCCAGAACCGCTGTGTGCACGCGGAGCTGCCAGTACGAACGGATCTCACCCACCGCGCCCACCAGCAGGAGCAGGTAGAAGCCCAACCGGAGGAAGTCGCCGGTGTGGACGAAGTCGGAGTAGAGCGAGGGGAAGAGCAGGTAGTGCGCCCGGGCGAAGGCGGCCAGCACGCAGCCGGCACCTATCCACCGGACCATCTGGTCGCCGGTGCGCGCGCTCTGCCGCGTGAAAGCGACCGCGGCCAAGGCGTACAGCCCCGCACCCACGCCCTGCACCGCGAGGACGGCCGGGTGAGCCACCAGGCGGGGCCTGCTGGCGTCGGCGAGCGCCGTCAGGGGGTCGACCATCGGGGGCAGCGCTTCCCCCAGCGCGACACCTGCGGCGGTGAGGGCGACGACGACCGCTGCGATGCCCGCCGTCGTCGCCAGGGACATCCTGCGGGTCGCATGCCGGGCGACCGGGACCAGCGCCGCTGCGGTCAGCACGACGGTCCCCAGCAGGCGGATCGCCAGGGCCTCCCACCGCGCGAAATGGTCCTCCCCCGGGGCCACTGCGCCGGGCAGCGCGGTGAGCACCAGGTTGGCCATGGCCACGGTGCACAGTGCCAGCACGATGAGCAGGTCCTGGACACGGCGACCGTCCCGGAACCGCCCGTAGACGAGGAGGGCGGTCAGGAGCGCGACCACCGCGTTGAGGGTTTCCAGGACCGCGCGGAGGGCCGGAGCCTGGTAGGCGAAGCTCATCGACGGCAGCGCCACCACTGCCGCCGTGGCTGCGGCCGCTGCCGCGGCGGTCCACCCGGCGGCGGCCCCTGGACGAGCCCCCGTGGCTGTCACGTTCTGAGCCTAGGGGCTCGTCACCGGGGCAGCAGCCGTGCGACCTGGAAAAATGTCCCGGTGACCCGGTCGGGGGATCGACGGTCGGCGCACGGTGAGCGTCGAGACGCGGAGAGCCATGACCCCGTGCGTGGGCGCCGCCGGCCGGCGCGGGTCGCGGGCGCCGTCAGCCGGCTCGGGTCACGCGCAGGGCAGCTCGCCGGCGCCCGGCCGCAGCACCGCGGTGAGGTCGACCGCCATCGCCTCGTGCTTCTGGTAGAGCTCCGGGAAGCCGGAGCGCTGCACGGCCTGGGCGACCTCGGTGAGCCGGCCGGTCTCCCACCCGGGAACGGTCACCAGCCGGTCGTAGAACTGGCCGGCGGCGTACACCGGGTCCTGCACCTGCTCCGGTGTGCCCCAGCCCTGCGAGGGGCGTTGCTGGAACAGGCCGAGGGAATCCCGGTCGCCGTAGTCGAGGTTGCGCAAGGTCGACTCCTGCATCGCGGTCGCCAGCGCGATCACCACGGCCCGGTCCGGCAGCCCGCGGTCGCGGCCGACCTGCGCGATGGTGGCTGCGTTCTGCATCTGCTCGGCGGAGAGGGTCACCGACGAGCCGGGCAGGGTGCAACTCCCGGAAGCGGGGAGTTCGACGGTGATGTCGGCCCGCCAGGCCACGGCGGCGAAGAGGGCGGCGCCCACCAGCAGCGCCGGCCACCAGCGCAGCACGCCCGGTCCGCGCTTCCCTCGCCGGTGCCGGGTGGCTCCGGAGGCCGGGCGGCGCCGGTTCGCCGGGCGGCGGGTCGTCCTGCGCGCCGGGGCAGCGGCACCGTGGGTCGCGGCTCGGACGGTGGTCATCGCCTGCCGACTGTAGGTGCCGGACCTGACGGCTCCCTGGACGCGGCCACCCCGCGCCGTGCCGGGGGCGGTGGAACGGCCACCTCCCGGCGGCTCGGGCCGATAGCGTGTGCCCGCCGCCGAGGAGGAGCCATGGCCGACGTCCTGCTGCCCGGGATCACCGCGACCCGGGTGACCACCCCGAGACTCACCCAGAACGTCCTGCACCCGGCCGGCGTGGAGCCCGGCGGGGCCGGCGGCGAGGTCGTGCTGTTCGTGCACGGCAACGTGAGCTCCGCACTCTTCTGGCAGCAGCCGCTGCTGGCCCTGGCGGAGGAGGCGCGGGTGCGGCCGGTCGCGGTGGACCTGCGCGGCTACGGCGGGACCGACCCGCTGCCCGTGGACGCACGCCGGGGCGTGCGGGACTGGGCCGACGACGTCGCCGCGCTGGTGGAGACCCTCGGCCTCGAGCGGGTGCACCTGGTCGGCTGGAGCATGGGCGCGGGCGTCGTCCTGCAGTACCTGCTCGACGCGCCCGAGCGGGTGGCCTCCGTGGCGCTGGTCGCCCCGGTCTCGCCGTACGGCTTCGGCGGCACGGCCGGGCCGGACGGGCGCCGCCTCGCCGCGGACGGCACGGGGTCCGGTGGGGGTGCGGCCAACCCCGAGTTCGTCGCCGCGCTCGCCGCGGGCGACACGGGCGCGGACAGCCCGACCAGCCCGCGGTCGATCCTGCGGGCGTTCTACGTGGCGCCGGGGTCGCTGCCGCTGGACCCAGCGATGGAGGACGTGTTCGTCGCGTCGATGCTGTCCACCCGGACCGGCGTCGACCACTACCCGGGCGACTCCGCGCCCGGCTCGGCCTGGCCCGGCCTGGCCCCGGGGGAGCGTGGCGTGCTGAACACGATGGCACCCACGGTCATGGACCTGTCGGGGATCGCCGAGCTGGCCGGCAAGCCGCCGGTGCTGTGGATCCGCGGGGACGCCGACGCGATCGTCTCGGACACCTCCGTGTTCGACCTGGCGTACCTGGGGCAGCTGGGCGCGGTACCGGGCTGGCCGGGGGAGGAGGTCTGCCCACCGCAGCCGATGGTCACCCAGACCCGAGCCGTCCTCGAGCGCTACGCCGCGGCCGGTGGCACCTACCGCGAGGTCGTCCTGTCCGGGGTCGGGCACTCCCCGCACGTCGAGCGGCCGCAGGAGTTCCTGGTGGCCCTGCTGGAGCACCTCGACGTCGCCGCGGACGCCGCGGCCTGACCTCCGCCGAGGCCTCGGTCAGTTGGCGTGGAGCTCGGCGTTGAGCGCGCCCCAGTCGCCGTCCCGCGGGAGGGCCTCGAGGGCGCCGCTGACGCTGTTGCGGCGGAAGAGGAGCCCGTTGCGGCCGGAGAGCTCGGCGGCCTTGACCACCGAGCCGTCGGGCAGGGTGACGCGGGCGCCGGCGGTCACGTAGCAGCCGGCCTCCACGACGCAGCCGTCGCCGAGGGAGATGCCGATGCCGGCGTTGGCGCCCAGCAAGCAGCCGGCGCCGATCGAGATCACCTGCGTGCCGCCGCCGGACAGGGTGCCCATGATGGAGGCGCTGCCGCCGATGTCGCTGTCGGCTCCTACGACGACGCCCGCGCTGATCCGGCCCTCCACCATCGAGGGGCCGAGGGTGCCGGCGTTGAAGTTGACGAAGCCCTCGTGCATGACCGTCGTCCCCTCGGCCAGGTGCGCGCCGAGCCGCACCCGGTCGGCGTCGGCGATCCGCACACCGGAGGGGATGACGTAGTCGACCATCCGCGGGAACTTGTCGACGCTGAAGACGGTCACGTGGCCGACGGCGGCCCGCAGCCGGTGGGCGTTGAACGTCGCCGCCTCGACCGGCCCGGAGCTGGTCCAGGCGACGTTGGTGAGCAGGCCGAAGACGCCGGTCATGTTCGCGCCGTGCGGCTGGATCAGCCGGTGGGAGAGCAGGTGCAGCCGCAGCCAGACGTCGTGGGCGTCCACCGGCGGCTGGGTGAGGTCGGCGATGACGGTGCGGACGGCGATGACCTCCACCCCGCGGGCCTCGTCGCGGCGCACCAGGCCCCCGTAGTCGGGGCCGAGCTCGCCGGAGAGCTCCAGCGCGCCGAGGCGTCGGGTCCCCGTGGCCGCGCCGGCGGGCGCGCCGAGCCGGGGCTCCGGGTACCAGGTGTCGAGCACGGTGCCCGAGGGGGTGACGGTCGCCAGACCGGCGGCTACGGCTGAGACGGGAGCGGGCGCTGCGGCGGTCACGCCGGGAACGCTACCGAGGCGGATCCGCGCGGGGGCGGGCCGGTCCGTGAGGTGCTGGAACGGCCTGGCTGCAGGGGCCCGGGGCGAGCGTCAGCGAGTTCCGGGGGTTGGTGAGGTGCTGGAACGGCCTGGCTGCAGGGGCCCGGGGCGAGCGTCAGCGAGTTCCGGGGGTTGGTGAGGTGCTGGAACGGCCTGGCTGCAGGGGCCCGGGGCGAGCGTCAGCGAGTTCCGGGGGTT
>NZ_JBJHAD010000025.1:0-37606 GCF_054050875.1 Blastococcus sp. SYSU DS0541 | reverse complement strand
TAGTGTGGCTTGTTGGTGGGGGGGGGGGGGGGCGGGGGGGGGGGCGGGGGGGGCGCGGCGCGCGGCGCCGCCCCCCCCCCCCCCCCCCCCCCCCCCCCCCCACGACCGCGCGCAGGGGCACCGGACGCGGCCGCACGGCCCCCACCTCCGGCGGGGGCATCGGCCGCCTGGTGCAGGGTTTCCTGCGCCGCCGCTGAGCGGGGCGAGGGGGCCCGGCCGCACGGCCGGGCCCCTGCTCACTCGCAGATCTCCAGGCGGGTCACCGTGCCGTTGTGCGGGGTGACCGCCGGCATCGCGTCGGGGCCGAGCCCGGCCGCCACCGCCTGCGCGGCGCGGATGGTGTCGCCGTGGGTCACCAGCGCCACCACGTCGGCCGGGGGCTCGGCGCAGAGCTGGGTCAGGTAGGCGGCCACGCGCGCGTGCAACTCGGCGAGGCTCTCGCCGCCCTCGGCGGACCAGTGGGCGTCGGACCAGTCGACGACGTCCCACAGCTCCCGCGACGGCCGGCCCTCCAGCACCCCGTAGCCCTGCTCGCGCAGCGCCGGCGTCGTGGTGAAGGGCAGGCCCGTGGCGCGGGCGCAGTGCTCGGCGGTCTGCACCGCGCGCAGCAGGTCGCTGGAGAGCAGCACGCCCGGCCGCAGCCGGGCCAGCTCCGCGGCGGCCGCCTCGGCCTGCGTGTGACCCAAGGGGGTCAGCGGCACGTGGGCCACCTGGCCCTGCATGCGCCCGGCCGCGTTCCACTCGCTCTGCCCGTGGCGCACGAGCAGGAGGGTCAACGGTCGGGCCATGGCAAGGAGGCAGCGTAGGGCAGGGGCCCGCGGACCCGCGCGGCCCGCCTCGTACCGTCGTGGTCGTGAGCATCCCCCTGCGTCCCGGCGCGGCCCGTCCCGCGACCGGGGCCGGTGCCCCCGACCCCCTCGCCCCGCTGCTCGAGCTGCCGGGCGTCCGGGACGCCGCCGACGCGGCGCGCGCGGGCGTCGACCGGCTGCTGGGCCACCGGGTGCTGCGCCGGGAGTCCGCGGGCGTGAGCACCGAGTCGGCGCTGCGCGGGGCGCGGGCCTCCGCAGCCCTGGCCGGCGTCGACGTCCCGCTCGCGGAGCTGCGGGCCGGTGGCGTCGACGACCCGGTGGTGCAGGGTGCGCTCCGCGTCTCCGCGGCGCTGGGCTCGATGGTCGAGACCTGGCCGCGGGCCCCCGGGCAGGTGATCGCCCGCCTGCACGTGCTGGCCGCCGCCGACCTCGCCGACCGGGCCGACCTCGGCCGGCCGGCCGCGCACGCCGGCCCCCGGCTGTCCGGCCTGTTCACCCTCGCCACCGGGACCACCACCGTGCCCGCCGTCCTGGTGGCCGCGCTCGTGCACGGCGAGCTGGCGGCGCTGGCCCCGTTCGGCGTGGCCGACGGCGTCGTCGCCCGGGGTGCGGCCCGGCTGACCGGCATCGCCCGCGGGCTGGACCCCAAGGCCGTGTCGGTGCCCGAGGTGGGCTTCGCCGAGCTCGGCAGCGACGCCTACGGCGAGGCGCTCGCCGGCTACGGGACCGGCACCCCCGAGGGGGTGGCCGCGTGGCTGGTGCACTGCTGCCGCGCCACCGAGCACGGGGCGCTGGAGGGCCTGGCCATCTGCGAGAGCCTGCTCCGCGGCTGAGGCTGGGGGCATGCGCACCCTCGACGTCCCGGGGCTCGGCCCCGTCAGCCGCATCGGCCTGGGCACCTGGCAGTTCGGCTCCCGCGAGTGGGGGTACGGCGACAGCTACGCCGACGGCGCTGCCCGCGACATCGTGCGCCGGGCCCGTGAGCTCGGTATCACCCTGTTCGACACCGCCGAGATCTACGGCTTCGGGCGCAGCGAGCGGATCCTCGGCGAGGCGCTGGGGGAGGAGCGCGACCGCGTCGTCGTCGCCAGCAAGATCTTCCCGGTCGCGCCGTTCCCCCGCGTCGTCCGGCAGCGCTGGGCCGGCAGTGCCCGCCGCCTGGGCGTGGAGCGCATCCCGCTCTACCAGGTGCACCAGCCCAACCCGGTGGTCCCCGACACGGTGACGATGCCGGGCCTGCGCGAGCTGCTGGACGAGGAGCGGATCGGCGCGGTCGGCGTCTCGAACTACTCGCTGGACCGCTGGCGGGCGGCGGACGCCGCGCTCGGCGCCCCGGTGGTCGCGAACCAGGTGCAGTTCTCCCTGGCGCACGCCGGCCCGCTGGAGGACCTGGTGCCCTTCGCCGAGCGCGAGGGCCGGCTGGTCATCGCCTACAGCCCGCTCGCGCAGGGGCTGCTCGGCGGGAAGTACTCGGCCGACCACCGGCCCGGGGGCGTGCGCGCGGTCAACCCCCTGTTCGGCACGGAGAACCTGCGCCGGGTCGCGCCGCTGCTCGACGTCCTCCGCCAGGTGTCCGACGCCCACGGCGCGACGCCGGCGCAGGTGGCGCTGGCGTGGCTGGTCGCACAGCCCCGGGTCGTGGTGATCCCCGGTGCCTCCAGCGTCGAGCAGCTGGAGTCCAACGCGGCGGCCGACGAGCTGGAGCTGGCCGGCGACGAGGTGGCGGCGCTGACCGCGGCCGCGCGCGCGTTCACGCCGGTGCCGGGGGTGCGGACCCTCGTGGACGGGCTCCGGGAGCGGTTCGGGCGCTGAGCGTCAGGCGCCGCGGCGGCGCCGCCGGCCGGGCACCGGGGCGGGGCCGTCGGCGGGCAGCAGGCCGGCGCGCACGGCGCGGTGCCGGGCGTACCAGGCCAGCCCGACGACGGCGGCGCCGACGCCCATGGCGGCACCGGTGACCACCGGCGCGGGCGGCACGGAGAACCGGGCGCGCATGCTCACCGGCCGCTCGAAGCGCAGCACCGGCCAGCCGTGCTGGAGCGCTGCCTTGCGCAGCCCGCGGTCGGGGTTGACCGCCGTGGGGTGGCCGACCACGGAGAGCATCGGGAGGTCGGTGATCGAGTCGCTGTAGGCGTAGCAGTCGGCCAGGTCGTAGCCGCCCTCGGCGGCCAGCCGGCGGATCGCCTCGGCCTTGTTCTCGCCGTAGGCGTAGAACTCGATCTCGCCGGTGTAGCGCCCCTCCTCGGTGACCATCCGGGTGGCGACGACGCGGTCGACGCCGAGCATCTCGCCGATCGGCTCGACCATCTCCGCCCCGCTGCTGGAGACGATGACGATCTCCCGGCCGGCGGCGCGGTGCTCCTCGATCAGGTCGGCGGCCTCGGCGTAGACCAGCGGGTCGACGATCTCGTGGAGCGTCTCGCGGACGATCTCGTGCACCGTGCCGGCGTCCCAGCCGGTCACCATCGCGGTGAGCTGGGCGCGGAGCCGCTCCATCTGCTGGGCGTCGGCGCCGGCGAGGGAGAAGACCAACTGCGCGTACGCCGTCTTGAGCACCGCGCGGCGGTTGATCAGCCCGCCGTGGAAGAAGGGGCGGCCGAAGGCCAGCGTGCTGGACTTGGCGATGACCGTCTTGTCGAGGTCGAAGAACGCCGCGGAGCGGGACACGTCAGTCACGGTAGCTGGATCGGCAGGTAGCGCACCGGTGTGGACGGTGTCCACACCCGATGGGGTCATCCACAGTTCCGCTCGCGTTCTGGTGCCGTACGCCGGCCGTCCGATGGGCTCGCCCGGTGCCCGTCCCGACGCCGTCCCGGCCGCCCCGTCCCCTCGTGATCGGCAGCGACGAGGAGCTGCTCGACGAGCTGCTCCGGCTGGTCGCGGCCGCCGGCGCCGAGGCCGAGCTCGCCACCGGTGGCCCCGCCCTGCGGCGCGCCCACCGGGAGGCGCCGCTGGTGCTCGTCGGCGCCGAGGCGCTGGGCGCCGGGGCGCTGCGGGCGCTGCCCCGCAGGCCGGGCGTGGTCGTCGTCGCCACCGCCGAGCTGCCCGCGGCCGGGTGGGCGGCGGCCGTCGAGGCCGGGGCGGAACGGGTCGCGGTGCTCCCCGCCGACGAGGGGTGGCTGCTCTCCCGCTGCGCTGCCGCCGTCCGGGCGCCGGCCGAGCGGGGGGGACTGATCGCGGTGGGCGGGGCCTGCGGTGGCGCGGGCGCCAGCACGGTGGCCGCCGCGGTCGCCCTCGCCGCCCCCGGGGGAGCGGTGCTGGTCGACGCCGACGCCTGGGGCGGCGGGCTCGACCTGCTCCTGGGGGCGGAGCTCGCCGAGGGGCTGCGCTGGCCCGAGCTCTCCGGCCTCCGCGGCGAGGTGGCGGGGGACGCGCTGCTGGCCGCGCTGCCCGGTCTGGGTGGCGTCCACCTCGTCTCGGTGGACCGCCGGGGCGCGGCGCCGATCCCCGACGCCGCGCTGACCGCGGTGGTCGGCGCCGGTCGCGCCACCGGCCGCCCCGTCGTCGTGGACCTGCCCCGCCCCGGGTGCGCCGGCCCGGGGCGCGGGGTGCAGGAGGTGCTGGCCGACGCCGACCTCGCCGTGCTCGTGGTGCCGGCCCGGCTGCGCGCCGCCACGGCCGCCCGGCAGCTGGTCGGGGCCGACGGCTCGCCGTGGTCGGCGGCGCGCCTGGTGGTGCGCACCCAGCCCGGCGGGCTGGCCCCCGGCGACGTCGCCGCGGTGGTGGGCCGGCCGGTGGTGGCCGAGCTGCCGCACGACCGGGGCGCGGTCGCGCGGGCCGAACGGGGCCAGCCGCCGGGCGCCCAGCCCCGGTCGCCGGTCGCCGCCGTCGCCCGGCGGGTGCTCGCGGCGCTGTCCGGGGAGGACGACCGGTGAGCGAGCCGTCGCTGCTGGACCGCGTGCGGGCGCGGCTGGCCGTCACCGAGGAGGTCCCCTCGCAGGCGGGGGTCGCCGCGCTCGTCCGCGCCGAGTCCGGCGGCCTGCTGGGCGACCGCGACGTCCTGCTGGCGGCGCGCGACGCCGTCGACGAGCTGGCCGGGGCCGGGCCGCTGGAGCCGCTGCTGCGGCTGCCCGGGGTCACCGACGTCCTGGTCAACGGGCCCGGCGAGGTGTGGCTGGACCGCGGGGCCGGCCTGGAACGGGCCACTGGTGTCCGCTTCGCCGACGACGACGCGGTGCGCCGCCTGGCGGTGCGGCTGGCCGCGTCGGCCGGCCGCCGACTGGACGACGCCTCGCCGTGGGTCGACGTCGGCCTCCCCGGGGGCACCCGGCTGCACGCGGTCCTCCCGCCGGTGTCCGCCGGCGGCACCTGCCTGTCCCTCCGGGTCCTGCGCCGGTGCGCGCAGGCGCTGGCCGACCTGGAGGCGCGCGGAGCGCTGCCCGGCGAGAGCGCGGCGCTGGTGCGCGCGGTGGTGGCGCGGCGGGCGGCGTTCCTCGTCACCGGCGGGACCGGCTCGGGCAAGACCACCCTGCTCTCGGCGCTGCTGGGCGAGGTCGACCCGGCTGAGCGGCTGGTGCTCTGCGAGGACGCCGCCGAGCTGACCCCACCGCACCCGCACGTCGTGCGGCTGCTCACCCGGCCGCCGAACGTCGAGGGCGCGGGCGCGGTCGGCCTCCGGGACCTCGTGCGGCAGGCGCTGCGGATGCGGCCGGACCGGCTGGTCGTGGGGGAGGTGCGCGGGCCCGAGGTCGTCGACCTGCTGGCCGCGCTGAACACCGGTCACGACGGCGGCTGCGGCACCCTGCACGCCAACCGGGCCACCGAGGTACCGGCGCGCCTGGAGGCCCTCGGGGTGGCGGCCGGGCTGGGGCGCGCGGCGGTGCACAGCCAGACCGCGGCGGCCCTCGACGTCGTGGTGCACCTGCGCCGGACGCCCGGTGGCCGGCGGGTGGCCGAGATCGGGCTGCTGCGCCGGGAGGGGGAGCACGTCGTGGTCGAGCCGGGGTGGCGGGCCGACGGCGGGGCGTGCCCGGCCGGCGACGCGCTCCGACGGCTGCTGGCCGGCCCGTGACCGCGGCGCTCCTGGCCGCGGCCGCCGCGGTGCTGCTGTGGCCCGACGGCCGGGCGGTCGCCCGGCGCCGGCTGCTCCGGACGACCCGGGCCGCGGGGGCCCGGGGCCTCGGGCGGGTGCCGCTGCCGCTCGCCGCCGCGGTGGCCGCGGGCGGCGCGGGCGCGGCTCTCGGCACCCCGCTGGTGGCGGTGCTCGCCGCCGGCTGCGCCGCGCTCGCGGCGGCTGCCCGGCTGACCGGCCGGAGGGCGGCCGAGGACCTCGCGCGCCAGGCCGTGCTCGCCGACGCGCTGGCCGCCGTGGCGGCGGAGCTGCGCGCGGGCCGTGCGCTGGTGGAGGCGGTGCGCACGGCGGCGGCCGACTGCCCCGATCCCGGCTGCGCCGCGGGGCTGCTGCGCGCGGCGCGCGCTCCCTGGCCCGACGCCGCGGCAGGCGGCGACGGAGTGGGCGCGGCCCTGGCCCGGACGTCGGCCGCCATCGCGCTCAGCGCCCGCACCGGGTGCTCGCTCGCCGCGGTGGTCGCCGCGGTCGAGGACGACCTGCGGGCCCGGCTGCGCCGCCGCCGCGAGCTGCTGGTGGCCACCGCCGGCCCCCGCGCCAGCGCCAGGCTGCTGGCCGGCCTCCCCCTGCTCGGCCTGGCGATGGGCAGCGGGGTCGGGGCCGATCCGTGGCACGTGCTCACCCGGACCGGTGCCGGGCAGGGGCTGCTGGTGGCCGGGGTGCTGCTCGAGGTGGCCGGCATCGCCTGGACCGGCCGCCTGGTACGCCGGATCGCGCGGTGAGCGCCGCCCTGCCGGTGCTGCTGCTGGCCGCGGCGCTGGTGGTGTGGGCGCCCGGCGCAGCCGTGGCCGGCCGGCGGGTGCGCCGGCTGACCGCGCCCGGCCCCCCGGTCGCCGGCGCCCGGGATGCCCCGCCCGGGGCACGTCGCTGGCTGCTCGCCGGGGCCGCGGGGCTGGCCGCGGGCCTGCTGCTCGGCGGCGTCGTGGGCGCCTGCGCGGCGGTGGTGGTCACCGGCGCGGGGGAGCGGCTGCTGCGTGCGGCATCCCCCGACCGCGACGCCGGGGAACGGGCGGCCCTCCTGCGGGAGCTACCGGTCGCCTGCGAGCTGCTCGCCGCCTGCCTGGGCGCGGGGCTCCCCCTCTCCGGAGCGCTCGCCGCCGTCGCGGGGGCGGTGCCCGAACCGCTCGGCCGCCGGCTGCACGGCGTCGCGGGGATGCAGCGCATGGGGGCCGAGCCGCGCCGGGCCTGGGCCGGGCAGCCGGCCGAGCTCGACGGCCTGGCCCGCGTGCTGGTGCGGGCGGGGGAGTCCGGCACCGCCGCGGTGCCGGCGCTGCACGCGTTCGCCGAGGAGACCCGGTCCGCGGCGCGCACGGAGGCGCAGGCGGCCGTGCAGCGGGCCGGGGTGTGGGTGCTCGCCCCGCTCGGGCTCTGCTTCCTCCCCGCCTTCGTCTGCCTGGGCGTGGTCCCGCTGGTCCTCGGCATCGCCGGCGACGTCTTCGGCTGATCGTCCACACCCACCGGCGCCGTCCACAGATCGCCCGCGGACCTGGGACCCGTCCCGCCCTGGACGGAGGCTTCGGGCACCGCCCCGCCGGGGCCCGACCGAGAGGACCGCCATGACCGTCGACCAGCCCGCCGACCAGCCCCTTCCCGGCCCCGACCCCGCCCCCGAGGCCGTCGCCGTCCCCGAGCCCGGGCAGCGGCCCGGCCGTCTGGCCCGCCTGCGGAGCCGGGCGGAGGCCGGGATGAGCACCGCCGAGTACGCCGTCGGCACCGTGGCCGCGTGCGCGTTCGCCGCGGTCCTCTACCGGGTCGTCTCCGGCGACAGCGTCGTCACCGGCCTCACCGAGCTGGTCGACGCCGCGCTGGCCACGCTCTCCTGAGCGTGGACCACCCAGCGGCCCGGCGGGCGGAGACCGGGATGGTCACGGCCGAGACCGCGGTCGTGCTGCCGGTCCTGCTGCTGGTGCTCGCCGGCGCCGTCGCCGCGGTCACCGTGGTCGGCGCCCAGTTGCGGTGCGTGGACGCGGCCCGGGAGGGGGCCCGGGCGGCGGCGCGGGGGGAGGACGCCGCGGTCGTCGCCGAGTGGGCGGGCCGGGCCGCGCCGCCCGGCGCCCGCACCGCGATCGCCGCCGGTGGCGACGAGCTCCGGGTCACGGTGGCGGCGGAGGTCCGGCCGCTGGGGCCGCTGCCCTGGCGGGTCACCGTCACGGCGGAGGCCGTGGCGCGGCTGGAGCCGGCCGCGGGGTCCCCCGGATGAGCGGGGAACGGGGATCGGCCAGCGCGTGGGTGCTCGTGCTCTCCGCCGTCCTGGTCGCGGTCACCACCGGGGCGGTGCTGGTCGGCCTGGCCACGGTGGCCCGCCACCGGGCGGCGACGGCGGCCGACCTCGCCGCGCTGGCCGCGGCCGGGCAGGCGGTGCTCGGGGACCCGTCCCCGTGCACCGTGGCCACCGAGGTCGCCCGAGCCAACGGCGCCGTGCTGATCACCTGCCGCGTCGAGCCGGAATCGGTCGTGGCGGTCGAGGTCGGCGTCGCCCTCCGGCTGGGCCGGCTCGGCGTGCACGACGCCGTCGGCCGGGCACGCGCGGGCCCGGTCGCCGCCGGGTCAGAAGACGCCGGATCAGAAGACGAGGCCCTCCTCGGCCGGTCCGGGAACGCCGACGGCCGGCGCGGCGGCGGCCGGCCCGGCGTCGTCCTCGTCGTGGTCGGGGTCGTCCGCCCCCCGCTCGTCCGCGGCGGCCAGCTCGTCGAGCACGACGTCGAGCACCCGGACCGCGCCGGCCTTGTCGAGGGGGTCGTTGCCGTTGCCGCACTTGGGCGACTGCACGCACGAGGGGCAGCCGGCCTCGCACTCGCAGCTGGCGACGGTCGCCCGCGTGGCCTGCAACCACCGGCGCAGCGCCTCGTACCCGCGCTCGCTGAAGCCCGCGCCGCCGGGGTGCCCGTCGTAGACGAACACCGCCGCGGTGCCGGTGTCGGGGTGGACCGCCGTCGACAGCCCGCCGAGGTCCCACCGGTCGCACGTCGCCAGCAGCGGGAGGATGCCGATCGCCGCATGCTCGGCGGCGTGCAGCGAGCCGGGCAGGGCCGCGTCGTCGACCTCGGCCCGCTCCACGGCGCGGTGCTCGAGGGTCAGCCACACCGCCTTGGTGCGCAGCTGGCGCGGCGGCAGGTCCAGCGGGAACTCCGCCAGCACCTCCCCGCTGCCCAGCCGGCGCCGCTGGTAGGCCACCACCTGGTTGGTCACGTCCACGACGCCGGTGTGCGCCGTCACCGTGCCCAGCCGCCGGGTCTGCTCGACCGAGACGATGGACAGGTCGGTCACGTCGCGCGCGACGGTGGTCCAGTCGGGGCTCTCGGGGTGCACGACCGCGCAGGCGTCGTCCACGTCGAACTCGTCGACGACGAAGGTGTCGCCGCGGTGCACGTAGAGCGCGCCCTCGTGCACCGTCGAGTGCGCGGCTCCGCCGTCCACGGTGCCCAGCAGCCGCCCGGTGCCCGCCTCGATGATCGCCACCGGCTCGTCGCCGCTGCCGCGGATGTCGACGTCGGGGCGGCCGCGCCCGGCCCAGTACCAGCCGGCCGGGCGCCGGCGCAGCTGGCCGGCGGCCACGAGCTCCTCCAGTTGCGCCTCGGCCACCGGACCGCCGAAGTCGGCGAGGTCCGCGGGCACCAGGGGGAGCTCGGCCGCGGCGCAGCACAGCTGCGGGCCGAGCACGTAGGGGTTGGCCGGGTCGGTGACGGTGGCCTCGACGGGCCGGCCGAACACCGCCCGCGGGTGGTGGGCCAGGTAGTGGTCCAGCGGGTCGTCGCGGGCGACGAAGACCACCAGCGACTCGCGCTGCGCCCGCCCGGCGCGGCCCGCCTGCTGCCACAGCGAGGCCAGCGTGCCGGGGTAGCCGGCGAGCACCACGGCGTCCAGCCCGGCGATGTCGATGCCGAGCTCGAGGGCGTTGGTGGTCGCCACGCCCAGCAGGGTCCCGGCCGAGAGCGCCCGCTCCAGCTCCCGGCGCTCCTCGGGCAGGTAGCCGCCGCGGTAGGAGTCGACCCGGCCCACCAGGTCCGCGCGGCCGCGGTCGTGCAGCAGCCGTCGGGCCTGCTCGGCCACCGACTCGGCGCTGCGGCGGGAGCGGACGAAGGCCAGCGTGCGCGCGCCGCGCTCGACCAGGTCGGCGAGCAGCCCGGCGGCGTCGGCGGCGGCCGAGCGGCGCAGCGGCGCCCCGTGCTCGCCCGTCCGCTCGGTCAGCGGCGGCTCCCACAGCGCGAAGGTGGCGCCCGGGCGCGGGGAGCCGTCGTCGGTGACGGCGAGGACCTCCTCGCCGACCAGCCGGGTGGCCGCGGCGGCCGGGTCGGCGACGGTGGCCGACGCGAGCACGAACACGGGCTCGGCGCCGTAGCGCCGGCAGATCCGCCGCAGCCTGCGCAGCACGTGGCCGACGTGCGAGCCGAAGACGCCGCGGTAGGCGTGGCACTCGTCGATGACCACGTAGGCGACCCGCCGCAGCGTGCTCGACCAGCGCTGGTGGGCCGGCAGGATCCCGCGGTGCAGCATGTCGGGGTTGGTGACGATCCAGCGCGAGTGCCGCCGGACCCAGTCCCGCTCCTCCGCCGGGGTGTCGCCGTCGTAGGCGGCCGGCCGCACCGACGGGTCGGCGAGCGCCGCCACCGAGGCGAGCTGGTCCCTGGCGAGGGCCTTGGTGGGCGCCAGGTAGAGCACGCAGGCGCGCGGGTCCTCGGCCAGCCTGGTCAGGGCCGGCAACTGGTAGGCCAGCGACTTCCCCGACGCGGTCCCGGTCGCGACGACGACGTGCCGGCCGTCGCGGGCGGCCTGCGCGGCCGCGACCTGGTGCTGCCAGGGGGCCTGCACGCCGCGGGCGACGAGCCGGTCGCGCAGACCCGGCTCCACCCACTCCGGCCAGCCGGCGGTGCGGCTCTCGCGCACCGGCAGGTGGTGGACGTGGGTGACCGGCTGCTCGTCCTCCGCCGTCCCGGCCAGCAGGGCCGCCAGCAGCTCCCCGCCGTTGGGTACCGGGCCGCCCGGCCCCCAGCCGCCCCCGGACCGGTCGTCCGTGCCGGGAGGGGGAGCCGACCGGACCGGGTGGAGCGTGGTCACGCCTCCCACTGTCACACCCGCGTGCAACCTGCCGTCGTCCCCGGGGCCCGCGGACCGGGCGGGACGAGAAGGGGGTCGCGGAAAGTGTGATCTGCCTTACACTTCGCCGCGTTCGTGCTCCGGCGGTCCCGTCGGGGCGTCGCACGCCGACCTGCGCCCCGACCGGGAGCACGGTGCCTCCCGGTCGGGGCGCCGATGCCTGGAGGATCCATGCCCGAGGGTTCGCTGTCCGGCGGGGAGACCGCGCTCGTCGCCGTCGTCCTCGTCATCTCCCTGGCCGCCCTGGTCTTCGCCGCCTACCTGGTCCGCGCGGTCCTCGCCGCCGACCAGGGCACGGAGAAGATGCGGGAGATCGCGCGGGCGGTGCAGGAGGGAGCGGCGGCGTACCTGCGCCGGCAGTTCCGCACCCTCGCGGTCTTCGCCGTCATCGTCTTCGCGGTGCTGCTTGTCCTCCCGGTGGCCGAGGGCGGACTGGGCACGCGGCTGGGCCGGGCGGTGTTCTTCCTCGTCGGCGCGCTGTTCTCGGCGCTGGTGGGCTTCATCGGGATGACCCTGGCCACCCGCGGCAACGTGCGGATGGCCGCGGCGGCACAGGGTGGCGGCTACCGCCCGGCCTTCCGCATCGCGTACCGCACCGGCGGTGTGTGCGGGATGATCACCATCGGGCTGGGCCTCTTCGGTGCGGCCCTGGTGCTGCTGCTCTTCGACGACACCGCGCCGGTGGTCCTGGAGGGCTTCGGCTTCGGCGGTGCGCTGCTCGCGATGTTCATGCGGGTCGGCGGCGGCATCTTCACCAAGGCGGCCGACGTCGGCGCCGACCTGGTCGGCAAGGTGGAGGCCGGCATCCCGGAGGACGATCCGCGCAACGCCGCGACCATCGCCGACAACGTGGGGGACAACGTCGGCGACTGCGCCGGGATGGCCGCCGACCTCTTCGAGTCCTACGCCGTCACGCTCGTCGCCGCGCTGATCCTGGGCCAGGTCTTCTTCGGATCGATCGGCATGGTCTTCCCGCTGGTCGTCGCCGCCATCGGTGTCATCGCCTCGGTCGTGGGCGTCCTGGCCACCAACCCGGGCAAGAACGACCGCAACGGCCTGGCCCCCATCAACCGCGGCTTCTTCGTCTCCGCAGCGGTGTCGCTGCTGCTGGTCGCCGTCGCCTCCTTCACCCTGCTCCCCGGCACCGGTGGAGGCGCCGACCTGCCGGTCAGCCCGCAGGTGCTCGGCTTCGTCGCCGTGCTCGTCGGCGTCGTCCTGGCCGCGGCCATCCAGCAGCTCACGGGCTACTTCACCGAGACCAGCCGCAAGCCCGTCCAGGACGTCGGCCGCAGCTCGCTGACCGGGCCGGCCACCGTGGTCCTGTCCGGCATCTCGCTCGGGCTGGAGTCGGCGGTGTACGCGGCCCTGCTCATCGGCGGCGCGGTCTACGGCGCCTTCCTGATCGGGGGAGGGGCGGCGCTCTACGCCGTCGCGCTCGCCGGCTGCGGGCTGCTCACCACGGCCGGCGTCATCGTCTCGATGGACACCTTCGGCCCGGTGAGCGACAACGCGCAGGGCATCGCCGAGATGTCCGGCGACATCGACGAGGAGGGCGCACGCGTCCTCACCGACCTCGACGCCATCGGGAACACCACCAAGGCGATCACCAAGGGGATCGCGATCGCCACCGCCGTCCTCGCGGCCACGGCGCTCTTCGGGTCCTACAACGCCCAGGTCGCCGTCGCCCTCGACGAGGCCGGCGCCACGCTCGGCGACGCCTTCAGCCTGGTGAACCCGAACAACGTCGTCGGCGCGGTGCTGGGCGCCGCGGTGGTGTTCTTCTTCTCCGGGCTGGCCATCAGCGCGGTGTCCCGGGCGGCCGGGCGGGTGGTGTTCGAGGTGCGCGAGCAGTTCCGCACCCACCCCGGGATCATGACCTTCACCGAGCGCCCCGACTACGGCGCCGTGGTCGACATCTGCACGAAGGACTCGCTGCGCGAGCTGGCCACCCCGGGGCTGCTGGCCGTGCTCGCCCCGGTGGCCGTGGGCTTCGGCCTGGGGATCGGGCCGCTGGCCGCCTACCTCGTCGGCGCGATCGCGGCCGGCACCCTCATGGCGGTGTTCCTCTCCAACTCCGGCGGCGCCTGGGACAACGCCAAGAAGATGGTGGAGGACGGCAGCTACGGCGGGAAGGGCAGCGAGGCCCACGCCGCCACCGTCATCGGCGACACCGTCGGCGACCCGTTCAAGGACACCGCCGGCCCCGCGATCAACCCGCTGATCAAGGTGATGAACCTGGTTGCGCTGCTCATCGCGCCCGCGGTGGTCGCCCTGTCGGTGGGCGAGGACGCCAACACCCCGGTGCGGGTCGCGATCGCGCTCGGCGCCGTGGCGGTGGTCGTGGCCGCGGTCGTCGTCTCCAAGCGCCGCTCGATCGTCGTCGGTGGGGCAGCGGCGAGCCCGACCGGCTCCGAGCTCACCACCAGCGCTCCGTGAGCGGCGCCTGACCCCTTGGCGGTACGCCGTCTTCCACCTGCGGGAACACCGCCGCACCATCCACGTTGGTCGGGGTGGCGGCACGCCCACGGACAGGTCGCGCCCGGCGCACCGGCGCCGGCGTGGCCTACCGTGGCCCGCCGAGGGGCGTCCGCGGTGGCGCCCGCCCGGTCCCGGACCCCCCGGGGCCGGCGTACCGGGTCGCCCGGCCCGGACCAGCGCGCCGCATCCGCACCACCCCAGCACCACCGACAGGAGTCCCGTGCCCACGAAGACCACGCAGCCCGGCACCGAGAGCGAGCCCACGACGGACGACGCCGCCAAGGCGCCCACCCGCCGGGGCTCGGCCGCGCCCGGCGGCCGGCCGCTGGTCATCGTCGAGTCGCCGACCAAGGCCAACAAGATCGCCGGCTACCTGGGCAGCGGCTACGTCGTCGAGGCCAGCGTCGGCCACATCCGCGACCTCCCGCGCAACGCCGCCGACGTGCCGGCCGAGCACAAGGGCGCGGCCTGGGCCCGGCTCGGCGTCGACGTGGACAACTCCTTCGAGCCGCTCTACGTGGTCAGCCCCGACCGCAAGCAGCAGGTGACCCGGCTCAAGCAGCTGGTCAAGAACGCCAGCGAGATCTACCTGGCCACGGATGAGGACCGCGAGGGCGAGGCCATCGCCTGGCACCTGATCGACACCCTCAAGCCGCGCGTCCCGGTGCGCCGGATGGTCTTCCACGAGATCACCCCCGAGGCGATCGCCCGCGCCGTGGCCAACCCGCGCGACCTGGACACGCACCTGGTCGACGCCCAGGAGACCCGCCGCATCCTCGACCGGCTCTACGGCTACGAGGTCAGCCCGGTCCTCTGGAAGAAGGTGCTGCCCAAGCTGTCGGCCGGACGCGTCCAGTCCGTGGCCACCCGCATCGTCGTCGAGCGCGAGCGGGAGCGGATGGCGTTCACCTCGGCGGACTACTGGTCGCTGGAAGGCACCTTCGCCGTCGCCGGCCAGCGCACCGGCGCCGACGCCGGCGAGCCCACCACCGTCCGCGCGAAGCTGGTCAGCGTCGACGACAGCCGGGTCGCCACCGGCAAGGACTTCGACGCCGCCACCGGGCGGGTCACCGGCGACGTCGTCCACCTCGACGAGGCCGGTGCCCGAGGTCTGGCCGCGCGGCTCGAGGGGCGCCAGGTCAGCGTCAGCCGGGTCGACGAGAAGCCCTACCGCCGTCGCCCCTACGCGCCGTTCACCACCTCGACGCTGCAGATGGAGGCCGGTCGCAAGCTGGGCTGGTCCTCGGCGCAGGTCATGCGGGTCGCGCAGCGGCTGTACGAGAACGGCCACATCACCTACATGCGGACCGACTCGACGAACCTGTCGAACGAGGCGATCAACGCGGCCCGCTCCCAGGCCCGCGAGCTGTACGGCGACGCCTACGTCCCGGCCGAGGCACGGCGCTACGCGAAGAAGTCCAAGGGCGCCCAGGAGGCGCACGAGGCCATCCGCCCCGCCGGCGACAGCTTCCGGACCCCCGGCCAGCTCGCCGCCGGCCTGGCGCGGGACGAGTTCCGGCTCTACGAGCTGATCTGGCAGCGCACCGTCGCCTCCCAGATGGCCGACGCGGTCGGGCAGACCGTCAGCGTCCGGCTGGCCGGCCGCAGCACCACGGACGAGGCGGTCGAGTTCACCGCCAGCGGCCGCACGATCACCTTCCCCGGCTTCCTCCGGGCCTACGTCGAGTCCCGCGACGAGGGCGCGGCCAAGGACGGCGACGAGGACCACGGCAGCGACGACGCCGAGAGCCGGCTGCCCCGCCTGGAGCGCGGCCAGCAGCTGGCCACCCGGTCGCTGGACGCCAAGGGGCACACCACGCAGCCGCCGTCCCGCTACACCGAGCCCAGCCTGGTCGCCCGGCTGGAGGAGCTGGGCATCGGCCGGCCCTCGACCTTCGCGTCGATCATGCAGACGATCCAGGACCGCGGGTACGTCTGGAAGAAGGGCAACGCCCTCGTCCCGTCGTTCGTCGCCTTCGCCGTGGTGAACCTGCTGGAGCAGTACTTCGCCCAGCTCGTCGACTACGACTTCACCGCGTCGCTGGAGGAGGAGCTCGACGAGATCGCCGGCGGCACCCTCCAGCGGGTCACCTGGCTGACCGAGTTCTACTTCGGCGGTGAGGGCCGGCACGCCGGCGCGATCGCGCAGTCCGGTGGCCTCAAGCACGTCATCGGCCAGCGGCTCGAGGAGATCGATGCCCGCGGCATCAACTCCATCCCGCTGCGCGCCACCGACGAGGCCGGCCGGCCGGTCGTCGTCCGCGTCGGCCGCTACGGCCCGTACCTGCAGGTCGACGGCGAGGAGGGCGCGCGGGTCAGCATCCCCGAGGACCTCGCGCCCGACGAGCTGACCACCGAGAAGGTCCGCGAACTGCTGGCCGCGCCGTCGAGCGACCGGGAGCTGGGCACCGACCCGGAGTCGGGCCACCCGGTGGTGGTGAAGGCCGGCCGCTACGGCCCCTACGTCACCACCGTCGTCCCCGAGGGCAGCAAGGAGTCGCCGCGCACGGCGAGCCTGTTCTCGTCGATGTCCCCGGAGACGGTGACGATCGAGGACGCGCTGAAGCTGCTCACCCTGCCGCGCACCGTGGGCACCGCGCCCGACGGCGAGGAGATCCAGGCGCTGAACGGCCGCTACGGGCCATACCTCAAGAAGGGCACCGACTCCCGCTCGCTGGACGGCGAGGAGAAGCTCTTCACCACCACGCTGGAGGAGGCGCTGGCGATCTTCGCGCAGCCCAAGCAGCGTGGCCGGGCGGCCGCCAAGCCCCCGCTCAAGGAGCTCGGGCCCGACCCGGTCACGCAGGGCCAGGTCACCGTCCGCGAGGGCCGGTTCGGCCCCTACGTGACCGACGGCGAGACCAACGCCAGCCTGCGCAAGGACGACGACGTCGAGTCGATCACCATCGAGCGGGCCGCGGAGCTGCTGGCCGACCGCCGCGCCCGCGGGCCGGCGACCAAGAAGAAGGCCGCCAAGAAGACCACGGCCAAGAAGACAACGGCCAAGAAGACGGCGGCCAAGAAGACCACCGCGAAGAAGGCGACCCCCAAGAAGACGGCGAAGCAGGCCGCGGACCCGGTCTCGGCCGGCTGATGGAGGACCCCGTCCCCCTCCCCCCGCGCGAGTTCGGGGCGAGGCTCCGGACGGGGCCGGAGGACGTCGCGCTGCAGGCCCGGGCGCGCTCCTTCGGGGGAGTCGCGGGGAGCTATGCCGCGCTGCGGCCGACCTACCCGGCCGACGCCGTGGCGTTCCTGGTCGGCCGGCGGCCGCTGGAGGTGCTGGACCTCGGCGCGGGCACGGGCCTGCTCACCGAGGTGGTGCTCGGCCTCGGGCACCGCGCCCGGGCGGTGGATCCTTCTCCGGAGATGCTGGCCGAGCTGCGCAGCCGCCGGCCGGGGATCGCCTCCGCGGTGGGCACCGCCGAGGCGATCCCCGTGCAGGACGCCTCGGTCGACGCGGTGGTGGCGGGTCAGGCCGCGCACTGGTTCGACCCGGGCCCGGCCGCCCGCGAGCTGCGCCGGGTGCTGCGCCCCGGCGGAGTGCTCGGGCTGGTCTGGAACACCCGCGACGAGCGCGTGCCCTGGGTCGCCGCGCTCGGTGAGGTCGTCTCCGACGAAGCCCGCGGGCACGAGGCCGACCGGCGCGTCGTCGACCGCTTCGCCGCGGAGCTCGGGGCCGACGTACAGGTCGTGGAGTCGGCGGTCGTGCAGCGCGTGACCCCCGAGGACGTCGTCGGCGGCATCGCCACCCGCAGCTACGTGGCTGTCATGGACGACGCCCGGCGCGAGGAGTTCCTCTCCGCCGTCCGGGGGCTGCTGGCCGGGCACCCGGACACGCGCGGCCGCACCGAGCTCGAGCTCCCCTACCGGACCCACGCCTACCGGCTCACCCCGCGCTGAGGTCGCTGCTCGTCGATCTGCGCCGGTGCCCAGGTCGGGGCGCCGGACCCGAGCACCCGCGCCGCGACCTCTACGGCATCAGGACGGGCGGGTGCCGACGGCGAAGACCCGCCGGAAGGGCAGCAGCGTGGTGCCGTCGGGGCGCTGCGGGTAGGCCTGCCGCAGGGCGGCGGCGTAGGCGTCGGTGAACGCGGTCGCGGCGGCGTCGTCCAGCCGGGCGAGCACCGGGCGCAGCACCGTCGAGCGCACCCAGGTCAGCACCGCGTCGGACCCGGTCAGCACGTGCAGGTACGTGGTCTCCCAGACGTCGGGCAGGAGGCCGGCGGCAGTGAGCACCTCGGCGTACCCGGCGGGCTCGAGGACGGTGTCGGCCCGCGGCGCGACGTCGGCGGTGCGGTCGGCCCACTCCGGGCTCCGGCACAGGTCGGCGAGCAGCGCGTGGGTGGGGGCACGGAAGTTGCCCGGCACCTGCACGGCCAGCCAGCCGCCCGCGGGGAGGGCCGCGGCCCAGCGCGCCATCAGCTCCGGGTGCCCGGGCACCCAGTGCAGGACGGCGTTGCTGACGACCACGTCCACCGGGCCGGAGGGCGCCCAGTCGCGCACGTCGCCGAGGCGGAACTGCACGCCGTGCCCGGTGGCGGCCTCGGCGGCGGCGAGCATCTCGGGGGAGGAGTCGACACCGGTGATGCCGGCCCCGGGCCAGCGCCGGGCCAGCGAGGCGGTCAGCGAGCCCTCGCCGCAGCCCAGGTCGACGACGCTCCGCGGGGCCTCGGCGCCCACCCGCGCGAGGAGGTCGACGAAGGGCCGCGCCCGCTCGCCGGCGAAGCGCAGGTAGGCGTCGGGCCGCCATGCACCGGCCGCGCCGCCCGCCGAGACCGCTGTCCCCGTCACCGGCCGCACCCTAGTCCGCGGCGTGGACGTCGGTGGGACCGTGCGGATCAGTTCGACCCGACCGGGCAGGAAGGAGCCGGAATCGTCACGGCCGACCGGTACCGTTGCCCCGCTGGGGCCCGCTCCGTCCCGGTGCCCTCCGACCTTGGGAGCCCGCGATTCCGGTCGAGCCGACGCCCCCGGTACCCCCGTCCGACGGGGCTGCCGGTGCTGCCCCGGGCGACGGTCTGCCGCCCGCCGGCACGCCGGTGCCGCCGTCGGCGGGGCCGCCGCTCACCGAGGTCGCCGAGGACGGCGGACCGTCGGGTGCGTCCGCCTCGGGCGCGGACGGCTCCGGCGCGGTGGGCACCGCGGCCAAGATCCGCGCGGTGCTGCGGGTGCGCGACTTCCGCAAGCTCTGGCTGTCGACGCTGCTGTCGAGCTTCGGCGACTGGCTGGGCCTGCTCGCCATCACCGTGACGGCGACGCTGACCTTCGACGACTACGCCGCGCAGAACTTCGCGCTGGCCGGCGTCCTGCTGTTCCGGCTGCTCCCGGCCATCGTGCTCGGCCCGGTCGCCGGTGCCTTCGCCGACCGGTTCGACCGGCGCAAGACGATGGTGGTCACCGACATCTTCCGCTTCGGGCTGTTCGCCTCGATCCCGATCGTCGACAACCTGATCTGGCTGTTCATCGCCCAGTTCGTCATCGAGGCCTTCAGCCTGTTCTGGATCCCGGCCAAGGACGCCGCCGTCCCGAACATGCTCCGCAAGGACCAGCTGGAGGCGGCCAACCAGCTCTCGCTGGTCACCACCTACGGGTTGACGCCGGTGATCGCGGCCATCGTCTTCGCGGTGCTCACCAGCGTGGGCGGCCAGGTCAGCACCCTGCTGCCCGGGGTGAACGAGGTGGACCTCGCCCTCTACCTGAACGCCCTCACGTTCCTGGTCGCCGCCGTGGTCATCTGGAACCTGCCGTCCATCAGCGGCCGCCGCGCCGCGGGTGAGGTCGTCGGCCAGCAGGAGAGCTTCCTGGGCTCGCTGGTGAAGGGCTTCTCCTTCGCCGGCCACACCCGGCTCGTCCGGGGCCTCGTCGTGGGCATCACCGGGGCGTTCGTGGCGGCGGGCGCGATCATCGCCACCGGCCAGGCCTACGTCGAGGTGCTCGGCGGCGGGGAGGCGGCCTACGGGCTGCTGTTCGGGGCGGTCTTCATCGGCCTGGGGCTCGGTATCGGGATCGGCCCGAGCGTCGCCCGGGACCTGGCCCGGGAGCGGATCTTCGGGGTGGCGATCGTCGGCGCCGGCATCGTGGTGCTGCTGCTGTCCTGGTCCTTCGCGCTGTGGATCTCGCTGCTGCTCGTGGTCCTCATGGGCTTCTTCGCCGGCATGGCCTTCCTGGCCGGCATCACCCTGATCGGCACCGAGGTGGAGGACGAGATCCGGGGCCGCACGTTCGCCATCGTGCAGTCCCTCGTGCGGGCGTCGCTGATCGTCTCCCTCGCCCTGGTGCCGATCGGGGTGGGCCTGATCGGGCGGCAGGAACTGGACCTCGGCGCCTTCGCGCTGCCGCTCTCCGGCGAGCGGATCATGCTGTTCGCGGCCGGGCTGCTCGCCGTGGGCGTCGGGTTGGCGGCCTACCGGCAGATGGACGACGGCCGTCCGGTGCCGCTCCTCGCCGACGTCGTCACCGCGCTGCGCCGCGACACCACGGCCCGGCGACGGCTGGCCGGAGGCGGGGTGCTCATCGCCTTCGAGGGCGGGGAGGGCGCCGGCAAGTCCACCCAGGTGCGCCGGCTGCAGGAGTGGCTCAGCGACGAGGGGCTGACGGCCCGGGCCTCCTTCGAGCCCGGCGCGACCCCACCAGGCGCGGGCATCCGCTCCATCGTGCTCGACCGGGCCCAGGTGGGCATCGCGCCGCGGACGGAGGCGCTCCTCTACGCCGCCGACCGCGCGCAGCACGTGCACGAGGTGCTGCGGCCCGCGCTCGACGCCGGCGAGGTCGTCATCACCGACCGCTTCATCGACAGCTCGCTGGCCTACCAGGGGGCCGGGCGCACCATCCCGCTCGACGACGTCCGCATGCTCTCCCGCTGGGCCGCGCAGGGGCTGCGCCCCGACCTGACCATCCTGCTGGACCTCCCGCCGGAGGTGGGGCTGGCCCGCGCCCGCGGCCGGGCCGCCGCCGACCGGCTGGAGTCGGAGTCGCTGGAGTTCCACCAGCGCGTGCGGCGGACCTTCCAGGAGCTCGCCGAGGCCGATCCCGACCGATACCTGGTGCTCGACGCGCGGCGATCGCCGGACGAGCTCGCGGCGGCCATCCGGGTGCGGGTGGCCGAGCTGCTCTCCGGCCTGCCCCTGCAGACCCCCGCCGCGCCGGCCGCGAGCCCGCAGGCCGAGCCGGAGCTCCGGGACGACCGGGTCGAGCCCGCGTCCCGCCACCCGCACGCCCAGACCGGCGCCACGCCGCAGCTGCACCCGTGACGGCCCCGGTGGTGGCGCCCGACGAGGGCGTCTGGACGCAGGTGATCGGGCAGCCGGCGGTGGTGGCGGAGCTGAGGGCGGCGATCGCCGACCCGACCGCGATGACGCACGCCTGGCTGTTCACGGGCCCGCCCGGTTCGGGCCGTTCGGTGGCTGCCCGGGCCTTCGCCGCGGCGCTGCAGTGCCCCGCGGGCGGCGACGGCACCTGCCACGCCTGCCGCACGGTGCTCACCGGCACGCACGCCGACGTGCACGTCATCGTGCCCGACGGGCTCTCCATCGGTGTGCTCGAGGCGCGCGAGTTGGTGCGGGTGGCGGGGCGGGCGCCGTCCCAGGGGCGCTGGCAGATGATCATCGTCGAGGACGCCGACCGGATGAGCGAGGCGGCCGCGAACGCCGTGCTCAAGATGATCGAGGAGCCGCCGCCGCGGACGGTGGTGATGCTCTGCGCGCCGAGCCTGCACCCGGACGACGTGCCGGTCACGATCCGGTCCCGCTGCCGGGTGGTCGCGCTGCGCACCCCGACGGTGGACGCGATCGCCGAGGTGCTGGTCCGGCGCGACGGCGTCGACGCGGCGCTCGCCGCCTGGTCGGCGGCCGCCTCGGGCGGGCACGTCGGCCGGGCCCGGCGGCTGGCCCGCGACGAGGAGGCGCGGATGACGCGCAAGGCCGTGCTGGACGTCCCGCTCCGGCTGGTCTCGCTCGCCGCCTGCCTCGACGCCGCCGACGACCTCGTCGGTTCGGCCAAGGAGGAGACCGAGGCCGCTACCGGGGCGCTCGACGGCGCCGAGACGGAGGCGCTGAAGACGAGCCTGGGCATGGGTGCGCGGGGGCCGGGCGTCGTCGCGGCCAGCCGGGGCGGTGCCGGCCAGCTCAAGGAGCTCGAGCGCCGGCAGAAGTCCCGGGCCACCCGGATCGGGCGGGATTCGCTCGACCGGGCCCTGGTGGACCTGGCGGGGCTCTACCGGGACGCGCTGGTCCTCGACTCCGCACCTGCGGAGCAGCTCCCGCTCAACCACCCGGACCGCCGCGCCGACGCCGAGGAGCTGGCGCGCCGGATCGGCGCCGAGGGAGCGCTGCGCCGCATAGACGCGATCCTGGCCTGCCGTGAAGCGCTGGAGCAGAACGTGAAGCCCCAGGTGGCCGTGGAGGCGCTCACCGTCGCGCTGCGCCTGCCCTCCTGACACCCCGGCCCCTGCGCGGAGGGGCGGGAGCGGTGTCGTAGGCTGTGCGGGCAGTTCGCCGCCTTAGCTCAGTCGGTAGAGCATCTCACTCGTAATGAGAAGGTCGTCGGTTCGATTCCGACAGGCGGCTCGCACGCAGCACGGGCCCGTCCACCCGGACGGGCCCGTGCTCGTTCGGAGCGCACACACGGCCCCACCCGGTCGCGGGGTCGGCTGACGGCGGCACGCCCCTCAGGGGTGTGCCGCCGTCGGTGCGTCCGGCGCGAGAAGACGGCCCTCCTGCAGGGCCCGCCGCGAGCGGTGGGGGCAGGAGGGTCCTTCCTCAGTGGTGCGCCGAGCTGTTCTTGGCGCGCTCGATCGAAGCCAGGATCTCGGCCTCCGCGGCCTCGCGGCCGACCCACTCGGCACCCTCGACCGACTTGCCCGGCTCGAGGTCCTTGTAGGTCTCGAAGAAGTGCTGGATCTCGAGGCGGTCGAACTCCGACACGTCCTCGATCTCCTTGAGGTGCGCCACCCGCGGATCCGTCGCCGGCACGCAGAGGACCTTGTCGTCCCCTCCCGCCTCGTCGGTCATGCGGAACATGCCGATGGCCCGGCACGTGACCAGGCACCCGGGGAACGTCGGCTCCTCGAGGATCACCAGGGCATCCAGCGGGTCGCCGTCCTGCCCCAGGGTGTTCTCGATGTAGCCGTAGTCCGCCGGGTAGCGGGTGGAGGTGAACAGCATCCGGTCCAAGCGGATGCGTCCGGTCTCATGGTCCAGCTCGTACTTGTTCCGCTGGCCCTTCGGGATTTCTACCGTCACGTCGAACTGCACGAACGTAGTGTGGCCCACGGGGGCTGGTCCGGTCGGCGGAGCCCCCCTGTAGGGGGTGGGCACCATCTCGTCGAGCGGCTCGACGATCGTCACGGCCAACTACGGCCGCTTCCGGCGGCGCGTCACGATCGGCATCGTCGCGCTCGTGCTGCTGCTCGCCGGCGGTGGCGTCGGTCTGGGCGTCGTCCTGGGTCCCGACGCCGGTGCCGGGGGTGACGCCGTGGCCGTCCCCGACGCCGTGCTGCCCGACCTCGGTGCGGCCGATCCGGTGCTGGCCGGGCTGTCCTCGGACGCCCCCGTGCCCGACCCCGCCGTGCTGGAGGCCGCGCTCACCCCGCTGGTCACCGGGCCCCCGCTGGGTCCGGGGACGACGGCCCAGGTGGTCGACGTCGCCACCGGTGCGGTCCTCTACGACCGGGACGCCGGGGCACCGCTGACGCCCGCCTCCACCGCGAAACTGCTCACCGCCACCGCCGCGCTCACCACTCTCGACCCGGCCGAGACGTTCCAGACCCGCGTGGTCGCCGGCTCCGTTCCCGGCGAGGTGGTGCTCGTCGGCGGCGGCGACCCGACGCTGTCGCGCACCGAACCGTCGCTGACCTACCCCGGCGCCCCGACGATGGCCGACCTCGCCACCCAGGTGGTCGCCGCGCTCCCCGCGGGCACCGCCGTCTCCCGCGTGGTGGTCGACAGCTCGCTGTTCAGCGGCCCGCTGACCGCCAGCGGCTGGGGGCCCGGTGACGCGCCCTCCAGCTACGCCGCGCCGATCACCGCGACCGCCGTCGACGGCGCCCGGGTGAGCCCGGGGGCGACCGCGCGCAGCGGGCAGCCCGGGCTGGACGCGGGCGTCGCCCTCGCCGACGCCCTCGGCGCCCCCGGCGCCGCCGTGGTCCTCGGCCAGGCCCCCGCCGGCGCGCGCACCCTCGGCACCGTGGAGTCCGCGCCGGTCGCCCGCCTGGTCGAGCAGGCGCTGTCCCTGTCCGACAACGTGCTCGCCGAGGCGCTGGCCCGGCACGTGGCGCTGTCCCGCGGGGAGCCGGCCACCTTCGAGGGAGCCGCGCAGGCCGTCCTCGCGGCGCTGGACGAGGCCGGGCTCGACGTCACCGGGGTCACCCTGGCCGACGGCAGCGGCCTGTCCCGCGAGGACGTCGTCACCGCCGAGCTGCTCACCGCCCTGGTCGCCGGCGCCGCCGACGGCAGCCTCGGCGACGCCGCGGGCCTGCTGACCGGTCTGCCGGTCGCCGGCTACGACGGCACGCTCGCCGACCGCGGCGACGACGACCCGGCGACCGCGCCCGGCACGGTGCGCGCGAAGACCGGCACCCTTCTGGGCGTCAATGCCCTGGCCGGCACCGTGGTGACCGCGGACGGCCGGCTGCTGGCCTTCGCCGTGGTGGCCGACGAGGCGACCGGCAGCGAGGTGGCCGCGGAGGCGGCGCTCGACGACTTCGCCGCGACCCTCGCCGCCTGCGGCTGTTGAAGGACCCATCCTCCTCACCGCTCGCAGGCTCGCGGTGAGCGTCTGGACCAGGCCGGAGGATTGGCGGCCGCGCGTAGGGTGAGCCAATGAGCAGCGCCTCCTCGATGGTCGACTGGGACCTCGCCGGACGCACGGCCCGCCGGCTGGTCAGCAGCGGTCCGAGCACCACGCGGGAGGAGGCCGCCGCGGTCGTCGCGGAACTGCACCGCGCCGCCGCCACCGCCGTCGCGCACGTCGAGGCCCTGACCGGGCTGCGGCCGGTGCCCGGGGGCCCGGTCCCCGAGGTCGCCGTCGTGGACCGCCCGGGCTGGTCGGACGCCAACGCCCGCGGCATGGCCGCCCTGCTCGACCCGCTGGTCGACAAGCTCGCCGAGCGCACGGGCAACCGCCCCGGCCCCCTCGCCACCGCGATCGGCTCGCGCGCCACCGGGGTCCAGGCCGGCGCGCTGCTGGGCTTCCTCTCCTCGCGCGTGCTGGGCCAGTACGAGGTCTTCGGCACCGGTGGCCGGCTGCTGCTGGTGGCGCCGAACATCGTGGCGACCGAGCGGAAGCTGGGCGTCGACCCGTCGGACTTCCGGCTCTGGGTCTGCCTGCACGAGGTCACCCACCAGCTGCAGTTCACCGGCGTCCCCTGGCTCACCGGCTACCTCGAGGGGCAGATCGAGGAGTTCGTCGCCGCCACCGACCTGGCCCCCGACGTGTTGCGCGAGCGCCTGCAGGACCTGCTGCGCAGCCTCGGCGACGCCGTGCGCGGCGGCAGCGGGGACGGCGCCCCCGAGGGGTTGATGGCGCTGGTGCGCGACCCGGCGCAGCGGGCGGTCCTGGACCGGGTGACCGCGGTGATGAGCCTGGTCGAGGGGCACGCCGAGTACGTGATGGACGGCGTCGGGCCCGAGGTCGTCCCGTCGGTGCGCACGCTGCGCAAGCGGTTCGCCCAGCGGCGCAAGGGCCGGGGCCCGCTCGACCGCGTGCTGCGCCGGCTGCTGGGCCTGGAGCAGAAGATGAAGCAGTACGCCGACGGCCGGCACTTCGTCGGCGGCGTGGTGGAGCTCGCCGGCATGGAGGGCTTCAACCGCGTCTGGGAGGGCCCGGCGAACCTGCCGCTGATCGAGGAGCTCACCGCGCCCCACCTGTGGGTCGAGCGCGTGCTCGGGCGCCCGGCGCTGCCCGCCTGAGAGCGGTGAGCGGGCCACCCCGCGCGGTCGCGGAGCTGCGGCGCGCGGTCCGCGAGGGGCTGCACGCCGACGACCGGCCGGTGCTCGCCGCCTGCAGCGGGGGAGCGGACTCGGTGGCCCTGGCCGCCGCCCTCGCCTTCGAGGCACGCCACGCCGGCGCGCGGGTCGGCGGGGTCACCGTCGACCACGGCCTGCAGCCGGGCTCGGCCGCGCGCGCGGAGGGCACCGCCGCGGTGCTGCGCGGGCTCGGGCTCGACCCGGTCCTCGTGCTCGCCGCCCGGGTGGGCGCCGGCGGTGGCCCGGAGGCCGCCGCCCGCGCCGCCCGCTACACCGCGCTGGGCGCCGCGGCGCGGGAGCACGGCGCCCGCGTCGCGCTCGGCCACACCCTCGACGACCAGGCCGAGACCGTCCTCCTCGGCCTGGGCCGTGGCTCGGGCCCCCGCTCGGTGGCCGGCATGGTGCCCGAGCGCACCGCCGACGGCGTCGGCTGGTGGCGCCCGCTCCTCGGCGTGCGCCGGGCCACCACCCGCCAGGCCTGCGCCGACCAGGGCCTGCCCGTGTGGGACGACCCGTGGAACGCCGACCCCGCCTACACCCGGGTGCGGCTGCGCACCGAGGCCCTGCCGCTGCTGGAGGAGGTCCTCGGGGGCGGCGTCGCCCCGGCGCTGGCCCGCACCGCCCGGCTGCTGCGGGAGGACCTCGACGCCCTCGACGACCTGGCGGCCGCCGAGCTGGCGCGACTGGCCGCGGAAGCCGGGGACGGCGGGCTGCCCGCCCGGCCGCTCGGGTCGCTGCCGGCCGCGCTCCGCCGGCGGGTGCTGCGCGGCTGGCTGCGCGGCGCCGGCGTCCCCGACCTGCAGGCGGTCCACCTGAGCGCGGTCGAGAGCCTGGTCACCCGCTGGCGGGGGCAGGGGGTGGTCGACCTACCCGGCGGCGCGGGCGTCGTCCGGGCGTCTGGCACTCTGGTGCTGCTGCCGCCGGAGCACCGGCGGAGCACTTCCGGACCCGCACCCCACGAGGAGCACACTCCGTGACGGAGCCTGCCAGCATCCCCGGCGCACTCGGTCCCGACCACGGCTACGGCCCGGACATCGACCACGTCCTGCTCAGCGAGGACGAGATCCGCGGCAAGATCGCCGAGCTCGCCGCCGCGGTCGCCGCTGACTACGCCGGCCGGGAGGTCCTGCTCGTCGGTGTGCTCAAGGGCGCGGTGCTGTTCATGAGCGACTTCGCCCGCGCGCTGCAGCTGCCCACCCAGATGGAGTTCATGGCGGTCTCCTCGTACGGGTCCTCCACCAGCTCCTCCGGCGTCGTGCGCATCCTCAAGGACCTCGACCGCGACATCACCGGCAGGCACGTCCTGGTGCTCGAGGACATCATCGACTCCGGGCTGACGCTGTCCTGGCTGCTGAAGAACCTCGGCGGCCGGGCGCCGGCGTCGCTCGAGGTCTGCGCCCTGCTGCGCAAGCCCGACGCGGTCAAGGTCGACGTCCCGGTCAAGTACATCGGCTTCGACATCGCCAACGAGTTCGTCGTCGGGTACGGCCTGGACTACGCCGAGCGGTACCGCGACCTGCCCTACATCGCCACGCTCAAGCCGGAGGTCTACTCCTCCTGAGGGAAGCGCCGGAGCTCCCAGCTCGCACGCAGGAGATCCCCAGGTCCACCGGTGTACCGTCGATCCCGACGACGCTGCCCGAGCGCCGGGGTCCCTGCCCGGGCCGTTTGGCGGCGTCCCCGGGACGATCAGGAGGGTCGACGGGCGCCCACGGGCGCCCGGCATCGGTGTATGGAACGTAAGAAGATCTTCCGCTCGGTGTGGTTCTGGGTCGTCCTGGTCATCCTGCTGGCCCTGACCGTCTCGTCGCTGTTCAGCGGCGAGGGCAGCAGGCAGGAGATCACCACCTCGACGGCCCTCGAGCAGATCGAGACCGGCAACGTCGAGTCGGCCACGCTCAACACCAAGGAGCAGACCCTCGACCTGGACCTCGCCGACGAGGTCGAGGGCAGCACCGAGGTGACGACGTCCTACCCGGTGGCGGTCGAGGGCGACATCGTCGACCTCCTGCGCGCCCAGGAGGCCGAGGAGTTCGACACCAACGTCACCCAGGACAGCCTCCTGGTGAGCCTGCTGGTCAGCTTCCTGCCCTTCCTGATCCTGCTCCTGCTGCTCTTCTGGCTGTTCAACTCGATGCAGGGCGGCGGCCGCGGCGTCATGGCCTTCGGCAAGTCCAAGGCCAAGCAGATCACCAAGGACATGCCGAAGACGACGTTCTCCGACGTCGCCGGCGCGGACGAGGCGA
Organism: Blastococcus sp. SYSU DS0541; assembly: GCF_054050875.1. NCBI lineage: Bacteria > Bacillati > Actinomycetota > Actinomycetes > Geodermatophilales > Geodermatophilaceae > Blastococcus > Blastococcus sp. SYSU DS0541. The sequence goes on along the minus strand of NZ_JBJHAD010000025.1, from coordinate 9,951 downwards.
TCGAGGAGCTGCACGAGATCAAGGACTTCCTCGCCAACCCGGTCAAGTTCCAGGCCGTCGGCGCGAAGATCCCCAAGGGTGTGCTGCTGTTCGGCCCGCCCGGCACCGGCAAGACCCTGCTGGCCCGCGCCGTCGCCGGCGAGGCCGGCGTGCCGTTCTTCTCCATCTCCGGGTCGGACTTCGTCGAGATGTTCGTCGGCGTCGGCGCCAGCCGGGTCCGCGACCTGTTCAACCAGGCCAAGGAGAACTCCCCGGCGATCATCTTCATCGACGAGATCGACGCCGTCGGTCGTCAGCGCGGCGCCGGCATGGGCGGCGGCCACGACGAGCGCGAGCAGACGCTGAACCAGATGCTCGTCGAGATGGACGGCTTCGACGTCAAGGGCGGGGTCATCCTGATCGCCGCCACCAACCGGCCCGACGTCCTGGACCCCGCGCTCCTGCGCCCGGGCCGCTTCGACCGGCAGATCGCCGTCGACCGCCCCGACCTGGAGGGCCGCAAGCGGATCCTCGAGGTGCACGCCAAGGGCAAGCCGCTCGCGCCTGACGTCGACCTCGAGACCGTGGCGCGCCGCACGCCGGGCTTCACCGGCGCCGACCTCGCCAACGTGCTCAACGAGGGCGCGCTGCTCACCGCCCGCAACAACGGCTCGCTCATCACCGACGCCACCCTCGAGGAGGCGATCGACCGCGTCATCGCCGGCCCCGAGCGCAAGACGCGGGCGATGAGCGAGAAGGAGAAGAAGGTCACCGCCTACCACGAGGGCGGGCACGCCCTGGTGGCCCACGCGCTGCCCAACCTGGACCCGGTGCACAAGGTGACGATCCTTCCGCGCGGGCGCTCGCTGGGGCACACCCTCGTGCTGCCGACCGAGGACAAGTACACCCAGACCCGGTCGGAGATGATCGACACCCTCGCCTACGCCCTCGGCGGGCGGGCGGCCGAGGAGCTCGTCTTCCACGAGCCGACCACCGGTGCCGGCAACGACATCGAGAAGGCCACCTCCATGGCCCGCGCGATGGTCACCCAGTACGGCATGAGCGCCAAGCTGGGTGCGGTGAAGTACGGCAGCAGCGACTCCGAGCCGTTCCTCGGCCGGGACATGGGTTCCCGCCCCGACTACTCCGAAGCCGTCGCCGCCGACATCGACGCGGAGATCCGCGCGCTCATCGAGGCCGCGCACGACGAGGCGTGGGAGATCCTGGTCGAGTACCGGCACGTCCTCGACCAGCTGGTGCTGGAGCTGATGGAGAAGGAGACGCTGTCCAAGGACGACATGGCGCGCATCTGCGCGCCGGTCGCCAAGCGGCCGGCGCTCGCCCCCTACAACGGCTTCGGCAAGCGAACTCCGTCCAACCAGCCGCCGGTGCTCACGCCGGCGGAGCGGGCCGGGCAGAACGGGTCGGGGCACGACACGACCCCGGTCGGCGACGTCGGGGCCCCGGTCCAGAGGTGAGCGAGATCCCGGCCGAACCCGAGGACCTGCTGCTGGCACCGGCTCCCGGGGTCGACCAGGAGCGGGCGGCCGCGGCGGTCCGCGAGCTGCTCATCGCGGTGGGCGAGGACCCCGACCGGCCGGGGTTGCAGGAGACCCCCGCGAGGGTCGCGCGGGCCTACGCGGAGACCTTCGCCGGGCTCTGGCAGGACCCGTACGACATCCTCGCGACGACGTTCGAGGAAGACCACGACGAGCTCGTGCTGGTCAAGGACATCCCGATGTACTCGACCTGCGAGCACCACCTCGTGCCCTTCCACGGGATGGCGCACGTCGCCTACATCCCCGGCGAGGACGGCCGTGTCACCGGGCTCTCCAAGCTCGCCCGGCTGGTCGAGGTCTACGCCCGCCGCCCCCAGGTGCAGGAGCGGATGACCCGCCAGATCGCCGACGCCCTCGACGACGTGCTCAAGCCACGCGGCGTGCTGGTCGTCGTCCAGGCCGAGCACCTGTGCATGGCCATGCGCGGCATCCGCAAGCCGGGCTCCTCGACGGTCACCTCCGCGGTCCGCGGCATCTTCCGCGACAACGCGGCGACCCGCAGCGAGGCGATGGGCCTCGTCCTCGGCCGGTGAGCGGGGCCCGTCGATGACCGACGCCGCGCTGCCGCGACCGGGCCGCTGCCTGGTGATGGGCGTCCTGAACGTCACGCCGGACTCCTTCTCCGACGGCGGCTGTTTCGCCGACCCGGACACCGCCATCGCGCACGGTCTGGCGATGCACGCCGCGGGCGCGGACTACGTCGACGTCGGCGGTGAGTCCACCCGCCCGGGCGCCGACCGGGTGGACGCCGACGAGGAGTGCCGCCGCGTGCTCCCGGTGATCCGCGAGCTCTCCGCCGAGGGCGTGCGCACCAGCGTCGACACCACCCGCGCCGAGGTGGCCGAGGCCGCGCTGGCCGCCGGGGCGGTGCTGGTCAACGACGTCAGCGGCGGGCTGGCCGACAAGAACATGGCCGACCTGGTCGCCGACGCCGGGGTGCCGTGGGTGCTCATGCACTGGCGGGGTCACAGCCGGGAGATGTACGCGGCCGCGCAGTACGGCGACGTCGTCACCGAGGTCTGCGCGGAGCTCACCGCCCGGGTGGAGGACGTCGTCGCCGCAGGCGTGCGACCTGACCAGCTGGTGATCGACCCGGGCCTGGGCTTCGCCAAGCGCGCCGAGCACAACTGGGCCCTGCTGGCCGGGCTCGACCGGCTCGTCGCCGTGGGGCTGCCCGTGCTCGTCGGCGCCTCCCGGAAGACCTTCCTGGGTCGGCTGCTCGCCGCGTCCGACGGCCGGCCCCGTCCCGCCGAGGAGCGCGACGCCGCGACCCTGGCGACCACGGTGCTCGCCGCGGAGGCCGGTGCGTGGGGCGTGCGCGTCCACGACGCCGGCGCCTCGGTGGACGCCGTCCGAACCGTGGCCGCGGTCCGCGCGGCGAGAGGAGCCGGCCGTGGCCACCCCTGACCGCATCGCCGTCCGCGGCGTCCGCGCCCACGCCCACCACGGCGTCTACGCCTTCGAGCGCGAGCGGGGGCAGGTGTTCCGCGTCGACGCCGTCCTGGAGCTCGACACCTCCGCGGCCGCGGCCGACGACGACCTGGCGCGCACGGTGAACTACGCCGACATCGCCCAGCGGCTGCACCGCGTGGTCACCGGCGAGCCGGTGCACCTGCTCGAGACGCTCGCCCAGCGGCTGGCCGACGTCTGCCTCGCCGACGAGCTCGTCGACGCCGTCGAGATCACGGTGCACAAGCCGGAGGCCGAGCTCGGGGTGCCGTTCGACGACGTGACGGTGACCATCCGGCGCGAGCGCGCATGAGCCGGGCCGTCCTCTCCCTGGGCGCCAACCTCGGCGATCGCGCCGGTGCGCTCCGCGCCGCGATCACCGCGCTGAAGGACGACGGCGTGCTCGTCGCCCGCTCCACGCTGTACGAGACCCCGCCGTGGGGCCCGGTCGAGCAGCCGCCCTACCTGAACGCCGTCGTCGTCGTCCGCGGCGATCGGGACGCCCGGGGCTGGCTCGCGCGGGCCCGGGAGCTCGAGGTGGCGGCCGGCCGGACCCGCGAGGTGCGGTGGGGTGCCCGCACCCTCGACGTCGACGTGGTCACCGTGACCGGCGACGACGGCGCGCCCGTGCTCTCCGACGACCCCGCGCTGACCCTGCCTCACCCGCGGGCGCACGAGCGCGCGTTCGTGCTGGTGCCGTGGGCGACCCTCGACCCGACCGCCCAGCTCCCCGGCCGCGGCCGGGTCGCCGACCTGGTGGCCGCGCTCGACCCCGCCGACGTGGCGGCGGTCGTGCGCTGGGACCACCTCCGCTAGGCGCCCTGTGACCCCCGTCCGCCGCCGCGACCTCGTCGTCCTCGCCCTCGGGCTCACCGTGGCCGCGTGGCTGCTGGTGCGCGCCTGGTACGGCGAGCTGCCGCCGCTGCGCTGGTGGCTGCCCGCACCGCTGGCGGTCCTGGCCCTCGGCGAGGCCCTGGGGGCGCGGGTGCTGACGACCCGGCTGCGGGCGCTGCGCGAGGCGCGGGCCGGGCGGGGCCCCACCGGGCGCGACGCGGCGGGCGTCCGCCCGGTCGAGCCGATGCTGGTCGCGCGGCTCGCGGTGCTCGCCCAGGCCAGCGCCTACGTGGGCGCCGTCGTCACCGGGGTCTGGCTGGGCGTCCTCGCCTACACCGGCCCCGCCGTGGGCCGGCTGCAGGCGGCAGGGAACGACACGGTCACCGCGCTGCTGGGTCTGCTGGCCTCCCTCGCGCTGGTCGCCGCGGCGCTGTGGCTCGAGTCCGCCTGCCGGGTGCCGCCCGGCTCGACCGACGACGAGCCGGCCCCCGGGGTCAGCGCCTAGCTGTCACCAACGTCCTGGCCCGGTACACCTGGCCCGGATCCGCGCAAGAACGGTCAAGCACCGGGGGCGCCCGGCGCAGCACCCTGTACGCATGACGGGACGGGACCGGCTCCGAGAGCTCCTCGACGCGGTGCTGGACGAGGAGAACCACACCCTCGCCGAGATGGCCGGCGACGCCTACGCCTCGCCCTTCCACCTCAGCCGCACCCTCTCCCGGGACGCCGGCGAGGCGCCCGTGGCGATGCGGCGGCGGGTGATGCTGGAGCGCGCGGCCTGGCAGCTGCAGCAGGGCAGCAGCGTCACCGACGCCGCGTGGGCGGCCGGGTACGAGTCGGTGGAGGGGTTCAGCCGGGCCTTCGCCCGTGCCTACGGTCGGCCGCCGAGCGCGGTGGACGCCGGCTCCGGCCACTGGCTGCCGGCGCCCAACGGCATCCACTTCCACCCGCCCACCTCCCTGTGGGTGCAGAGCACGGAGCACGCCATGAACCCGCTCACCGAGCAGTTGGTGGCGCACGGCCTCGACGACACCCGGTACCTCATCGAGGTCGCGAAGGGCCTCTCCGACGAGGAGTTCCGCGCCCCGCGGCTGCCCGGGCTCGTCCTCCTGCCGTGGGACGGACCGGAGGAGTCGGTGCAGGTCCTCCTCGACCACCAGGTGCACACCCTGGAGATCTGGCTGGCCTCGATCGAGGGCCGCGACCTGCCCTCGCGGGCCGCGGACCCGGACCCCGCCGCACTGCTGGACCGGCACGACGCGGTGGCCCCGCGCTGGCTGGCCACGGTGCGCGACATCGACCGGCGCGGCGGCTGGGACGACCGGCTGGTCGACGCGCTCTGCGAGCCGCCCGAGAGCTTCGTCCTGAGCAGCGTCGTCGCCCACGTGCTCACCTACTCGGCCTCCCGCCGCCAGCTGGTCCGGCACCTGCTGCGGGGGGCGGGCCACCCCGTCGACGACGGCGACCCCATCGAATGGCTCCGCGCGCGACGCGGCGAGATCCCCGGAGGAACCCCGTGCTGACCTACCACACCGCCACCACCCTCGACGGCTTCATCGCCGACCCCGACGACTCCCTGGAGTGGCTCTTCCGCCAGAAGCAGGGCGACGTCCCGGGCTTCGGGTTCGACGAGTTCATGGCCGGCGTCGGTGCCCTCGTCATGGGACGCACGACCTACCAGTGGGTCCTCGACCACGAGGCCGCCGCCGGCAACGGGTGGCCCTTCACGCTGCCGACCTGGGTGATGACCAGCCGGGAGCTCCCCGCCGCGGAAGGCGACGTCCGGTTCGCCTCGGGCGACGTCCGCGCGGTGCACGAGGCGATGACCGCGGCGGCGGGGGCGAAGGACCTCTGGCTCGTCGGCGGCGGTGACCTGGCCGGCCAGTTCGCCGAGGCCGGGCTGCTCGACGAGGTCGTCGTCTCGATCGCGCCGGTGACGCTCGGCGCGGGGCGGCCGCTGCTCCCGCGGCGGCTGGACCTGGAGCTGGTCGAGGCCGCCGCCAACGGAGCGTTCGTCAGCGCCCGCTACCGGGTGACCGGGCCGCTCCTGGAGGACCGGGCCGGCTAGGCCGAGCTGGCGCCGGCGGTCTCGGGCACCCGCCCCTCGACCGATCGGCGCAGGGCCGAGTGCAGCGACTCGGGAGTGAGGACGCCGAGGAACTGGTCGCCGTCGAGCACGGCCACCCAGCCCGCCTCGTGCTGCAGCATCGTGGCGAACGCCGTCTTCAGCGACGCCTCACGGGGCACCCAGGCCTCCATGCGGCGGGCCGCGGAGCCCACCGTCCCCGAGCCCGCCGTCCGGTCCGGCGAGAGCCAGCCGTGCAGGCGGTCGGCGTCGTCGAGCACCACGGCCCAGCGCGCACCGGAGCGCTGCAGCGCCGACCGCGCGTCGGCCAGGCCGTCGTCGGCGTGCAGCACCGGCGGGTGCTCCAGGTCCTCGGCGTCGATCCCCGTGACGGCCAGCCGCTTGAGGCCCCGGTCGGCGCCGACGAAGTCGGCCACGAAGTCGTTGACCGGCCTGCCCAGCAGTTCCGCGGGGGAGGCGAACTGCTCGACCCGGCCGCCCTGGCTCATGACGGCGATCCGGTCGCCGATGCGCACGGCCTCCTCGATGTCGTGGGTGACGAACACGATCGTCTTGCGCACCGTGGCCTGCAGCCGCAGGAACTCCGCCTGCAGCCGCTCGCGCACGACCGGGTCGACGGCGGAGAACGGCTCGTCCATGAGCAGCACCGGCGGGTCGGCCGCCAGCGCGCGGGCCACCCCCGCCCGCTGGCGCTGCCCGCCGGAGAGCTGGCCCGGGTAGCGGTCGCCGTGCACGGCCGGGTCCAGGCCGACCGTGGTCAGGAGCTCGTCGACCCGCGCCCGCGTCTCCTCCCGGCCCCAGCCCAGCAGGCGGGGCACGGTGCCGACGTTCGCGCGGATCGTCTGGTGGGGGAAGAGCCCCACGCTCTGGATCACGTAGCCGATGCGCCGGCGCAGCTCCACGGGGTCGGCTCGGGTGACGTCCTCGTCGCCGATGACGATGCGGCCGGACGTGGGCTCGATGATCCGGTTGATCATCTTCATCGTCGTGGTCTTGCCGCAGCCGGAGGGGCCGACGAGCACCGTCAGCTCGCCCGCGGCGAAGGTGAGGTCGAGCTCGGCCACCCCCACGGTGCCGTCGTCGAACACCTTGCTGACGCCCTCCAGCCGGATCTCCACCGCCTCGCCGGACGCGCTCGCGGACGGGGGAGTGTGCGCAGTAGCGTCCACGGCGTGGTCCTCCTGGGGTGCGCCCGGTGCTGAGCGCGGAATCGGGGACGTCCGCGGTCCTGGCCGTGGACGCGGCGCCGAATCCCTGGTTCGACGCAACCTATGTCGTCGAGAACTGGGACACCATTCTGCGGTACCTGGGCGAGCACGTGCGGCTGACCGTCGCCGCGGTCGTCATCGGGGCCCTGCTCGCACTGCCGCTGGCGCTGGTGGCCCGCCGCGTCCGGTGGCTGGCCGGCCCGGTGCTGGGGTTCTCCTCGATCGTCTACACGATCCCGTCGCTGGCGATGTTCGCCCTGATCTTCCCGTTCACCGGGCTGACGGCGACGACGGTGCTGGTCGGGCTGGTCGTGTACTCGTTGGTGATCCTGGTGCGCAACTTCCTCACCGGCCTCCAGGGCGTGCCCGGTGACGTGCGCGAGGCCGCGCAGGGGATGGGCTACGGCCGGTTCCGGCTGTTCTGGCAGATCGACCTGCCGCTGGCGCTGCCGGCGTTCATGGCCGGCCTGCGGATCGCCACCGTCTCCACGGTCGCGCTCACCACGGTGGGCGTGCTGGTCGGGCACGGCGGGCTCGGGCAGCTGATCTTCGGCGGGTTCAACGCGAACTTCTACCGGGCCGAGATCGTCACCGGCGCGGTCGGCTGCGTGCTGCTGGCGCTCTTCGCCGACCTCCTGCTCGCCGGCGCCGAACGACTGCTCAGCCCGTGGGCGAGGGCGCGGTCGTGACCGGCTTCGGCGACGCGGTCGTGTACCTCAACGACCCGTTCAACTGGACCCGCCCCGGCGGGTTGCTGGACCTCCTCGTCGAGCACCTGGCGGTCTCCGCGATCGCCGTCCTCGCCGCGCTGCTCCTCGCGCTCCCGCTGGGCATCGCCCTGGGCACCAGCGGGCGCGGCGGGGGCGCGGTCGTCGTCCTCTCGAACGTGAGCCGGGCCGTGCCGACGCTCGCGCTGCTCACCCTCTTCGCGGTCAGCCCGATCGGCTTCGGCAACCGGGCCACCACCATCGCCCTCGCGGTCTTCGCCTTCCCGCCGATCCTCACCAACACCTACGTGGGCTTCCGGGGGGTGGACGGCGACGTGCGCGAGGCGGCCCGCGCCATGGGCATGACCCGCGGCCAGGTGCTGCGCCGGGTCGACCTGCCGCTGGCGCTGCCGCTGGTGATGACCGGCGTCCGCACCGCCGCCGTGCAGGTGGTGGCGACCGCCGGGCTCGCCGCCCTCGTCGGCGGGGGTGGCCTGGGCCGGGTGGTCAACCTCGGCTTCGGCCAGCAGGACTACGGGCTGATCATCGCCGGCGCGATCCTCATCGCGGCGCTGGCGCTGCTCACCGAACTGGTGCTCGTGGCGTTCACCTGGGCGGTGCGGCCCGGTCCGCGGCGGTGGCTGACCGTCCCCGGTCGGCAGCGGACCGTGCGCGGCGAACCGGAGCTCACCGGGGTCGGCGTCCCGTCCTGATCACGCGTCGGTAACGAACGCCCCGGCGGCGGCAACCCGATTGCGTCGTGCACAACGGGACGGTTCGATGGGCTCCGCGGGAATCCTCCCGCCAGACACGCGTGCCGGTCCGGCACGGGACACAGAAGGCGGGGCGTCCAACCATGCGCGCACGCACCAGGATCATCGGCCCGCTCGCCCTCGCGGTCGCGCTCACCGCGGCCTGCGGGGAGTCGGGCTCCTCCGGCACCGGCGGCGGGGGTGACGCCGGCGCGACCGGGGCCGCCTCCGGCGACGCCTGCGCCCCGATCGCCGGCGACCAGCTCGTCGTCCTCGAGGACGACCAGGCCCTGCAGAACGCCGACAACATCATCCCGGCGGTCAACGCCGCGGCGGCCGAGGCGAACCCGGCGCTGCTGCCGGCGCTGAACGCGGTCTCCGCCGAGCTCACCACCGACGAGCTCATCGAGATGAACGCCGCCGTCGACGTGCAGCGGCAGAGCGCGGACGACGTCGCCGCCGCCTGGGTCGAGGAGAACGTCGACACCGGCGCCCTGGAGCAGGGCAGCGGCCCGATCGTCGTCGGGGCCGGCAACTTCACCGAGTCGACCGTGCTCGCCACGATCTACGCCGACGTCCTCACCGCAGCCGGGTTCGACGCCTCCGTCCGGGAGGCCGGCAACCGGGAGCTGTACCTCCAGGCGCTGCGCAACGGCGAGATCCAGGTCTTCCCCGAGTACCTGGCCACCGTCACCGAGTTCCTCGAGGGCGACGACGCCACGCAGGTGGCCAGCGGCGACGTCGAGGCGACCGTCGCCGCCCTGGAGCCGCTCGCGACCGAGGCCGGCCTCGTGTTCGGCGAGCCGTCGGAGGCCGCGGACCAGAACGCGTTCGCGGTCACCCAGGCGTTCGCCGACGAGCTGGGGGTCACCACCCTCTCGGAGCTTGCCGAGGCCTGCGACGACGGCTCGCTGGTCCTGGGTGGGCCGACCGAGTGCCCGACCCGCCCGTTCTGCCAGCCCGGGCTGGAGGAGACCTACGGCCTGGAGTTCGACAGCTTCCGCGAGCTGGACACCGGCGGCCCGCTGACCAAGGCCGCGATCCAGCAGGGTGAGGTCTCCATCGGCCTGGTCTTCAGCTCCGACGGCGCGCTGGCCCAGCAGTAGAAGGACCCCCGTGCCCCCCACCGCTCGCACGCTCGCGGCGGGACCCTGCACGGGGGCCGTTCCACCACGTCACGGGCTCGCGGCGGGACCCTGCACGGGGGCCGTTCCAGCACGTCACGGGCTCGCGGCGGGACCCTGCACGGGGGCCGTTCCAGCACGTCACGGGCTCGCGGCGGGACCCTGCACGGGGGCCGTTCCAGCACGTCACGGGCTCGCGGCGGGACCCTGCACGGGGGCCGTTCCAGCACGTCACGGGCTCGCGGCGGGACCC
>NZ_JBJHAD010000024.1:0-44512 GCF_054050875.1 Blastococcus sp. SYSU DS0541 | reverse complement strand
CACTCCAGCCGCGAACGCGCCGACGTGCTCCCCGGCTGGCTGCACACTTACAACCACCACCGCAGCCACACCGCACTCGACGGCCAACCACCGATCAGCCGCGTCAACGACCTACCTGGTCACTACAACCTAGGGCCGAGCGGGCTGAGTCCGGGTGCGTCTCGGTGCGGCGAGCCCTAGTAGGCGCCCGAGCCGCGGAGAACGGCGCCGATGGTCTTCCACAGGATCATCAGGTCGAACGTCAGGGTCCAGTTCTCGACGTACCGGACGTCAAGTCGCACCGAGTCGTCCCACGAGAGGTCCGAGCGGCCACTGACCTGCCAGAGACCCGTGATGCCGGGCTTGACCAGCAGTCGACGTGCCATGTCGAAGCCGTACTGCTCGACCTCGCGAGTGACGTGCGGGCGCGGCCCTACGAGGCTCATGCTGCCGTTCAGCACGTTGAACAGCTGCGGGAGCTCGTCCAGCGAGTACCGGCGCATCACCGCGCCGACGCGGGTGACGCGCGGGTCGCGCTTCATCTTGAACTGGACGTCGTTGCCCTCATTGCTCTCCTCGAAGAGCGTGTCCACGAGCTTGTCGGCGTCCGGCACCATGCTGCGAAACTTGTAGACCTCGAAGGGCTGGCCGCCCCGGCCGATCCGCTCGTGCTTGTAGAACACCGGCCCACGGCTGGTCAGCTTGACCGCCAGGGCAAGAGCGACCAGCATCGGAGAGATCAGCAGGATGCCGAACAGCGCCGCCGAGCGGTCGAAAAGGTTCTTGACGATGCGGCGGTGACCCGTGAACTCGGGACGCTCGACATGCATGAGAGGCAGTCCGGCCACGGGCCGGATCCGCACGCGTGGGCCGGCGACCTCGGTGACCGCGGGCGCCAGGAGCAGTTCGGCCTGCGTGTCCTCCAGATCCCAGCCCAGCTGCCGCAGGGAGGGGCCGTCGAGCTCCGGGGAGGGCAGGACCGCCACCGTGTCGACCTCATAACGGCGCACGACGTCGACGACGGAGTCCAGCGATCCCAGAACCGGCAACCCGTCGAAGGTCTGTGACGACCCACTGGGAACGCAGCAACCGATGACCCGGTAACCGTGCTCCATGGCGCGGTCGAGCTGCTCGTGCAGAGCCGCGACGCCGCTTCGGTGGCCCACGATGATCGCGGTCTGCTGGAGCCGACCGTCCTGGCGCTGGCCGTGCAGCCAGGAGCGCTGCGCCATGCGGTGACCCGTGGTGAGCAGGAGCGCGGCGGGCAAGGCGACGATGGCAAAGCCACGGGCGAGCTCGAGGTGGAAGGCCCACGAGACGGTGCCGATGGTGGCCAGCAGCATCGCGGCGGCGAAGAAGACCCGGCGGAACTCCTCGGCCCCGATCCACAGAAACCGCTCTTCGTACGCGCGGGCGATGAGCATGGCCGCCGCCCACAGCAGGGGGAAGGCCACGAGCACCGTCACCAGGCTGCCGACCAGGTCGAGCGATCCGCTCACCGGCTGGGTCTCGGCGATCTGGCCCAACGTGCCGGCGACGATCGCACTGACCACGTCGAGGACGACGAGCCGGCGAACGTACCGAGCCCGCCATGCTCGGCGAGCTTCCGTCCCCTCACCGCGCAGCCGTGCCACGGGCCATGACGCCCGGCGTCCACGCTGCTGCGGAATGTGACGAGTAAGGTCACCGTGAACGTCGAGCATGGACAAGTCGCGAACCCCCGTGCGCTCCACCGGGCACGAACTGCCCAGCATCTATCCCCGTGTGTGCCAGAAACTCAAGAGTTCAACTGGCAGGCGGACCGTACCTGGGTTTTGGGTTTCCGAGAAGGCGCAGGTCAGGTCGTTCTCCTACCGAGTGACCCGGCCCGTCGCCAAAAAGACGGACTTGTTGTCACGTTCCGTAACCCTTGGCATCATCCTCGTGCGGACACTCCGCACACGCACGGCTGATGCACAGGGCCAACGCGGCCCTCACCGTTAAACGTGACATGCGTCACAACGGCCAGGCAGGTATGGGTGGACGTAACGGCATCACGGCGACCGGACATCGGCGAGCATTCTGGAATGCTCAACGGAGCCAACAACGGAACGGGCGGAAGTATGGATCAGAACCCTCGCATAACACTCGTACACGAGCGATTCACGGAGTATGCGGGGTCGGAAGCGGTCGTGGCGGAACTGGCGAAGGCTTGGCCTGACGCCCCCATCCTCGCTCCAATCGGCCGCCCCGGCGTCCTACCTCCCGAGCTTGAAGGTCGCCTGCGGACCACCAGCTTGAGCCGTCTCTTGCGAGGCGATTTCTACGCTCATCTGTTGCCGCTGCTGCCGATGGCCATGGCTCGCCTTCCACTTCCAAAAAGCGATGTCATCATTGCTTCGCACCACGCATTCGCGACTCAGGTCGTGCGCGGTACGACAGCCCCGGTAGTCGCTTACGTCCACTCCCCCGCACGTTGGGCCTGGGCGCCGGAGATGAGACAAGGAGAGCCGGGCCAACGCATAGGAGCCGCGGCGCTGCGCAGCTTCTCGGCGGCCTTTCGGCCTCTAGACAAGGGTGCGGCGGCGCGCGTCCATACCATGGTGGCCAACTCAAGGGCGGTCGCGGACCGGATCAGCCAATGGTGGGATCGCGAAGCGATGGTGGTGCACCCCCCGGTGGATACGGAGTACTACAGCCCCGATCCCACGGTTCCCCGCGAAGACTTCTTCCTCCTCGCGGGACGACTCGTCCCGTACAAGCGTCCCGACCTCGCTATCCGCGCCGCCGAGAAGGCTGGCGTCCGGCTGCTCGTAGCGGGGGCCGGCCGCTTCCGCTCGGAGATCGAATCGCTCGCAGGGCCAGGCACCCACTTCCTTGGACGCGTCAGTGACGACGAGCTGCGAGACCTGTTCCGCCGGTGCCGAGCGCTCCTCATGCCTGGGGTCGAGGACTTCGGCATCGTCCCCGTGGAGGCCATGGCGTGCGGCTCGCCGGTGATCGCACTAGATGCGGGCGGCGCCCGAGACTCAGTTGCACCTGGCGTGACGGGGGAGTTGGTGCCCGCTGGTACGACTGCGAGAGACGACGTGGCCACGTGGGCCGACCAACTCCGAGACTTCGACTCCGGCCACTACGACAGCGCCTTCGTTCGCAGGCACGCAGAGAACTTCTCCCGACAGCAGTTCGCGGTGAAGATGCGAGGCGTGGTCGACGCCGTCCTCGCGAATAATTAGGCCCGCTTCACCGCTGCACTTGACCGGCCGACGGCACCCGCGCTTGGACGGCCTGAACTGCTTCCAAGCTTCTCCGCGGCGCTGCTCGCCACATTCGACGCAGCGCCCCTCGAGACTCAGCCCCATCGACGCCGAGCGCGGTCCGCCCAACGGCAAGACCAACAAGCAACCATGGAACGGTCAGGCTGCCCGCCACCCAGTAGATGTCAACGAAGCCGTGCACGAAGTTCCCCAAGAGGCTGCTCAGTGCAAGCATGGCGTACCGAGTCTTCTGTTGGTACAGAATCCAACTCACGCCACCGATGAGCAGTGCCAGCGCCAGAAGACCCACCAGGCCCGCCTCCGAGAGTGCCTCGACCACGACGTTATGCGGCGACGGGCGAGCGTCCCCTTCCGCACTGAGCGGAGCTGGAAACTCGAACTCCGGATTGAGGTAATACCTGATGCCTTGGCCAAGGAGTGGGGCGTCCGCGAAGAAGTCGAGCGCGACCTGCTCGAAGTACTGCCGACTCTCGAGCGAACTCGTCTGCCGGGCATTTTCTCGTTCCGACTCGGCGAGGAGACTGCTCACCACGTAGATTCCGCCGCCGATCACTGTCGCGATCATGGCGAGGCTGACGCGCAGGCTCGGGCGAGAGTAGAAGGACCAGACGACCAACGCGACACCGAGACCGAGCCACGCTCCCCGAGACTGTGTCGCAACGAGCCCAAGAATTACCGTTGTCCCGACGGCAGTGCGCATGCGAGCACTGTCGAAGACATCTCGGCCGACCGCGTACATCACCATGGCACCGATGGCGAGCAGTTTTCCCGCGTGATTCTTGTTCACGCCCAACGGATACGCAGGGGCGAAGCTGCTGGCGATCGACGCGTAGATCGACACTGCCGCGAAGACGGCACATCCCAGGAGAAAGGCACGGAGGGCGGTCCTCCTATTCCCTCCGTGCGCCAGTTCACTGCCCACGAGAACCGCGCCGCCCATGAGGAACAGGCGGTGCCCCCAATCGGCGATGGCGTCGATGGTCGGATGGGCGACCACAGGAAGAAGAAGGAGCGCTTGATAGGTGAGGATTATGGACAAGACCGCACGACCGACCGATGAGAGGCGAAGTCCACGAGACACTGCCACCAGCACTGCTAGCAGCAGGATGACATCCGCGACGCTCAGCCCCTGAGGCGCGACCGGTACACGCCAGGTGGCGAAGGACAAGGGCAGCACTGCGAGCAGCACCATCCTGCGGTCAGCGAAAAGGCTGATCACGAGCAGCCCAACGGCGGCACCGGTCAAAATCACAGGCGGAAGAGCGGCCGCGGCTGCTCCTAGTGCTAGCGCTGCGACGGCAAGTGCCGCGACCAAGGCGCCCGCAGCGGCGCCTCTACGCACGTCACGGTGGCGGCCGGTACGCACGTGCCGGGAGGGCACGCCTAGCTCCGACTCGATTCGAGGGGCTGGACATCCGCACGTGAGCCCTTGTCCGACCGGGTCGAGCGCCTTCCCATGACCACGACGCCCACTACATCCACGCCGGACTCGCGCAGCGCAGTGGAAACCCGCTGCAAAGGAGCCGCATCAGATCCCACCGGGACGACGAGCACCGCCGCACCCACGATCGAGCCGGCTCGCACGATCACTTCATCCGAGGCCGAGACGGTGGTGATGACGGGGCGCCCAGGGGCGCCGGCAGTCTCGCGCTCGAAGGTGGACGAGAAGACGTCCTCCTCGCTGAGCCGGCTGACGACCACGGACTCGTCGAGCGGCACGCTCTCATTCCACGCATCGCCGCCGTCCACCTTAACGATCCGCAGCGGAGTCTCCATGCGCGTCGAGATCTGGACGACATGGTCGACGAGCGCCTCCGCGCGACCGAGCATCACCAACACCAAGGAGCGCGCTTCGCCAGAAGCAGTGAAGGACAAGTTGCTGATGCGCCTCGCTGCCTGCGCCACCGAGTCGTCTGGTCCTGCCACAACGGGCAAGCCGAGCGCTCGGACGTCCTCCCCATGGAGAACGCGTGGGCGAAAGCGAGTGCCGAGCACGATCCACGACGCTCCGAGCAGACCTCCGGCCACCACACCAACGGCGATGGCTACCGGCAAGGAGGGCCCCACGGAGGTCGCTCGCACACTGGGCTCCGCCACGGGTTGCATGGACGGCGTGAGCGAAGACAGGGCCGCCAACAGACCCACTCGGGTGTCCCGCAATCCCGACAGGTACACCGCGGCCGCGTCGTCGTCGCCAGCAACGTCAGCGATGTCTCGGTCAACGCCCTCGAGTGCCGCCTGGATCCGCGCCTGCTCTGTAGCCACCTCCAACTGCCTTGCGGACGAGACGATGGTGGAGAGGGTGTCCACGGCCGAGGCCTCGTCCCCGTCGACAAGCGAGATGGTCAGGAGGTCGGAGTCGGAATCCGTCTCAACACTGACCGACTCTCGGAGCTCCTCGACGTCACCGGTGCCACCGTCGACCGCACGGTGCAGCACGGAGTCGGAAACCAGCAGCGCCGCACTCGTAGTCAGGCGACGGACCTGGCTGGACTCTCCGCCAGCGTTTCCTGCCGGAACGAGCGGCGCCACGACAGTGAGCTCCTGCGTTGCCACATAGCTGGGTGGCAGCAGGACAGACACAGCGGCTGCCGCTGCCCCGGTCAGCAGAGCAGTCCCGATGATCACGGGCAGCCCACGCTTCAAGGCCAATCGGAACTGGCGCTCACTGATCATTGCTCTCCCCTTCTGAGCACGCCGGCCGAAATCTCGTCACCGAAGTCGGGGCCGGTGGCCAAAGACCCAGACACCCCTGTAGTAGTGCCATGTGTAAACCCAAGGGGTGCCGAACGAAGCCGCCGCCAGGCTCGCGACATGGCTGAATCGCACTTCCTTACCCCAGGCCAGGGCGATGCCGTTGGCACACCAGGTGGCCGTCGAAAGCGCGGCGCCTGTCCATGCCACACGCCGAGAGCCGACCATCGCACCGGCCAGGGCAAGGGCAACCGCCCCGACGTGGCCGACGCCGGCGGCGTGCCTCGCAGCACGGAGGGACAGCGGGCCCACCCGCCTGGCCCGATTGACCTCGCGAAAAACTGATGCGTGTTCCCGGTCGAGAAGCGAATCAAAGTAGTACCGGCGCGCCAGGCGAAACGGCGTGAGGAAGGATGACTCCAACGGAGGGTGCGAAACGGTCAGTTCAGGAGCAGTCGTTATCCGCAACCCAGCCTTCGACGCTCGGAAGTACAACTCGATGTCTTCGCGGAAGTGCATTCGCCGAACGGAGTCGTAGAAGGATTCGCTGAAGCCGCCGATGTCTATCAGCGCCCGCCGACGGTAGATGATGTTGGCTCCGCCGTGGGCAACCTCGGCTTGAATGGCGGTCGCGTGTGAGAAGGGCGTGGCGTCGTCGGGGGGAACTGATACAGCACCCTCATACGCATCCACCGCCTCATCGCGGTCCAGACGCGCATGCAGGCGTGAGAGCCAACCCTCCTCGGGCACCGTGTCGGCGTCGAGGAAAGCGATCCACTCCGCCGACGACGCCGATGTCCCGCGGTTGCGCGCGGCCCCTGGCCCACCGTTCTCGCCTCGGACCACCTTGATGACGAGGTGCGGGAAGGACTGGACGGCTACTCCTCCCTCGAGTGGGGTCGGCGATCCGTCGTCGGAGACGATGACCGTGAGTCGTCGACCAGTCCCCGACGCTTCGTCGTCGAGGCGCTGCAAGAGGCGTTGGAGACGTAACGCGTCGCCATAGGCCGGGATGACTACGTCCAATTCGCTCAAAGTTCTGACTCCTTCGTTTTTCGTGTCGTCCCCAGGCGGTGATCGGCTACAGACCGGCTCGCTAGGTGTACTGGCGCGGAAGCAGTCGCCACCAGAAAATGGCTCCCACTGCATTGGTTATGCCGAGGCCCCAGGCCGCTCCGGCCGCGCCGCCCAAGGTGGCTCCCACGAGTCCCCCTAGGACGCCGAACGGCGCGATGGCGAGCATGGCGTGAAGGCTCCGCCTGGAGAGCCCGGCAAGGCGCAGACCACCTCGGAATACATCGATCGCACCCTTGGCCGCCCAGTAGACCCCTAGGCCCGCCAACGCGTGCTCTGCGACGGCAAAGCTGTCTCCGAGGAAGAGTTCACCGAAGTCGGATGGCAGCGCCAAGAGCGCCCCGGACCAACTCAGCGCCACCACACCGAGCACCGCAGCCACGACGCACAGCAGGCGGTAGATACCCCTGGAGGTGATCCCGCGCATCCGCGCCCCCTCGGACACCGTGAATGTCCCGGCCGCGACATACAGCATGCTCAGAGGTCCTAGAAGAACTCGGGCACCGTTGAACGCGGCAAGCGCTGCAAGACCCCCCTGCACCCCGACTGCGAGCAGAGTCAGCTGGAAGGCGCCGGCGTCAACGATGACTTCCGTGACGTACCGGAAGCTGAGGTCGCGATGCCGCAGCAGCCAAGCTCGGGCCCCCCGGACGGCCGGTAGGAGGCGGATGAGTCCGAGGGCGAGTGCGGCCGAGCACGCCGCTCCGAAACCCCAGACCGCCAGGGCGGAGGGGGCGCTAGTGGCATCCCACAACAGTAGGACGAGCAGCCCAGCGGCCGTGACGAGCAGCCAGGTGGCGTTCACCCACGCCGAAGCCACCATACGAGCTTGGGAGAACAGCACGTACCGGCAGGCGTCCTGGAGGAAGAGGAATGGAAGGCATGCCGCAATGACGGCCAACACCCCACCTACCTCGCCTCCGACCACTGCAGCCACGGCCGCAGTCACCGTCGCGACCAGGAGGCCGAGGAGCATCGCCAGCGACAGGGCACCGGAGGCGGCAATCAAATCGCCATCCCGCCCACTGCCACTGTGGCGGACGATGAGCGGCTCGAGTGCGAGCGGCCGCATGAGCTCCAGCGACACGAAGAAGACAGCCATCGCCAGGCTGAAGGCGCCGAACGCCTCCACGTCGACCACGCGCGCCACTGCGATCGAAGGTATGAAGTTGCACAGGCTGGAAGCCGCCTGGCCGACTACTACCCATCCCGCCCGGGATCGGGCTTGTGTGCGCACCACGCTATCGCTGGTCTGTCGTTCGTGATGACGCGACGTCGCTGTAGATCTGGCTGAAGATCGTCCTGTAGCTCTCGAACTCGAACCTCGGAGACAATGATTCGCGACCAGCGCGCGCGCCTTCGGCGAGCCGATGCCGCAGCGCTTCGTCGCTCAGTAATCGCGACAGCGCACCCTCGAACGCCTTCAAGCCCTGGGACGACGTCGGCGCATGGGGCACCACAAGACCGTTGACGCCATCCGTTACACCCTGGGATGCGATCGGCGTCACGATCACCGGAACGCCACACGCCAGGGCCTCTTTCACCGCCAGGGGATCTCCCTCGTAGGACGACGTGGAGACGAACGCGTAAGCCCCGCGAAGCAATTCAGCGAGGTCGGCTTGTGAGAGCCGGCCCACACAGCTCACGTTCGGAGCGTTGCAGCTGAGGTCGGGCCCCACCATCGTCAGAGACGCCGACGGATGACTGCCGCGAAGACTGCGCATGATCTGGACTGCAGCTGTCGGGTTCTTGTAGGCGGCCGCCCTGCCGGTCCACAAGAGGCTCCGATTCTCCACGACGCCATCACCCGGCGTGAACGTGTCGGTGTCGACAGCGTTCGGTATAACCGATAGTCGACCCTTGTAGCCGCTGCGACGCACATCCTGGGCGGCATGATCGGAAACGCTGATCACGTAGTCGGCACGCGAAACAGCCAATGTCTCTATACGCTTGAAGATCAGAACAAACGGCGCATTCCGCAGCTTCTGCCATGCCGTGAAGGCTGTCTTGGAATACAAGCTGCTCAGCGATCCGTGTGTCGTAACGACGACGACAGGTATCGTTCGACGACGCACCCTCTGCCATGGGAGAAGGGCCACCAAGGGCCACGCGTACTCCAGGCTTTGGATGTGAAGCACCTGCGGGGAACCGAGCAAGCCCGCACGCGTGGCGCGCCAGCCAAACAGAAGTCTGTTGAGCACCTTGCCGCCACGGACGTCCACAACTGGCAGGTCATTGTCGTCTGACGATGCGGCGATATGCGAGCGCTGTCGCCAAACAACGCGGCAGTCGGCTCCCAGGTACCGGAGAAGCTTCAGCAGCCTCTGCGCGCTGAGTTCGACGCCACCGGAATTGTCCAACGGTCCAGGCACGACCATGGCAATACGCAGACCCTCAAGGTCCCCCTGCTCGCGTGATCCCGGCATCTCTCCGCGTCAACCTCTCCCCGTGTGAAGGTGTCGCCCCTCAAGGCATCACCCTGCAATTCGCAGCTACCTCGCGGCATCGGACCGTTGTCATACCGCTACTCCGCGTGCAGCCCGAGGGCATGTTGCCAGGCATAAGGATTCGCGGAGCTGCCGCAGATCAGCCCCTGCCTCCTTTGAGGCATCTCCCAAGCGACAGCCTCAGGTGCACAGGCCTCCGTCGCGCTACGCCATGCCATGATACCGACGATGCGCTCCGTCGCGATCCGTCGCCAAGGCCGCAGCGTGACTTATTTCCCTGCTTGGTCTTTTCAGACCCGACGCCCCATCACGCGCACCACGCGTACCGACAGAGCCTGCCAGGAGGTCCACCACATTGTCCGCGGCAATCATCAAGTCATCACTTCGCCCGATGGCCATTCGGACAGTGGACGTCACAACACGCTGGTCGGGCGCTCAGCGGGTGCTGGAGAAGCGATTCGGCGGCAGCGGCTGTGCACTCATGTGGCACAGCGTGGTCGACAATCCGGCGGATTACCTATATCAGGACATCCGCTGCTCGACACGCTACCTCGACTTGGTGTTGTCCTGGTGCCGCGAAAACGGCATCGCTGTCGTCGACATGGACGAAGCGATGCGGCGCTTGACCGAGCGCATCCCGGGGCGGTTCGTCGTGATGACGTTCGACGACGGCTACCGAGACAACTTGACGGCGGCGCTGCCCGTTTTCGAGCAGTACAACGTGCCTATAGTCATCTATCCGACCGTAGGCCTTGCCACCCGCGAGGCGTACTACTGGTGGGGAGGTCTCGTCGAACTCGTCAAGCGTGCCGACAACTTCGAGATCGATGGTTTCGGTCGGGTCGAGGCAACGTCCCGACGACAGAAGATCCGCGCTCTGGCGGGCGTCAATCGGTGGATTGAGGGGAACGTCGCCGAAAGAAGCCAGGCGCTTCGCCCTACGTTCGCGAAGGCCGGGGTGCAACTGCGCTCCCTGATGAACGAGCATGCGCTGACTCCGGACGAAATCCGTAACCTTTCTCGCCATCCACTCGTGTCATTGGGATCGCACACGATCTCCCACGTCTATTTGCGACCACTGTCCGAACAAGACGCGCGTCGCGAGATCGTTGACAGCAAAGTGTGGCTTGAGGAGCTCACCCAGGTCCCCATCGATCACTTCGCCTATCCGCACGGTGATGCTCGCGCTTGCGGCGACCGTGAGGCGATTGTCGCCAGGAGCGCCGGCTACAAAACCGCGGTGAGTACGAGGCGAGGCAACCTTTACCACTCGCACGCACAGGCCCCGTTCTTGCTCCCTCGAGGAGCGGTCAATCCGCGCCGTGAAACACTCGCCAGCCTGACCTCGCAACTCGCCGGTGTTCCCAGGTTCATCGCGTCCGGAGGTCGATCACCCATTGACCCCGCCACGACGGCGGTCGCCGCCGAAAGTTGACGTGGACCGTCAGCCGCACACTCAGTGGGCAGGCGGTCCAGTGCAGTCGCAGTCGCACACGCAGACGCAGTAGGGCTTCGGGCTGATTCATAGGCCGCTTGAGCCCCTCAGGGGCCGTCGTGACGCATGTGGCGAGCGTGCCGAGCTATCGACGACACGTCCTTCCAAAAGCATCCAGGCACGTCGGCGCTCCTAGGCTGCGCGGCATGCCCTGTCCCTCCTGTGGGGCGACGGCCACGCGCACGCAGATCCTGACCGGCTACTGGCGGTGCGACGCCGACGTCCGTGTCGACCAACTCGTCGGCGTTCCCGCTGACGGGGACGTCCCGGCAGTTTCGTCACAGGCGGAGACTCGTCGCTGCGGCACCATCTACATCCAGACCCGCGACGACGACGCGGCCACCTGCCGCTGCGGCGAGCCCGCGATCGGTGAGTGCACCGAGTGCACCCGAGCCGTCTGCGCCGCCCACTCCGACCTCTGGCAGGGCTGGCGGGTGTGCGACCGCGACCTGGCCAACGCCCGGCTTCGCGCCCGCGCCGCCGCGGCCGCCGAGGAGAAGCGCCGCGAGGAGGAGGCAGCCGCCGCGGAGGCCGAGCGGCTGCGGCAGCGCACCACCCTGCTCGAACTCGCCGACGAGGACGCCGTCTGGCTGCTCTACGCCCGCGACGAGCGGCGCACCGAGCAGGAGGTGCGCTCGGCGGTCCACCAGCTTCGTCGGCTCTCCGCGGCGCAGTTCACCGACGTCTGCCTCTACCTGCTTCCCTACGCACGCGAGCCCGAGCGCCGGCGCACCGGCCTCACCCGCCTGACCGGCTGGGCGTTCGAGGGGCCCGACTTCCACGGCCGGTCCTGGTTCCTGACCCGCAAGGGCGAGTGGCACCGCAGGAGCACCAACAACGGCGCCGACGGCCGCTGGAAGAAGGTGCGCTTCGATGACGTCGAGAAGCGCGCCGTCATCGACGAGATGGCGTGGCAGCAGTCGATCGACAGCGGACTCGTCTGAGCGCAGGCCGCGCATCGCCCGGCCCAAGGGGCGGCGCTGCTCGAGCGCGCGCAGGCGCCGCCCGCGGGCTGGGACGATGGACTCCGTGCGCATGACGACACGGCTGGTGGCGACCGCCGGAAGCCTCGCCCTGGTGGCGGGGCTCGCCGGTTGCGGCGCCGACCGGTCGGACGACCGTGCCCTGTTGTGGGCCGAGGAGTTCGACGGCCCGGCGGGCAGCCCGCCCGACCCGGACGTGTGGTCGCCGGAGCTCGGGGGCGGCGGCTGGGGGAACGAGGAGCTCCAGACGTACACGGCCGAGCGCGCGAACCTGGCGCTCGACGGCGAGGGCAACCTCGCGATCACCGCGCGCGCCACCGGCCCCGCCGACGATCCGCTCTGGACCTCGGCCCGCGTGACCACCTTCGGCGCCCGGACGTTCCACCACGGCCGCATCGAGGTGCGGGCCAAGGTGCCGTCCGGCAACGGCATCTGGCCGGCGGCCTGGACACTCGGCCAGGACATCCAGCGCGTCGGCTGGCCGGCCTGCGGGGAGATCGACCTCATTGAGTCGATCGGCCCGGCCACCGAGGCGCTCCAGACGGTGCACGGACCGCGGCCCGAC
This sequence comes from Blastococcus sp. SYSU DS0541, assembly GCF_054050875.1. Taxonomy (NCBI): domain Bacteria; kingdom Bacillati; phylum Actinomycetota; class Actinomycetes; order Geodermatophilales; family Geodermatophilaceae; genus Blastococcus; species Blastococcus sp. SYSU DS0541. The sequence goes on along the minus strand of NZ_JBJHAD010000024.1, from coordinate 32,018 downwards.
GGCACCAACTGGATGCAGAGCGTCGTCACCCCGGTCGACGAGCCGCTGTCGGAGGAGTTCCACGTCTACGGAGCCGACTGGTCCGCCGACCGGATCACGTTCTCCATCGATGGCCGGACGACCGGTACCGCGAGCCGGGCGGACGTGCCCGACGGCGGCACGTGGCCGTTCGACAGCCCCCAGTACCTGCTGCTGAACGTCGCGGTGGGGGGCCGGCTCCCCGGCCCCCCTGACGCCTCCACGCCACGTACCGCGACCATGCTGGTCGACTGGGTGCGGGTCTACGCCCCGGACTGAGCTCTCGCGCCCGCCCGAGCCGGCTCGGCAACCGGCTGCAGCACCGGGCGCGCGTCGTGCTCCGCATCCCGCGGCGGCAGGACGGCGACGTGGTTCAGGCTTTCCTGACGGGGGACGCCCGCCCCGGCGACGGCCACCTCGCCCCGGCCCGCCAAGGCCCGGTGCCTGCCGGCCACTGCGGCCGCCGTGCGGCGTTCCGCCAGCGCGGCCACGCGGGTGGGCATCTCCAGGAGAGGCACCACCACCATCGCCGCGACGATGACCGTCGCCCAGGCCAGCATCGGCCACCCCGTGCGCCCCAGCATGAGACCGCACACGATTGCCGTGGCCATGAGCGCAGCCATCACCAGGTGCTGCCGGAAGACCGGCAGGGGCGTCACCCGCTCGGAGCCGATGCCCTTGGGCGTGACCTTGAAGCTGAGCCGCCGGCCGACGAGCACGTAGGCCAACGCGAGCGCGTAGACCGGCTGCACCACCGTGCCGACCAGCCGCCCCGGCCACTGCCAGCCGCTCTCCTGCTCCGGCCGCACGTTGAACCGCTGCATCCAGAAGGTGTGCAGCTGCCGCCAGACGAGGTAGGGCCCGTAGGCCACCACGAGCGGGAGCAGGGAGATCGCCGCCGGCGCGATGCCGGTCGCGAAGTAGAAGGCGATGAGGGCCGCGCCGAGCACGAAAGCGACGCCGCTGAAGTAGTTCTGCTGCAGCCACAGGTACAGGCCACCGCGGCGCACACCGAGGGCCCGGAGCCGGCGCGGGGTCACCTGGAGCAGCAGCGCGAAGCAGCCGTAGGCCCACCGGGCCTGCTGGTTGAAGTACGCCAGCCATGTTCCCGGCCCCTCGCCGATGGCCAGGGCGCGGGGCACGTAGTGGCTGCGCCAGCCCTCGGCGTGCAGCTTGATGCCCGTGGCGAGGTCCTCGGTGATGTGACCCTCGTACCAGCCCACGGACTCCAGCGCCGCGACGCGGACGACGTGGTTGGCGCCCAGCATCATGGCCATGCCGCGGGCGCTCATCGACCGGAGGAGCGGCCCGTAGAACGTGTACTGCTGCTGCGCTGCCCCCCGGGACACGAGCGTGCCGGTGTTGCCGTAGATCTGCGGAGTGACCACCCAACCGGTCCGCGCGTCGCGGAAGTACCCGAGCGTCGCGGTGAGGAAATCGGGCGTGGCGACGAAGTCCGTGTCGATCTGCGCCACGACGTCGTAGCGGTGGCCGTGCGCCTCGTACCAGGCGTTGTGGTTGCCGCCCTTCGTCCGCGCGGCGAAGCGGCCCTCCGGCTGGTTCCACCGCTCCACACCGTGACGGCTGAAGTGCCGGACCCCCATCTGGCGGCACAGCTCCCGGGCGCCCTGGTCGTTCCCCTCGTCGAGCACCCACGTGTCGTGCGGGTACTCGGCCGCCACCATGGCCTCGAGCGTCCGGGCGAGCATCGACAGCGGCTCGCTGCCGGGCACGAACGTGGTGATGAAGGCGACCCGCAGGCCGGGCTCAGGAGACGGCGGGGCCACGTACACAGGCATCCGCCGCGCCAGCACGTGGCCCAGCCCGTCCATGAAGATCCGGTGCCACACGACCAGGGTCAGCAGCACGAAGAGGCCGACCGCCAGCCAGCGGGGCGTCTCCGGCGACGCATCGGCCAGCCGGTCGGGGTCGAACCAGAAGCGGGCGAACAGCGCCAGCGCGAGGACGCCGAAGACGACGGAGCCGTACCAGACGGCTCGTTCGCGGCGACTCATCGGGCGAGCGGCCGGCGAGCAGGCGTGGCGGCGAGGTCCCGGGCGCGGGACAGGGCTGAGGGCATGACAGGACTACCTCTGACGTGGAGACGTGGAGGGCCTGGGTTCGCCACTGGCTTCCCGTCGGCTGAGGCGACCACTTGATCGCCGACGGTTCTTCGCCTGCCCGGCTCAGCGTTGAGCCCCGAGCACCAAGCTCGGTAGTTGAAAGATCCACCGTCGACGCCCGGGTGGACAGTGATGACCATCACATATTGCGTGCTACTTTATGGCGCGCCGCGATTCGTCACACTCGGGAGTCGCCGACTGCCCGACTGGCGTCGCCGGTGCTGAGGAAAAGCCCTGGTGAGGCCGCCATGCGGCGACCGGGGTGGGCGGGCGGCCTCGACGATGGGTGCACGTCGGCGGCGTCAGCCGGGCACCGTGGATCCGCGGGGCCACTCGAGACCCGGCCCACCACGTGCGCGTGCGTACCGGTGGCGCGCCGCCCATCGGGGTGGCGCGGGGGGCTCGGACGACGACGCCGCAGCCGCGGTCGGTGCGGCGACCGTCGGTGCTACGCCGCCCTGGGGAGCAGGCGCAGGCGGGCCAGGAAGCCGGTGGCCCTCGACGTCCCCGTGTCCGCAGACCCGTCTTCGTCGGCGTGGACCTGCACCGGACGGTCGGCCGGCATCGGAGCGACCTCGTCGTCCGCTCGGGCCACCGCCGGACCACCGGCCGGCACGGGGAGCAGCCGGTGGACGTCGGCCGGACCGTAGGCCGACGGCGGCGCGGCATGGCGGCCGTATGCCACCGCCTCGGCACTGCGGCGGACCAAGGTGTCGTCCGTCGGCGCGAGCTCCGGTGCCACCCGCAGCGACTGCCCTGCTCCGTTCCCACGGTCCATGCGAGTGTCATCGGCAGTCCGACGACGACTCGTGACCGGGTGCGCCCTCCGGCACCGGCCGCCGGCGCGACTGCCCCTTCCGGGTGAGCCGAAGCGCGCCCGGGTCCAGCGGAACCGATCCGCCGCCGATGTCCTGATCCATGGACCAGCGAGATCAGGAGAGGGCCGTGCCTCGTCGTCCCAGCTCCCTGTTCCTCCTGACCGTCGGACTGGTCGCGCTCTTCGCCACCGGCATCGGACCGCGCCCCGCCGGTGCCGCCTGGGACCGCGCCTACGACGTCGTCCTCTACAACCTGCCCTACCTCGCCGCCGCGGCCGCCTGCGTGGTCGCGGCGCGGCGCGTGCGCAGCGAGCGCATCCTCTGGGGTGCGCTCGCTGTCGCGCTCACCCTCGGTGCGTTCGGCAACGCGCTGCGGGTGCTCTCCGCCGGCCTGCAGGGCAACGAGCCGTCCTCCGCCCTGTCCCACGTGGTCTCGTTCACGGCCTACCTGCTCGTGTACGTGCCCCTCGTCGTGCTGATCCGCGCCCGGGTACCCCACTTCCACCCGAGCATGTGGCTGGACGGCGTGGTGGCGGCGCTGGGCAGCCTCTCCGCGGGGGTCGCCTTCCTGGTGGGCCCCTACCTCCTGACCGACCCCGGCGAGACGCCGGTGGCCGCCGTCGATCTGGTCGCGCCGATAACGACCGTCCTGCTCATCGCGGTCCTGATGGCCATCGGCGCCATCCTCGGCGTGCGCCTGGACCGCACCTTCGTGCTGCTGGGCTCGGGGCTGGCTCTGATCTGCGTCTCGGACCTCGTCCTGTTCGCCCTCAAGGTGCGGGGCACCTACGTCGACGGGGGCCCGCTGGAGCTCGGCTGGCTGGCCGGCATCGTGCTGACCGCCGCCGCCGCGGCGGGCGCGGTCGAGCAGCCGCCCCCGGCCAGGTCCACCGGTTCCCGCATCGGATGGCGGCTGCTGGCGGTGCCCCTCGCCTGCCTGTTCGCCAGCCTCCTCGTGCTCAGCCCCTGGTCGCAGCCCGTGCCCGACATCGCCGGGTGGCTGGCCATCGGCTGCGTGCTGGCCGGAGTCCTCCGCATCGCCGTCACCTTCCGGGAGGTGCGCGGGTACAACCAGATCAAGCTGGAGTCGCGGACCGACGAGCTCACCGGGCTCGCCAACCGCCGCGCGCTCCTGGAGCAGACCCAGCGGGTCATCACCGTGGCGACGCCTGCCCAGCCCGCAGCCCTGCTGCTGCTGGACCTCGACGGCTTCAAGGAGATCAACGACAGCCTCGGCCACACCGCCGGTGACGACCTGCTCCGCCAGATCGGCCCGCGGCTGCGCCGCTCCCTCCGCTCCGGCGACGTCCTGGCCCGGCTCGGCGGAGACGAGTTCGCCGTCCTGATGCCGGCCGCGGACCTCGCCGACGCGCGCGCCCTGGCCGAGCGGCTGCGCGACCTGCTGCTGGCGCCCTTCACGGTCGCCGACGTCCGGCTGCACGTCGGCGTGAGCATCGGCGTCGCCACCGCGCCGGCCCCGGCGGCGTCCGTCGAGGAGCTGCTCCACTGCGCCGACGTCGCCATGTACAGCGCCAAGCGCGCCCGCGAGGGCGTGCACGTCTACGTGCCCGACCCCGTCACCGGCACCGCGGGCAGCGACCGGCTGCGCACGATGGAGGAGCTGCGGACGGCGCTGGCCGGCGACGAGCTGCGGGTCTTCCTCCAGCCCCAGATGGACATGCACGACGGCAGCATCGTGGGCGCCGAGGCGCTGGTCCGGTGGGAGCACCCGACCCGCGGGCTGCTCTCCCCCGCCGCGCTGCTGCCGGCGGCCGAGCAGGCGGGCCTCCTGCGACCCCTGACCGACCGGGTGCTCGAGCTCGCGCTCGAGGCGGCCGCCCGGTGGTGGCCCGACCGCGAGATCCCCGTGTCGGTCAACCTCTCGGCGGCCAACGTCACCGACCTCGACCTCGCCGGCAAGGTCGCCGCCGCGCTGCACCGGCACGGCCTGCCCCCGCGGGCGCTCACCCTCGAGCTCGTCGAGGACACCCTCATGGCCGACCCCGAGCGCGGCCGCACGGTCCTCGCCGACCTGCGCCGCTCCGGCGTCCGCACGTCGATCGACGACTACGGCACCGGCTACAGCTCGCTGGCCTACCTGCGCCACCTGCCGGCCGACGAGCTCAAGCTCGATCGCAGCCTGACCGCCGACGTCGACCGCGACCCCCGGGCGGCCGCGATCGTGCAGAGCACCGTCGCGCTCGCCCACGCCCTCGGCCTGAACCTGGTCGCCGAAGGGGTCGAGACCCTCGCGACGAGCGCGGCCCTCGCCCGGCTGGGGTGCGACGTCGCCCAGGGCTACGCCATCGCCCGCCCCATGCCGGTCGAGGACTTCCTGCGCTGGCTGACCGCCTCCGATTCCGGGCTCGTCGACGCGACGCTGATCCCCCAGCTGCAGCGGGGGCCGACCGCCCGCTGACTCCGAGGGTCAGGACGACGCCCTACGGGGGACGCACGACCAGGCGACACGCCGACCTGGGTGAACACCGTCCGCTACCGGGTGTGGACTATGAGCGGGTGACGCCGTCCTCCCCTGCCTCTGACCTGGTCTCTCATCCTCTCGCCTGGCGGGAGCTCGCCCCGGAGATCCTTCGCCAGCGACTGGTGATCGAGGGCTGCCCGGCCGCGCCCGTCGACGACGCGCAGATCCGGACCTACCTCTCGGCGCTGTCCCGCGAGGTGGACATGGTGCAGCTCCTCGAGCCCGTGACGCACCGCTCCGACCTCTACGGCTGGGCAGGCTGGATCCACTGGGAGACCTCCGGGGCGCACTTCTACGCCTGGGAGCAGCCACGGCTGTTCTTCTCGGTGGACATCTACACCTGCAAGGCGTTCGACCCCGACACCGCCGTCGCCTTCACCGCCGACTTCTTCGACGCGCGCACCGTCGTCGCGAAGGGCTTCTGACATGGGGCTCCGGCTGCTGGTGGCGCAGTCCCCGGCTGAGCGGGAGGCCGCCCGCCAGGTCGAGGCCGCCGTCTTCCTCCAGGCCTTCGGCAACACGCCGGAGCTCCTGGACGAGGAGTACGGCCCGTACGAGGCGCGGTCGCGGTTCGTCGCGGTGGTCGACGACGTCAGCGGCGTCGCGCTGGGCACCGCCCGGCTGATCGTCGCCGACGCCGGGAGCCCGGTGAAGACCCTGCTCGACGTCGCCGACGACCCGTGGCACCTGCCCGTGGCCGACAGCCTCGGCACCGTCGGTCTCGCCCCCGAGGAGGTGTGGGATGTGGGCAGCCTGGTGGTCGACCCGCGGTACCGAACCGGCGCGGCCGGTGCCGAGCTCAGCGTGGCGCTCTGCCACGGCCTCTGGCGGTACGCGCGCAACTGCGGTGCCCCGGGACTCGTCACCATCGTCGACGACCGGGTCCGCCGGCTGCTGCGCGCGATGGGCGTGCCCTGGCAGCCGATGCCGGGGGCGGCGTCGCAGCCCTATCTGGGCTCCCCCGCCAGCACCCCGTGCGTCCTCGTCGCGGAGGCGGCGGAGGAGCAGATGGCCCGGGCACGCCCGGATCTGGTGCCGGCGCTGGTCCACGGGCGGTTCGGCTCCATCACCCTCGACCCGGCCGACCTCGCGCCGAGCCGCGGGGCTCTGGTCGACTCGGCCGAGCCCGAGCCCGTGGACGCACCCCGTCGCGACAACACCGGCTGGCGGCCGCCGACGGCCCGCCGCGAGACCACGCCCCTCGGGTAGGCCCGCCGCGGCCCCTGGCCGGCGGGCGGGCTGCCGGTCACGACCGGGCGGCCCGTCTCCCGGCGTGGCGCGCTCGCTGGGGAGTCGCCCGGGTCTGAGCAGGGCAGGAGGTGCTCCCCGGCCAGTCGCTCTCTGCCCCGCCCGAGTGGGCAGAGAGCGACCACCCGGAACGGCTTTCAGCCTCCGGCGGGGCGGGCGGGAGGGCCCGCGCTCAGGAGGTGACCCTCTCCGGGACCATCTCCCGCACGGCGGCCGCGACCATGTCCGCGGCGGCCGCGGTCAGGTGGGTCTCGTCCGTGCGCAGCAGCACGGAGCCGGCGAAGGCGGGGCAGCGGCCATCCGCGCAGAACAGCTCCCGGGTGTCCACGTACGTGACGTCGGCCCCGGCCTCCTGGAGCGTCTCCACCGCGGCCCGCTCGGCCTCGGTCTTGTCCAGGAAGCCGCGGCTGATCGACCGGACGCAGTCCTGCGGGCCGCTCAGGCGTCCCCCGCACGCGCGGGGGTCGGCGCCCAGCGGCGGGTTGCCGAGGACCACCACGGAGTCCACGAGCGGCGTCACCGCTTCGAGGGTCGACTCCAGGCCGCGCTGCCACTCCTCGATCGCGTCGTCGCCGGTGGCGCCGCTGACGAAGTTGCCGAAGTACCCCTGCCCGGCCGACATGACCAGCACGTCGGGGGCGGTCTCCTCGATGAATTCGAGCGTGCGCTCCCGCGCGGCCGCGCAATCCTCCGGGAAGCCGGGCGGCTCGGCCGGCGGCGCCGCGGCGACGTCGACGAGCGGGCAGGAGGCGAAGCCCAGCCCGAGCACCTGCCAGTCGTCGCCCGAGAACATGGCGTCGACCGTGGGCCCCCAGCTCATCGCCACCGAGTCACCGACCAGGAGCGCCGTGTTGGGCGCGTCCGCCGGCCCGTCCTGGCAGACCAGTGGCTCCCCTCCCGCCGTCACCGTGTTCCGGCACCCCGGCGCCTCGGTGCCCATCTCCTCCGCCTGCTGCGCGGGCCCGAGCCCGTCCAGGGAAGGCGTGAGGTCGTCCGGCCAGGAGTCCGCGGCCAGCGCCGCCTCGACCTGCTCCGCGAGCCGGTCCGCGCTCGGCCGCTCCCCCGTGGTGGAGGCCGCCGGACCAGCGCTGACGGTGTCGCTGCCGCGCAGCCACGCCGGCCCCCAGAACTGCGCCGCACCCACCACGAGCAGCACCCCGGCGACGCCGACCGGCAGCAGGTACCCGGGGCGGCGGGGCCTGGACCACCCGGAGGTCGGGCGGAAGGCGGGGCGCATCGCCAGGACGGGCCGCTCGATCCACCGGTAGGAGGCCGCGGAGAGGGCCAGCGTGAGCGCCAGGAGAGCCACCTGCACCGGGACGGAGCTGCCGAGGATGTCCACCCCGAACACCACGACCGGGAAGTGCCACAGGTAGATCGAGTACGACCACTGGCCCAGGCGCTGCGAGACCGGGTTGGTCAGCAGGACGGTGGCCGCCGACCGCGGCGGGTCGGCCAGCAGCACCATCGCCGTCCCGACCACGGGCGCGAGCACCCACGGGAACGGGAACGCCGAGGACGGCGAGATCACCACCGCGGAGCCGAAGATGACCGCGAGCCCGCCGACGGAGAGCCCCGCGCGGAACCGGTCGGCGACGACCGCCGGGCCCCCGACGACGGCGACGAGCCCCCCGACCAGCAGTTCCGAGGCGCGCGCGAGGGTGTCGAAGTACGCGGCCGTCGGGGCGGTGGCCGTCCGGTAGGCCGCCCACGCCAGCGAGATCGCGATCCCGACGCCGAGGATCCAGACCAGCCGGCCCGGCCGGCGGCGGAGGCCGAAGAGGCCGTAGGCGACGAGCAGGAGCAGCGGCCAGAGCGCGTAGAACTGCTCCTCGATCGAGAGCGACCAGTAGTGCTGCACCGGCGACGGCGGCCCCTGCGCCTGCAGGTAGTCCGCCCCGACGGCCACCAGGTGCCAGTTCTCGACGAACAGCGCCGCGGCCAGCGCGTCCACCGCGGTCTGGTTGGCCCGCGGCAGGAACCACAGCAGGTACCCGACGACGACGGTCACCACGAGCACGGCCATGGCCGCGGGCAGGATCCGCTTGGCGCGGCGCAGGTAGAAGTCGCGGAAGGAGACGGTGCCCGTCGACGCGAGCTCCCGGAGGAGCAGTGCGGTGATCAGGTAACCGGAGATCACGAAGAAGACGTCGACGCCGATGAAGCCGCCGTGCGGCCAGCCGAAGACGTGGTCGGCGACGACGAGCCCCACCGCCACGGCGCGCAGCCCCTGGATGTCGCTGCGGAAGCGCAGCAGGCCGCCGGGCGGCCGCGGCGTGGTCCGGCTCGCGGCCTGATCAGTCCCCGACATGGCCAGGAAGGTACGCGGACCGAGGTGTGCCCGTGGTCACCGAGCCGCGCGACTCCCCCGGTCGTGCGTCCGCCCGGCCGCGCCGCCCTGCGCTGACCCGGCGGCCCGCCGGCGCTGCGGGAGCCGCCGCCGGGTCAGCGCGTCGTCGTGTCGGCGTGTTCCTGCTGCCGTGCCGCCAGCCGCTGCTTCTGCGGGACGACCACGTACTTCGGGTCCTTGGTGCTGGCGATGCCGGCCTCGAAGACGCCGAAGCGGGTGAGCAGCGACCCGGCCGCCAGCAGCGTGCCCGAGGCGACCGCGCCCCAACGCCGCCGCCCGGCCACCGCCGTCAGGGTGGCGCCCGCCGCGGTGCACGCCTGCGCCGCGCGCATGAGGGTGCCGGGCCGGCCCTCGTGGAACGGCTCGCTCAGGATCCCGTGGTCGTTCTCCACCTTGTGCATCGCGGCCAGTTCGATCGCCGCGCCGGCGATCGCCATCTTCCGCGCGGGCCCGGCCTCCTCGACCGGCGTGAACATCATCGTGACGCCACCCCCGGCCGCCATCGCGGAACCACCGAAGACGTAGGGCAGCTGGGTGTACGCCGCGTGCCACGACGGCACCGCGGTGTTGGCCAGCAGCACCCCGGTGTAGGTCGCGAGCGGGCCGCCGAAGATCGCGCCCACCACGCCGCCGAAGCGCTTGAGCCGCGGGAACCAGCCGAGCAGCTCCACCGCCGCCGTCGCCGCGGCCGCCGCGCTGAACGGCGCCAGGATGTAGGAGCCGACCGACAGCGGCGAGGTCGGCTTGAACACCCGCAGCATGTGCAGGAAGCGCTCCGGGCGGCCGAGGTCGTGGATGAGGAAGACCACCGACGCCATCGACCCGGCCCCGGCGGTCAGCCGCGACACCCGGGTCAGCGTGGGCCGGTCGGTGAGGTCGGCGAGCGCGCCGAGGATCGCCGAGGAGCCGGCCGCCCCGCCCAGGAACAGGTAGAGCGGCACGTCCGGCGACTTCCACACCGGCGTCTTCACGATCTGCCGGCCGTAGTACGAGGTGAACTCGACGTCGTCCACCATCGCGACCTCGCCGCGGTGGCGGCCGCGGCCGTGCTTCCGGCGTCGCTTGCTGCCGGTGCGCTGCTGCACCGCCGGGCCGCGGTCGGCCTGGCGCCACCCGGCGCCGGGGCTGGTGATACCGCCGGTCATGTCAGCGCCTCCGCGAGCCGAGGACGGCGGTGACCGCGACCCCGACCATCATCACCGCGGCCTTGCCGGCCGCCTTCCACATCGCCGGCAGGTCCCGCGTGGTCACGACCGGGTCCGGCGGCAGGCCGTAGACCTCGGGCTCGTCGAGCAGCAGGAAGAACGCCCCGTCGCCGCCGACGCCGTCGTTCTCGTCCCGCCCGTACAGCCGCGCCGTCTCCACGCCCTGCGACTTGAGCGTCGCCAGCCGGGCGTCGGCGCGCTCCTGCAGCTCGTCGAGGTCGCCGAACTGGATGGACTGCGTCGGGCACGCCGTGGCGCACGCCGGCTGGAGCCCGTCGGTGAGCCGGTCGTAGCACATCGTGCACTTGAAGACGCGGCCGTCGTCCTTGCGCTGGTCGATGACGCCGTAGGGGCACGCCGCCACGCAGTAGCCGCAGCCGTTGCAGATGTCGCCCTGCACGACCACCGTGCCGTACTCGGTGCGGAACAGCGCCCCGGTGGGGCAGACGTCGAGGCAGCCGGCGTGCGTGCAGTGCTTGCAGACGTCGGAGCTCATCAGCCAGCGGATCTGCTTGTCCGCGCCCGACTGCCCGGTCTGCGGGTCGAACTCGCTCAGGGCCTCGGCGTTGAGCACGCTCTGCTGGGCGTTGGCCAGGCTGACGTCGTCCCCGGCCACCGCCGGGGACGGGCCGCTGCCGGCGCGGTCGTCGCCGGGCCGGCCGAACGTGGGCATCGGCAGGTCGACGGCGCGGCTCTGCTCGATGAACGCCACGTGCCGCCAGGAGTTCGCGCCCAGCTGCCCGGTGTTGTCGTACGACATGCCGGACAGGCCCAGGGCGTCGCGGACGCCGTGGGAGTCGTCCATCGGGAGGGTGTTCCACTCCTTGCACGCCACCTCGCACGCCTTGCAGCCGATGCAGACCGAGGTGTCGGTGAAGAAGCCCACCCGCTTGGGGTGCTCCTCCTCGTAGCCGGCCTCCGCCGTGACGTCGGGCAGCGGGCCGAACAGCCGGTTCTCCGGGTCGCGGCCGGTGAAGGCCGGGCTGGCCGAGCTGATCGTCATCTCGCTCCCCTCCTCTCGCGGTCGTGCCGACGCGGGCCGTCGACGTCCTCCCTCACCTCAGCGCGTCCACCCTCACCGCACACCCTGAGGGAGGACACGCCACGATCAGGGAACCTGATCCCAGCGGGGGTCACTGGGTGGACCCCTCGCCGGCCTCGGCGGCCACCGGGTCGCGGCCGTTCACGCCGACCTTCCCCGACGGCACCCCGGCCCGGCGGCGGTAGGACTCGACGAACTCCAGCAGCTCGGGCCCCCGCGGCCGCCGCCCCGCGACGATGTCGCAGGTGCTGACCTTGGACTCCTGGATGTGGGTGTTCGGGTCCATCACGATGCCGAGCAGGTCGTTGGCCGCATCACCGGTGGAGATGCCGGCGTAGGACCAGTGGTACGGCATGCCGATCTGGTGGACGACGGTGCCGTCGCGCAGCTTGATCGGCCGCACCCGCTCGGTCACCAGCACCTTCGCCTCCACGGCCGTGCGCGCGCTGACCAGCGTCGCGAACTCGCCGTTGCTCAGCCCCCGCAGCCGCGCCAGCTCGGGGCTCACCTCCACGAAGAACTCCGGCTGGAGCTCCGAGAGGTAGGGCAGCGTGCGGCTCATCCCGCCGGCGGTGTGGTGCTCGGTCAGCCGGTAGGTGGTGACGGCGAACGGGTAGACCTCGCTCCGCGTCGGGTTGGCCCGGTTCCACGGCCCCTCGATCATCTCGAGCGTCGGGTTGGCCTGCTGCTTGTAGAAGGCGTTCTCCACCACCGACTCGGCCGGCTCGTAGTGCGTCGGCAGCGGGCCGTCGACCACGCCCGCCGGCGCGAAGAGCCAGGCCTTGCCGTCGCCCTGCATGACGAACGGGTCGGTGCCGGCCAGCGCGTCCTGCGCCTTGGCGCCGTCCGGCGGCACGTAGTCCGGCCGCTTCTTCTTCTCGAAGTCGGGGACGTCGTCGCCGGTCCACTCGCCCGCGGCCTCGTCCCAGTACACGTACTTCTTGCGCTCGCTCCACGGCTTGCCGTCCGGGTCGGCCGACGCGCGGTTGTAGAGCATCCGCCGGTTGAGCGGCCAGGCCCAGCCCCACTCGGAGGCGACGGCGCCCTGCTCCTTCGCGGGCTTGCGCCGCGCGGACTGGTTCACCCCGTCGGCGTAGACGCCGCAGTAGATCCAGCAGCCGCCCGTGGTCGAGCCGTCGTCCTTCATCTGCATGTAGGAGTTCAGCAGCTGACCGTCGGGGCCGTAGCCGTTGATCTCGCGCAGCACGAGGTCCGCGCTCGGCTCCTCGTGCTCGCCCTCGGGGAGGTAGTCCCAGGTGAGGTCGAGCAGCGGGCGGTCCCGCGGGTCGGTGGAGTCCTTCAGCCGCTCGCGGAGGATCCGGCCGAGGTGGAAGTAGAACCACAGGTCGCTGCGGGCGTCGTTCGGCGGCTCGACCGCCTTGTGCCGCCACTGCAGCAGCCGCTGCGTCTGGGTGAAGGTGCCTTCCTTCTCCACGTGCGTGGCGGCCGGCATGAAGAAGACCTCGGTGCCGACCGTCTCCGGCGCGAGCTCGCCGGTCTCGTGCTCCGGGCCCTCCTTCCAGAAGGTCGCCGACTCGATCATCTGGAGGTCGCGGACGACCAGCCAGTCCAGGTTGGCCAGCCCGAACCGGTTCATCCGGCTGTTCGGGTGCCCGACCCCGGGGTTCTCGCCGACGAGGAAGTAGCCGGAGACCTTCCCCGCGATCATGTCGGCGATCGTCCGGTAGGAGCTGTGGTCGCCGTCGATCCTGGGCAGGTAGTCGAACGCGAAGTCGTTCTCCGGCGTCGCGGCGTCGCCCCACCAGGCCTTGAGCAGGCTGACCATGTAGGCGGGCTTGTTGCCCCAGAAGCCGCCCTTGCCGGCGGCGTCGGCGACGTAGTCCTCCAGGGTGTCGTGCTGGTGGGAGTGCGGCATCGGCAGGTAGCCCGGCAGCAGGTTGAACAGCGTCGGGACGTCGGTGGAGCCCTGGATGCTCGCGTGCCCGCGTAGCGCCATGATCCCGCCGCCGGGGCGGCCGATGTTGCCGAGCAGCGTCTGCAGGATCGAGCAGGTGCGGATGTACTGCGCGCCGACGCTGTGCTGCGTCCAGCCCACCGAGTACACCCACGCCGTCGTACGGTCGCGGCCGCTGTTGCTGGTGACCCACTCGGCGACCTGCGCGAAGACCTCCGGCTCGATGCCGCAGACCTCGGACACCATCTCCGGGGTGTAGCGGGCGAAGTGCCGCTTGAGCACCTGGAAGACGGTGCGCGGGTGCTGCAGGGTCTCGTCCCGCTTGGGCTTCGCCGGGATCGGCGGGCCACCGCTGCCGGCCGCCTGCGCGCGGTCGGACTTCTTGACGGCGGGGTCGTCCTCGAGCCGGTCCTGCTCGGCGGCCTCGGCCGGGTCGTCGGCGCCCGAGTGCGGGGGCTCCTCGAACTCGTACTGCCAGGTGTCCTCGTCGTACACCCGGTTCTTGGGGTCGTAGCCGGAGAACAGGCCGTCGAGGTCCTCGGAGTCGACGAACTCCTCGCCCACCAGCGCCGCGGCGTTGGTGTAGGCGACGACGTACTCCTCGAAGTACAGCTCGTTGCTCAGGACGTGGTTGATCAGGCCGCCCAGGAACGCGATGTCGGTGCCGATGCGCAGCGGGACGTGCAGGTCGGCGATCGCGCTGGTGCGGGTGAACCGCGGGTCGATGTGGATGATCTTCGCGCCGCGGGCCTTGGCCTCACCCACCCACTGGAAGCCCACCGGGTGGCACTCGGCCATGTTCGAACCCTCGATGACGATGCAGTCGGAGTTCGCGAGGTCTTCCAGGAAGTTCGTGGCGCCGCCACGACCGAACGAGGCACCCAGACCGGGCACCGTCGCGGAGTGCTATATGCGCGCCTGGTTCTCGATCTGGATCGCGCCCAGGGCGCTGTAGAGCTTCTTCATGAGGTAGTTCTCCTCGTTGTCGAGGGTCGCCCCTCCGAGGCTCGCTACTCCCATGGTGCGGTTGACGCGCTTGCCGTCGTTCTCGTCCTGCCAGCCCTTGCGCCGGGCCTCCAGGACGCGGTCGGCGATCATCTCCATCGCCGTGTCGAGCTCGAGGTCCTCCCACTCCGTCGCGAACGGACGGCGGTACTTCACCGTCGTGACGCGGGTGGGGCTGGTGACCAGCTGCTTGCTCGCCGACCCCTTGGGGCAGAGCCGGCCGCGGCTGATCGGCGAGTCGGGGTCGCCCTCGATCTGGACGATCTTCTCGTCCTTCACGTACACGTTCTGGGCGCAGCCGACGGCGCAGTACGGGCAGACGCTCTTCACGATCTTGTCGGCGGTGGCGGTGCGCGACACGGTGGCCTCGGTGGCCTTGCTGCGCGCGGCCTTGCCTCTGCCCAGGGGGTCGGAGCCGGTGAGCTGGCGGTACACCGGCCAGCTGTCGAGCCAGGTCTTCACGGGCGTCACTCTGCCACCCGGTGCCCCGCGCGGCGCGCCGACAGGCCCGCGCCCCGGGTCCGCATCCCCCGTGAGGACGACGGCGTCAGCCGCGTGCGCGGGCCTCCGCGTCCGCGACCCGGCCGGGCGGCGCGGCGAGCCCGACCAGCGCCAGGACGGCGACCGCCCACCCCGCGAGGACGAACAGGTCGCCGGCGTGCACCCCGTGGCTGCCGACCAGCGTCAGGAGCACCGGCCCCTCGTTGCTGTACTCACCGGTGATCAGCAGGAAGGCGAACCCGGACACGACGGCCCCGGCGACGGACGCGCAGAGCCAGCGGAGCATCCGGCCACGGTAACCGCGCCGGGGCGCGGGGCGCTCGTCCCCGGCGACGGCGGATGCGCTCGGCTCACCCACCGGCCGGCACCAGCGGCTCGACGAGGGGCTGCACCCGGTCGGCCACGGAGCGGTGCCCGGCCTCGGTGGGCGTCGCGCCGTCCTCGCCGACCAGCCCCTCCCCCGTCAGCCAGCCCTCCGCCAGCGGGTCGGCGAAGGCGATGCCGGTCGCCGCGGCGGCCGCGGAGACCGCGTCGCGGTCGGTCTGGATGTACCCGGGCGGAGGGAGCTCCGGCCACGCCGGGCCGACGGCCACCAGCGCGGCGTCCGGCGAGGCCGCGCGGGCCGCCTCGAAGGTCGCCTGCGCGGCGGCCTGCACGTCGGGGAAGGCGTCGTTGTCGTGGCGGGAGCCCGAGAAGACGACGACGTCCCAGTCACCGCCGGCGGCCTCGGCGTGCTGGGCGAAGGTCGCGCCCTCGGGCGGCGCGTCCAGGTAGCCGCTGCCGTCGGCCGCGGCGACGGTGAGCTCCACCGGGCGGGTGCCCCCGCCGGAGAGCCCGTCGGCGACCAGCTGCGGCCACGCGGTGACCCCCTCGGGCGCGAGGGCGGTGCCGTCGCCGACGACGAGCATCCGCAGCGGGACGGCGGCGGGGGCGGTCTCCTCCAGGCCCAGCCCTGCCGAGGCGGGGGCGGTGAACCCGGGCGGGGGTGGCCGGTTCAGGAGGAGGTAGGCCAGCGCCGAGACCGCCAGCAGGCCCAGCACCATGACGGCCCACGCCCAGCGGGGCGCCGGGGGGAGTCCAGCGACCACGCCGGGGACGGTACGCCGCGCGGCCTCCCCGCGGACCTCAGTTCTGCGCGCCGCCTCCGCTGCGCGACGGCGCACCGTCGCCCCGGTGCCCGTCCGTCGAGGGCGGGCCGGTGGAGGCCAGGCGGGCGGCCTGCGCCCGGCGCTGGGCGGACCGGCGCAGCAGCACCTGCGCCTGGGAGGCATCGGCGGTCCGGTGGGCCCGTTCGGCCAGGACGTCGGCGGTCTCCAGCAGGAGCGCGACCCGCCGCCGGTCCTCGCCCCGGACCTGCGGTCCGGGCAGCTGACCTGGGGTCATGCCCGCATCGTGGAGGAGGCCCGGCCGCCCCGCGACTCGGTGCCGCCGGGAGCTCTCCGACGGGGCTGGCGCGCGCCGTCGCCGTCGGCCCGGAGGCCCCAGTGCCGGGAACGCCCGCGTGACGGGCCGGTGAACAGCGGCGCCGCTCCCTGGTGCGCTCTCCCGGCCTGACCCACAGTGTGCGGGTGAGACCCGACGCCCGCGCCTGGTTCGCCGACCGCACGTCGACCGCGACCTCCCTCGACGCGATCGACGTCGATGCGCTGCTGCGGGCGAAACGCCGCGGCGGGCACCGGGTCAGCGTCGTCCTCCCCGCCCGCAACGAGGAGGCGACGGTGGGCCGGCTCGTCACCGACCTGCACGCCCACTGGGTGCGCGGCGTCCCTCTCGTCGACGAACTGGTCGTCGTCGACTCCGACAGCACCGACGCCACCGCCGCCGTCGCCCGGGCCGCCGGCGCCGAGGTCGTGGCCACCACCGACGTGCTGCCCGCCGCAGGCACCCGCCGCGGCAAGGGGGAGGCGCTCTGGAAATCGCTGGCCGCCACGACCGGCGACCTCGTCGTATTCCTCGACGCCGACCTGCTGGGCGACGTCGTCCACTACGTGCCGGGTCTGCTGGGGCCGCTGCTGGCCGACCCCCAGATCGCCTACGTGAAGGGCTGCTACACCCGGCCGCTGGAGGTCGGGGACACCGTGGTGCCCGCCGGCGGGGGCCGGGTCACCGAGCTCACCGCCCGGCCGCTGCTCAACGCGCTGTGGCCCGAGCTCGCCGGCATCGTGCAGCCGCTCGGGGGCGAGTACGCCGGCCGCCGCTCCGCGCTGGAGCAGGTGCCGTTCGTCTCGGCCTACGGCGTGGAGGTGGGGCTGCTCGTCGACCTGCTGCGCCTGGGCGGGCTCTCCTCGCTGGCCCAGGTCGACCTCGGCGAGCGCCGGCACACCTCGCAGGACGTCGAGGCGCTGGGCGAGATGGCCGGGCAGGTGGTCGCCACCGTGCTGGCCCGGGCCGCCTGCGCCGGTGAGCCGAGCGGGCTGCTCACCCAGTTCCGGCGCGACGGCACGGGGTTCGTGCCCCGCAGCAGCGCCGTCGCGGTCGACGAGCGCCCGCCGATGATCACCGTCGCCGAGTACCGGGCGCGACTGGCCGTCTGACGGCGGCACCCGTCGTCGCGAGGGCCGTCCCGCACGGGGAAGATCGCTGTGTGCCGCACGACCGCTCCACGCCCCCGCACCCGGTGACCGGCCCCGAGGTCGTCGCGCACCGCGGGGCGACGGCGGAGGCGCCCGAGCACACGCTGGCCGCCTACCGGAACGCCACGGTCATCGGCGCCGACGCGGTGGAGTGCGACGTGCGGATGACCCGCGACGGCGTGCTGGTCTGCGTCCACGACCGCAGGGTCCGGCACACCTCGAACGGCCGCGGCGTCGTCTCCGCCCTGGACCTCGCCGAGCTCGAGCAGTTCCGGTTCGGCGCCCGGCGGGCGCGGCGGATCCGGGTGGACGACGCGGTCGCCGCGGACGAGCCCGACGTCGAGAACGGGCGGGTGCTCACCCTCGACCGGCTGCTGGAGTACGTCTCCGCGACACCGGGGAGCGTCCGGCTCGCCATCGAGACCAAGCACCCGACCCGGCACACCAACCGCGTGGAGCAGGAGCTGGTGCGCTCGCTGCGCCGCTACGGCCTCCTGCGGGGCGACCGGCCGGCGCAGTGGGGCGGGCGGCCGGCGTTCCGGGTGATGAGCTTCTCCCAGCTCGCGGTGCGCCGCGTCCACGCACTGGCCCCCGGCGTCCCGACCGTGCAGCTCATCGGCAAGCGGCTGCGCGCCGTGCGGACCGAGCTGCTGGCGGGCGCCGCGCACGGCGTCGGCCCCGGGGTCGCGCTGGTGCGGGCCGACCCGGGGTTCGTCGCGCAGGCGCACGCCGCGGGCAAGGAGGTCCACGTGTGGACGGCGAACACGCCCGCCGACATCGATTTCCTGGTCGGGCTCGGGGTCGACGCCCTCATCACCGACCGGCCGGACGAGGCGCTCCGACGGCTGGGCCGCGGGACGACCCCTGCCGCCTGACGCACCCGCCTGCCGTCACCCGGCAGGTCCACGGGCACGGTCAGTCTCTGCCCACGGGGTGTGGGCAGAGCGCCAGCGTCCGCCGGACCCTCACTCACCTCGGGCGCGGGCCCCGAGGTCGCGGGCGGGCGGGCCTGGTCAGGTGGAGGCGGTGGAGAGGTCGAGGCGGTCCAGCGCGGCGGCGAGGTCGCCGGGGGTGTCGAAGACGTCGAGAGCCCCCGCCCCGCGCAGCTCGTCGTCGCCGAACCCGCCGGAGCGCACCACGAGCGCGGGCATGTCGGCGTTCTTCGCGGCCTCCACGTCGTAGACCGAGTCCCCCACGACGACAGCCGGCGTCGACGCCGGCTCACCGAGCTTGCGCAGGGCCACCTGCAGGAGGTCGGGCGCGGGCTTGCTGGACTCGACGTCCTCGCTGGTCGTCCACGTCTCCGCGAGGTCCCGGGCGCCCAGCAGGTCGAGGAAGTGGTCGACGTGCTGCGCCTTGCCGGAGCTGGCCAGCACGACCCGATGACCGCGGTCGCCGAGGGCGGTGAGCAGGTCGCGGGCGCCCGGCAGGGCAGCGACCTCGTCGATGAGCCGGTCGAACTCGACCACCCAGCGGTCACGCGACTCCTGGCCGATGCGCTCCTCGACCTCGTCCCCGCCCAGCGCGGCCGGCAGGCGGTCACCACCCATGCCGATCAGCCGGTGGATGCGCCAGACGGGGAAGGTCTCGCCCAGCGACCGGAAGGCCCGGTACCACGCGAGGGCGTGCTGGTAGTTGCTGTCGACGAGGGTGCCGTCGACGTCGAGGACGGCGATGCGGAGGTCGGTCACCCTCCCGGGCTGCCCACGCGCGGCACGACCGAACCCCACCCCGCCTCAGCGCGAGTGGTCGAGCAGCCCGCGGACCGTCTCGCCGGCGGCCTGGTCGCGGTAGCCCTGGTTCACCTCGTCGAGCGCGTAGCGGCGCGTGATGAGCCGGTCCAGCTCCAGCCGGCCCTCCTCGTGCAGCCGCAGCAGCCGCGGGATGTCGGTGAACGGGTTGCACGAGCCGAACATCGCGCCCTGCACCCGGTGCTCGAGCACCGTGGTGACCTGCCCGTTGAGCGTCGCCCGTCCCTCGTCGGGGCGGTCGGCGAGCGCGGTCAGCACGAGGGTGCCGCCCTTGCCCAGGCACGCCGAGGCTGCCTTGAAGACCTCGCCGGTCATCTTCCCCACCGTCACGACGACGACGTCGGCGCCGGTGCCGCGGGACAGCTCGCGGGCCAGGCCCACCGCCTCACCGGCGTCGGCGACCGTGCGGGTGGCGCCCAACGACTCGGCGAACTCCCGCTTCATGGCCACCGGGTCGACGCCGATCACGTGCATCGCGCCCGCGTGCACCGCGCCCTGCACGGCGTTGACCCCCACCCCGCCGAGGCCCACCACGACCACCGTGTCACCGGGCCGGACGCCGCCGGAGTAGACCGCCGAGCCCCAGCCGGTGGGCACGCTGCAGGCGACCAGGGCCGCGGTGTCCAGCGGCAGCCAGGGATCGATCCGCACGCAGGAGAACTCGCTGAGCAGCGTGTGCCGCGCGAAGGCGCCGATCATGCAGAAGCCGCCCAGCGGCTCGCCGTCGAGGCGGTAGGGGAACGTGCCGGTGGGCAGCTGCCCGGTGGCGATGGTGGCGCCCTTGTCGCAGAGGTTGGACCGGCCGGAGGCGCAGAACCGGCAGTGCCCGCACGCGGGCAGGAAGCTGGTGACGACGTGGTCTCCCGGCGCCACGCCGGTGACGCCGGCGCCGACGGCCTGGACGACGCCGGAGCCCTCGTGCCCGCCGACGATCGGGTAGCGCCCGCCGGGGTTGGCGTGCCGCAGGTGCTCGTCGGAGTGGCAGAGGCCGGCGTACGCCATCTCGACCAGCACCTCGCCGGGCCCGGGGTCCAGGACCTCCAGGTCCACGACCTCGTACTCGGTCCCCGCCTCGCGCAGCACCGCAGCTCTCGTCCGCACCGGGCGGCCCCTCCTCGCAGTCGTCGTCCGGGGCGCCCGGCCCTCTGCCGGGTCGACCCGCGGCCATCGTGCCTGGTGGGCCCGGACGTTCGGCGCAGACCCCCAGGGCGGCCGGGCCCGGCAGACCGCTCGGTCGGCCGTCCGGGCGATCACCACGATGGGTGCCTAGGCTGTTCACCGTGGGTGATCTGACGGACCGGCGAGCGCGCAAGAAGGCGCAGACGCGGGCGCACGTGCGGGCGGTCGCCCACGAGCTCTTCGCCGAGCGCGGGTTCGACGCGGTCACGATCGCCGACGTCGCGCGCCGTGCCGACGTCGCCGTCCAGACCGTGTTCAACCACTTCTCCACCAAGGAGGAGCTGTTCTACGACGGGCGCACCCCGTGGGTGTCCGGCCCGGCCGACGCGGTGCGCCTGCGGCCCGCCGGCCAGTGCCCGCTCGCCGCCCTGAGCGGCTACCTCAGCGCCTTCGTGCACGACCGGGTCGCCGCCCTGGGGGACGCCGACCACCGGCTCCACGTGCGGCTGGTCGCCGAGTCCGAGGCCCTGCGCGCGCACGAGCGCGACCTGGCCTTCGAGAGCGAGCGGCTGCTCACCGAGGCGCTGGCCGAGGCCTGGAGCGACCAGGCCCGCGCCGACGACGGCCCGACACCCGAGGACGTGGCCACGACGGCGACGGTCACGGCGGCCACCTGGCTCTCCGCCGTCCGGGCGCTGATGGTCCGGCACCGGCCGCTGGTCGCCTCCGGTGCGGACGCCACCCAGGCCGGCGCGGAGCTGGAGCGGGTCACCGCCCTGGTGCTCGACGGGCTCGCGGACACCGCGAGCCTGCTGCTGGACCGGCTGCGCGGGATCCCCGCGGCCCAGGCCGGTCCGCAGCCCTCGCGCCAGGCCTGCTGACCCGGCGGAGGCTCAGACGGCGACGGTCTCGCCGACCGGCCGCATCAGCGGCAGCAGCACCTCGTCGGCGACGAACTCGACCTGCTCGGCGGTCAGCGGCTCGGCCATCCGGTAGCGCTGCCACCAGAACGCCTCGAGCACCGAGGTGAGCAGCCGCAGCCGCTCGAGCCGCACGGGCTCCCCGCGCTGCTGGGCGCGCTCCCCGAGGGTCTGGACGGCGGCGGCGAGCGGGCGCACCAGCGCCTCGTCGAGCCCCGCGCGCAGCTCCTCGTCGTGCCGGGCCGCGCCCACGAGGCTGGCCACCGCGCGCTCCTGCCGGTCCAGCGGACGGGTCCAGCGGTCGGTGATCAGACCCAGCAGGTCCGCGCGCAGCGAGCCGGCGTCCTGGGGCACGACCACCAGCTCGAAGCGGCTCACCGCCGCCCGGGCCATCGCCGCCATGGACGGCCAGCGGCGGTAGATGCCGGCTTTGCCCGCGCGGGCGCGGGCGGCGATGCGGTCGCTGTTCAGCCGACCCCACCCCTCGTCGGCCAGGATGTCGACGGCGACGGCGAGCAGCTGCTCGGACAGCTCCGGGCTCAGCGGACGCCCCGGCGTGCCGCTCACGACGCCGTCCCGAAACGGCTAGTCATATGCACCGGGACATACTCACCCGCGAACGGACCCACCACAACGATCTCGATCATCTGGGTGTGGCCGACTTCTCTCCGCAACCGCCGGGCGGACCCGACCGCGCTGCTCAGGCCCCCGCGGCGCTCTCGACCTGAACCTTCAGCTTCGCGCCGTCGTCGGAGAGCCGGCCGCGCGCGCGGGCGCCGGCGACCATCTCGTCCCACCGCGTGTTCCAGTCCGGCGCCGTGGCGCGCGGCTCGGCCGCGGCGCGCAGCGCGGCGACGTCGAGCACCGCCGTCTCGGCGTCCTGGAGCCGGCCCAGGCCGGACCGCTCCAGCGCCTCGGCCGCCTCCTCGTCGGTGACGGCGCCCAGGGCCAGGTGCATGCTGCCCAGGTCGTCGACGTCGACCACCCGCGCCTCGGGGCGCTCGTCGGCGCCCGTGACCACCTCGACGATCATTCGGTCCTCCTCGGTCAGACGTGCCAGGGGAAGCGGGTGAAGTCGGGATCGCGCTTCTCGAGGAAGGCGTCCCGGCCCTCGACGGCCTCCTCGGCCATGTAGGCCAGCCGGGTGGTCTCCCCGGCGAAGAGCTGCTGGCCGACCAGGCCGTCGTCGATCAGGTTGAACGAGTACTTGAGCATCCGCTGGGCGGTCGGGCTCTTGGCCACGATCGCCCTGCCCCACTCGAGCGCCGTGCGCTCCAGCTCGGCCTGCGGCACCACGCGGTTGACCATGCCCATGGCGTGCGCGTCGGCGGCGGTGTACTCCTCGCCGAGGAAGAAGATCTCCCGGGCGAACTTCTGGCCGACCTGCCGCGCCAGGTAGGCCGAGCCGAAGCCGCCGTCGAAGCTGCCGACGTCGGCGTCGGTCTGCTTGAACCGGGCGTGCTCGGCGCTGGCCAGGGTCAGGTCCGAGACGACGTGCAGGCTGTGCCCGCCGCCGGCCGCCCAGCCCGGGACGACGCAGATGACCACCTTGGGCATGAAGCGGATCAGCCGCTGCGCCTCGAGGACGTGCAGCCGACCGCTGCTGCGGCCCTTGTCGTGCTCGTAGCCGTACTTCCCGCGCACCCGTTGGTCGCCGCCGGAGCAGAACGCCCAGCCGCCGTCCTTGGGGCTGGGCCCGTTGCCCGTCAGGATCACGCACCCGACGTCGGTGGACAGCCGGGCGTCCTCCAGCGCGGTGATCAGCTCGTCGACGGTCTGCGGCCGGAACGCGTTGCGCACCTCCGGGCGGTCGAAGGCGATGCGGACGACGCCGGCGTCGACGGCCCGGTGGTAGGTGATGTCGGTGAAGTCGAAGCCCTCGACCGGCGCCCACGCGGAGCTGTCGAAGATCTCGGAGACGTCGTCGCGGGCGCTCATGCGCCGAACCTAACCCTCGGGGACATCGGCCCGACGATGCCCCGTGACCACGGGTTCTACGCGCCGTCGCCGGCGAGGAGCGGCCGCAGCCGGTCGAGCGAGGCGGCCAGGCCCGGGTGCAGGGCCACCGCGGCCAGCCCCGCCAGCGGCACCCACGCCACGCCGTCGCTCTCGCCGTCCAGCCGCAGATCGACCGCCTCGAACGGGCGCACCGGCCGGGCGAGCACCGTGGTGTAGGCCCAGCCCCCGTGGTCGTCGACGGACCTCTCGCCCAGGACGAGGTCGGCGGCGCCGAGCCCCAGCTCCTCACCCACCTCGCGCAGCGCGCCGTCGGCGGGCGACTCCCCGACGTGCAGCGCTCCTCCCGGCGTTCCCCACGTTCCGCCGTGGTGGGACCACCACGCCCGGTGCTGCAGGAGCAGCTCGACGCCGTCCGGTCCGTCGCGGTGGATCAGCAGGCCGGCCGCGCCGGCCCGCCCCCAGTGGCGGTGCCCCTGGCTGCAGGCGGTCCAGCCGTCGGTCGAGGAGAGCACGACGGCCAGTGAACCCGGTCGCGCGCCGCCGCGCCGCCGGGCCGGGTCAGGAGGTGTGCCGCGGGAGCTCGCGCTCTGCCCCGCCGGGGTGGGCAGAGCGCTATGTGCCCAGGACTACGTTGCAGGGAGGCACCCACGTCCGACGGAGGAGCGCACACCGATGAGCACCACGACGACCATGGCCGAGCTGAGCGGGCTCACCGGCACCGAGCTCGGCACCAGCGACTGGCACGAGGTCACCCAGGAACACGTGGACCAGTTCGCCGAGGCGACCGGTGACCACCAGTGGATCCACGTCGACGTCGAGCGGGCGAAGAAGGAGAGCCCCTTCGGCGGCCCGATCGCGCACGGCTACCTCACGCTCGCGCTGCTCGCCTCCCTCTCGGGGCAGGTCCTCGCCGTGACCGACACGGTGATGGGCGTCAACTACGGCCTGAACAAGGTGCGCTTCCCCTCCCCGGTGCCGGTGGGCTCGCGGGTGCGGCTGACCGCGACCCTGAAGTCGGTCGAGGAGGTCACCGGCGGCCTGCAGGTGACGCTCGGGGCCGTGATCGAGCGTGAGGGCGGCGACAAGCCGGTCTGCATCGCCGAGCCGGTCTTCCGCTACTACGGCGGCTAGACCCGGGTGCGCATCGCCGTCTTCACCGGGTCGCACGCCGGCCCGCCGGCCCACCAGGAGGCCGCCGCGGCCTTCGCCACCGGGCTGGCCCGGGCCGGCGTCGGCATCGTCTACGGCGGTGGCCGCGTCGGGATGATGGGCGTCGTCGCCGACGCCGCCCTCGCCGCCGGCGGGGAGGTCGTGGGCGTGATCCCGCAGCACCTCGTCGACGACGAGCTCGCCCACCCGGGGCTCCCCCGCCTCGAGGTGGTCGCGACCATGCACCAGCGCAAGGCGCTGATGGCCGACCTCGCCGACGCCTTCGTCGCCCTCCCCGGCGCCGCGGGCACCCTCGAGGAGCTGTTCGAGGCGTGGACGTGGGGGATGCTCGGCCTGCACGCCAAGCCGGCCGCGCTGCTGGACGTCGACGGCTTCTGGCAGCCGCTGCTGGCCCAGCTGCGGCGCATGGTCGACGACGGCTACCTGGACGCGGGCCGGCTCGACGCGCTCGGCGTGGTGGGCGACGCCGAGGGCCTGCTGCGGTTCGCCGCGGCCTACGAGCACCCGCCGCGGAAGTGGACCGCGCCCTCCTCGTCCTGACCTGCGCAGTCGTAACCCCGTGGCAACACGGTCCGTGGTGCACTGGGCCGATGGCACCCCGCCTCGTCCGCCAGTCGCGGATCGTCCACGGGCACAAGCGGGCCTTCCTCCTCGCCGGGGAGGGCCCGCCGCTGCTCCTGCTCCACGGCATGGGGAACAACTGCCAGACCTGGGCCGGGGTCATCGACCGCCTCGCCCGGTCCCACACCGTCATCGCCCCCGACCTGCTGGGGCACGGCGACTCGGACAAGCCCCGGGGCGACTACTCCATCGCCGCCTACGCCAACGGGATGCGCGACCTGCTCTCGGTGCTCGACGTCGAGCGGGCCACCGTGGTCGGGCACTCCCTCGGCGGCGGCATCGCCCTGCAGTTCGCCTACCAGTTCCCCGAGCGGTGCCAGCGGCTGGCGCTCGTGGGCAGCGGCGGGCTCGGACCGGAGCTCTCCGCGGGGCTGCGGGCCGCCACCCTGCCCGGCGCGGAGCTCGTGGTGACCGCCCTCGCGGGCGTCTCCGGCCCGCTCCGCAGCGGCCTGCGGGTGGTCGAGACGGTCGGTCGCGCCGCGGGCTGGCGGCAGGTCGGCGACCTCGCCGAGGCCGTCGACGCGCTCCTCGCGCTGCAGGACGTCGAGGCGCGGCGGGCGTTCCTGCGCACCCTGCGCGGGGTGGTCGACGTCCGCGGCCAGGCGGTCACCGCGCTCGACCGGCTCTACCTCGCCGACTCCGTGCCCATGCTGGTCATCTGGGGTGGCCGCGACCCGATCGTCCCGGCGCAGCACGCCGAGACCGTGCGCACCGCCGTCCCCTCGGCCCGGGTGGAGGTGTTCGAGGACGCGGGGCACTGGCCGCACCTGGACGAGCCCGACCGGTTCTGCGAGGTGCTGCTCGACTTCATCGCCACCACCGAGCCGGCGGACCACGACCTGGACAGCTGGCGGCGGCTGCTCTCGCAGAACTGGGACGGCGTCCCGCGCCCGGTCGCGCGCTGACCAGCGGCCCTCCCCTAGCGTCGGGCGGGTGGAGCACTGGGACGTCGTCGTCGTCGGGGGTGGACCGGCCGGCGCCGCCGCCGCCCTGGCCGCCCGGCGGGCCGATCCGGGCAGCCGCGTCCTGGTGCTCGACCGCGCGGACTTCCCCCGCGACAAGGTGTGCGGCGACGGCATCGCCGCCGAGGCGCTCGACGTCCTCGTCGGGCTGGGCGTGGACCCGGCCACCGTCACCGACGGGTTCCCCGCCGTCCCGCGGCTGCGGCTGACCTCCCCGCGCGGCACCACGGTGGAGCGGGCCACCGAACGCCCCTCGCACGTGATCCCCCGCGCCGTGCTGGACGCGCGGCTCGTCGCGGCCGCCCAGGACGCCGGCGCGGTGCTGCGCCGGCACCAGGTGCGGCAGCTCCGGCTGCTCCCCGACCGCGTGGAGGTGGACGGGTCCGTCACCGCCGGGGTGCTGATCGGCGCCGACGGCGCGGAGTCGGTGGTCCGCCGGGCGCTGCGCGTGCAGCGGAACCCGCCCACCCGGCTCGCCGTCGCGCTGCGCGGCTACGCCCCCGAGCTGCCGGGGCAGGCCGGGGTGCAGGTCATCGTCACCACCGAGCAGCGCTGGCCCGCCTACGCCTGGTCCTTCCCGATCGGCGACGGGTGGGCCAACGTCGGCTACGGCGAACTGGTCTCCGGCGGGGCGACCCGGGCGGGCCTGGAGGACGGGCTGCGCCGGCTGCTGCCCGGCGTCGCGCCCGACGGCCTGCGCGCCCACCGGCTGCCGCTGAGCACCGGTCGCCCCCGGCAGCCCGACGGGCGGGTGCTGCTGGCCGGCGACGCCACGTCCCTGATCAACCCGCTCACCGGCGAGGGCATCTTCTACGCGCTGCTCTCCGGCGCCCTGGCCGGCGCGGCGGCCGCGGCCGGGGCGGGAGCCGGGGCCGCCTACCGGCGGGCGCTGGGCCGCCGGCTGGGCCGGCACCTGCGGCACTCCTCGACGGCGTCCTGGCTGAGCCACCGGCCGGCCCTCGTCGACGCGGTGCTCCGCTCCGCCGGGTCGCGGCAGCCGGTCTTCGACGACGTGGTGCGCCTCGGCCTGGCCGACGGCCGGCTCACCCTCCGGGCGCTCGCCGGAGCGGCGCGCCACCTGCCCCGCAACGAGGCCGCGGGTCAGCGCAGCGCGGTCACCAGCGGGATGCCGGAGGCCCCGTAGGTCTGCACGACGAAGCCGAGCTCGGCGAGGGTGTCGGCGAGGGCGGCGTCCATGACCTCCTGCACCGCCTCCAGCGCCGCGTCGCCCCGCGAGCGCTGCACGCCCATCCGGTCGTGGGTGCGCCAGCTGACCAGGACCCCGCAGGAGGCGGCCTCGGGCACCAGGCAGACCCCGCCCCCCGTCCCGGCGCCTGCGGCGTCGTGCAGCGGCAGCCCCGCCTCGACCAGCGCGGCGGCGACCTCCACGACCAGGGTGGTCAGCGGGTCGGTGTCGGTCAGCAGCGCGTCCCAGTCCTCGGGGAGCCGGTCCAGCTGGTCGCCGAGCTCGGCCAGCCAGGCGCGGTCCGCCGGGGAGGGGCGGGGAGCGATGCCGCCGCCGGCGCGCGGGGCCCCGAAGACGGAGACCGCCGCCAGCCCGCCGGCCAGCGCCGCCCAGTCGGCGTCGATCCGGTCCTCGAACGGGCCGGCCAGCACCTGTGCCGCCTCGTCGACCAGCCACCAGCCGTGCCCGGCGCCCGGAGCGGCGACGGCGACGCGGGCCGGGGCGGGGGCCTCGGCGGCGGGGCGGACGGCGACGGCGACCCCCCGGGGGCGCGGCTGCCCCTGCCCGCCGCCGGCGGGAGCGGCGGCGACGCGGCGGCCGGCCGGATGGGTGCCCGAGGAGCGCGCCGCGGCGCGCTGGGCCTGCTCGCCGGCGGCGGCACGGGCGTGCTCGTACCGGGCGGTGGAGCTGGTGCCGAGCGCGACCACCACCGCGGTGCAGAGCAGGAAGCCCAGCACCGTCGCGGCCGGCCACAGCAGCATCGTGCCCATGATCACCAGGGGACTCCTCCGTGCGCGCGTCGCGGCCGGGGAAGTGCCGCGATCACGGCAGAAGCTACGGCTGTCCGGACTCCCCGTCGGCGGGTTCGACGCCACTCCGGAAGGCCCGTCACCCGATCGTTGCGACCGGCCCCCCGATGGGGCGGTCACCCCTCGCCCGGGTCGCCGCCATGTCGACTTCGCACCCGCTGACCAGCGCGGATGCCCCCGGTGCGACCTCGGTCACCCCCGATCCGGCCGCCGGTCCGGCATGTCGCGGGACAGGCCCGCGGCGCGCGGCGTCCCGGAACGCGGAACGGCCCGCCGGCGGGTGCCGGCGGGCCGTTCGCGTGGTTCTACCGGGTCAGTTGACCCGGACCTGCATGAGGGCACCCGCGGCGCTCATCCCGGTGACGGTGATCGTCGTCCCGGTCTCGGGCACGTCGACGCCGGTCCAGCCGGTGGCGTCGGGCTGCTCGCCCGGCGCGACCCACCAGTCCTTGGTGTCGTCGAAGGTGCGCACGGCCGGGAGGCCGCCGACCTTCTGGCCGACACCGGTGTCCGGGTCGTGGAGGGTGATCTTGTCGGTCGCCTGGAGCCCGAAGGTGGAGTCGTAGGACTGCACCCGTGCGCGCCAGCTCTCCCCGTTCGTGCGGTCCTCGCCCTCGTCGTCGGTGGGCTCGTAGAGCAGGCCCGGGTGGGCGTCGACCGGCAGGACCAGGCCCGCACCGGGGTGGGTGCCGACGTTGTTGTCGTTGTACTGGGTGTTCCAGTAGCTGATCAGCAGACCGTCCTGGTACGGGAAGTGCTCCACCCAGTTCGGCCGGCGCGGGTCGCCGAAGTTGTACGGCCCCGTCTTCAGCCCGGTGTCGTAGCCCGTGTAGGCCCGGTTCTCCAGGATGTAGGCGTTGAAGTACGAGTTCGTCGTCGTCCCGGTGGTCACCTCGAAGCCGTCCAGCGTCCACTCGGTCACGGCGGCGTCGTCGACGGCCACGGCGTCGACCTGCAGGCCCGGCTCGGTCGCCGCGCCGTCGGTCCAGTAACGGAAGCCGATCTGCGCGCCGTCGGGCACGCCCGCCAGGCTCGCCGTCAGGTCCACCCACTCGCCGTCGGTGCTGCCGGTGATGCCCTGGCCGAAGTTCTGGCCGTTGGGGTCGGTCGTCGTCGACAGGTTCGTCGGGATCGAGGTGAAGGAGTTGCCGCCGTCGGTGGACCAGACCGCGTAGGCGTAGTCCCAGTCCTGCTCGATCTGGTACCTGACCTTGGCGGTCAGCTCACCGGCGCCGGCCGGCTTGGCGGCCAGCATGCTGTGGTCGAGGTTGTCGCCCGAGCCCGAGTACCAGAAGTCCTCGCCCTCGAACGGCGTGCCGATCTCGGTGGTGACCTCCCTCTCCGGGAGGACGACGACGGCGGCCTGGTTCTCCTTGGAGTTGTAGGCCGACGGGCCGAGGCGCAGGTCGGCGCTCTCACCCGGATCCACGACCTCGTAGTTGAGCCAGCCCAGCTGCAGCTTCTCCCAGGCGCCCATGTGGATCGGCTGGGTGCCGATGCCGTCCTCGGGGCGACCGGAGTTGCCGTAGGAGCCGGAGCTCATCAGCGTCCAGAAGGCGGTGCTGTTCTCCGCGCCGCCGCTGTTGCCCGAGGTGTCGTAGAGGTCGGGCAGGCCGAGGTCGTGGCCGAACTCGTGGGCGAAGACGCCGACGCCACCGTTCTCGGGCTCGACGGTGTAGTCACCGATCCAGTACTTCGAGCCGCCGACCGGCGTGCCGCCCAGCGGGTTGACCGCACCGTTCACGGTCGGGCCGGCGGTGCCGACCCGGTTGGTCTGGTTGTACCAGCGGTGGCTCCAGATGGCGTCGTCGCCGAGGACGCCGCCGCCGACCTCCTCGCCCTCGCCGGAGTGCACGGCCTGGAAGTGGTCGATGTAGCCGTCGGCCTCGTCGAAGTTGCCGTCGCCGTCGGAGTCGTAGCGGTCCCAGACGTCGAACTGCGAGAGGTACTGGTCGATCTGCTCGGGGGTCTGCCCCGCCGCGATCTGCCGGTCGTACCAGGCGTTGACCGAGTCGTTGATGAAGGCCCAGACGGCGCTGTCGCCCAGGTCGTTGTCGCCGTAGGAGGCGCCGGTGCCCGGCACCTGCACCCAGTCCTCGACCTCACCGGTGACGGTGTAGCGGCCCGAGGAGAGCTGCTCGTAGAAGTTCGCCACCGAGTTGACGCCGGGCGCGCTGCTGTAGAGCAGGGTGTCGAAGTACCCCTGCGAGAAGTCCTCGGTCCAGATGGTGCTGTTGTCCACCGACCGGTCCGGCTGGGGGATCGAGTTGTGCGGCAGGTCGCTGAACTCGCCGAGGACGGTCCAGATCGCGTCGCTGTCCTCCTGGGCCAGTTCGACGTAGCGGCCGCGCGCCACCTCGACGACCTTGTTGTCGCCACGCGGCGTGGCCTGCCCGGTGAGGACCTGCTCGAGCGCCTCGGCGCGCAGCTCCTGCTGCGTCTCGGCGAGCGGGTTGGGCAGGTCGTGGGCGCGCTGGGGGTTCGCGGGCGCGCCTTCAGCGGGGGGTGCGGCGGAAGCCGTCACGGGAACCGCCATGACCAGGGCGGCGCCGGCGACGACGGCCAGAGCTCTCTTCAAGGATGCGTCTCCTGGGTCAGAGGAAGACCGTCCAGCCGACCGGCGGGGGGCCACCGGCGGCCCTCTCGGGCGGTCGGCCGGGACGTTAGGTGAGCCTCGCAACCCTGTCCACACAGCGGTACGGACCGGTCACGCACCGGAGCGTGACCGAGCGTCAGCGACTGCCGCAGCGACCTGGCTCTTTACCCTTGCGAAACGGTTTCGGATGCGCCGGAAACGGTTCGGCGTCGTCTCACGCGCTGGGACGCGGCGTGCCGTTCTGAGACGTCCGACACATCCGCGGCCGGGCGGCACGGGCTCGGGAGCAAGGCACCGCCCGGACCCACCAATCGTGGGTCCGGGCCATGCCGATGTCCTGCGACATCACACTGCGGAGGGCGTGGGATTCGAACCCACGAAGAGGGGTTACCTCTTAGCGGTTTTCAAGACCGCCGCCATCGGCCACTAGGCGAGCCCTCCTCCGGGCTCCTGACCTGCGACTCTGCGCGCGGGACAGGGGATCGGCGATGTCGACGGTAGCAACGCCGGTCACGTCACGGCCATGGAAGGCAGGACATGCACCACTGGGCCGTCACCTCCGTGCCGCCCACGGGCCAGGACCAGAGGCCCGAGGACTCGGCGCTGCGCGACTGCCCGACCGGCTGACCGGTGCCGGGACTCAGGCCGACAGCACCGCGGTGAACGTGGCGCCGCCGTCGGTGGACTCGAGCAGGCCGTGGTCGGTCACCACGAGGACGCGCAGGTCGCCGTCGTCGGTGGTCGCCGCGACCGCCTGCGGCGTCCCGTCCAGCTGCCCCTGCTGCACCCAGCTGACCGCGCCGTCGGTGCTGGTCCACACCGCCCCGTCCGGTGTGATCCCGACCGCGGCCGTGCCGTCGCCGGACCAGGTGACCACCTGCAGCAGCGGCACGTCGTCCACCGGCGCCCACGTCGCTCCGGCATCGGTGGAGCGCAGCAGCCCCGCGCCGGTGGTGGCGAGCACCTGGCCGTCGGGGGCGGCGGCGAGGGTGTGCGGCTCGGCCGGGATGCCCAGCGGCTCCCAGGTGGTGCCGTCGGTGGTGCGGCGCAGGGTCCCGTCATAGCCCAGCGCGCCGCCGCCGGGCAGGGCGGTCAGGGCGTGGAAGTCCGACTCGCCGGCGCGCGACAGCGGTGTCCAGGTCGTCCCGCCGTCGGTGCTCTCGATGAGCCCGACCGGGTTGGGCAGGTCGGTGCGCAGCCCGGGGTGACCCGAGGCCAGGTAGTGGTCGGGGCCGACGACGGTGAACCCCATGAGGTCGATGACCGGGCCGACGGCTGCCGGCCCACCGTCGGCGTCGACGGTGATCAGCCCCTCGTGGGTGGCCAGCAGCAGTGCACCGTCGCCGGGGTCGACGGCGACGGCGTGCACGTGCGCGGTCGGCAGCGTGCCGGTGGTGTCGCCGGTCGCGGGGGGCGCAGCGGGAGTGCCGGTGGCCGCGCAGCCGGTCAACGGGGTGAGCAGGACGGCGCCGGCGAGGGCGGCACGAGCGGTGCGGCTCGTGGGCATGGTGGGAACTCCAGGGTGGTGGTGCAGGGGGGACGGGGGTGGGGGTGGGGGGGGGGGGGGGGGGGGGGGGGGGGGGGGGGGGGGGGCGCGCCGGCCGGGCGCGGGCGGCCGGGGTCGTGCTCGGTTTCATTCTAGATG